>NZ_JAGHWZ010000007.1:0-269568 GCF_017746015.1 Xanthomonas sp. A1809 | reverse complement strand
GCCGTACGCACAGCGCGCGCGCGCATGAGCACCACGCAGACACCGGAACAGCGCGCCGCCCTTGCCCGCGCCAAGAAGCCCGGCGCGCACCCGTGGCGCATCTGGCAAGGCACCGCAAACCAGGAGCGCGCCGTCGCGCGTCGCGCCGAAACCATCGCCCCCTACACCACCAGGTTGATCACCCGATGAGTATGCATCCGACCGATAGGCTTGCTGCCCTGGATTGGGCTCTGGCGCGCGCACGTGAAGCCGGCAAGTCCGACGAGCTGGTGCGGCTGACGCACGTGCCCGCCCTGCAGGAACTTCGCGACGAAGCGCAGCGGGAGGCTCGCGGTGGCTGACCCCTACCGCGAGTTCCTGGAGCGCAAGGTGCGCGTTGCCCCGTCGCTCGGCTTCGACGTGTCGCCAGACGACGTGCACCCGATCCTCAAGCCGCACCAGCGCGACAGCGTTGTATGGGCGTGCTCTGGCGGACGCCGCGCCCTCTTCCAGCGCTTCGGCCTCGGCAAAAGCATGCAGCAGCTAGAGATCATGCGTCTGGCCCGCGCGCATGCCGGCGGTGCCGTCGGAATCGTGGTGCCGCTGGGCGTGCGGCAGGAGTTCCGCCGCGACGCCGGCAAGCTGGGCCTGGAGACGCGCTTCGTGCGCACGAGCGCCGAGGTGGATCAGGACTTCGATGGCATCCACCTGACCAATTACGAGAGCGTGCGAGACGGCAAGCTCGATCCCAACCTCTTCACCGCCGCGAGCCTGGACGAGGCGTCGGTGCTGCGCAGCTTCGGGTCGAAGACCTACCAGCAGTTTCTGACGCTCTTCGATGAGGTCCGGTACCGGTTCGTTGCAACGGCGACCCCCAGCCCGAACCGATACAAAGAGCTGATCCATTACGCCGGCTTCCTGGGCGTCATGGACACCGGCCAGGCCCTAACCCGCTGGTTCAAGCGCGACAGCACTCAGGCCAACAACCTGACGCTGTACCCGCACAAGGAGCGGGAGTTCTGGCTATGGGTCGCGAGCTGGGCGCTGTTCCTGCAGAAGCCATCTGACCTGGGCTACAGCGATGAGGGCTATGACCTGCCGGAACTGACCGTGCACTACGTTGAGGTGCCGGTGGACCACGCCAGCGCCGGTGCCGAGCGAGACGGCCAGGGCAAGCTGTTCCGAGATGCAGCGATGGGCCTGAAGGATGCCGCGAAGGAAAAGCGCGACACGCTGGCCGCGCGCGTGCAGGCGGTGCAGCAGGTCATCGCCGCGCGACCCAATGATCACTGGCTGATCTGGCACGACCTGGAAGCCGAGCGGCATGCGCTGCAGGCGGCCATCCCGGCAGCGGTAAGCATCTATGGCGATCAGGAACTCGACGAGCGGGAACAGGCGGTCATCGACTTCAGCGAAGGCGTGATTCCGATCCTATCGGCGAAGCCAGTCATCGCCGGCAGCGGCTGCAACTTCCAGCGGCATTGCCACCTGTCGGTCTATGCCGGCATCGGCTTCAAGTTCAACGACTTCATTCAGTCCATTCACCGCATCCAGCGGTACCAACAAGCGCACCCGGTGGAGGTGTGGATCGTCTACGCCGAGAGCGAGCGCGAGGTGCTGGCCAACCTGCAGGCGAAGTGGACGCGCCACGAGGAGATGGTAGAGAAAATGAGCGAGATCATCAGGGAATACGGCTTAAGCAAGGCCGCGATGGCGCAGGTGCTGCAGCGCTCGATCGGGGTGGAGCGGATCGAGGCCACCGGTACCGGCTGGACCGTCGCTAACAACGACTGCGTGGTGGAGACGCGCGGCATGGCCGACAACAGCGTCGACCTGATCGTGACCTCGATCCCGTTCGCCAACCACTACGAGTACAGCCCGAGCTACAACGACTTCGGGCACACCGACGACAACGCGCACTTCTGGGCGCAGATGGATCACCTCAGCACGCAGTTGCTGCGGATCCTCAAGCCCGGCCGCATCGCCGCCATCCACGTGAAAGATCGGATCCAGTTCGGCGCGGTGACCGGCGCCGGCGTACCGACCGTCAGCCCGTTCCATGCCGAGGCGATCTTCCACTACCGCTCGCACGGGTTCGACTACATGGGTCTGATCACGGTCGTGACCGACGTGGTGCGCGAGAACAACCAGACCTACCGCCTGGGCTGGTCGGAACAGTGCAAGGACGGCACGAAGATGGGCGTCGGCTCACCGGAGTACATCGTGCTGCTGCACAAGCCGCAGACCGATCGCAGCCGTGGCTATGCCGACGAGCCGGTGCGGAAGCAAAAGGCGGATTACACGAGGGCACGCTGGCAGGTCGATGCGCATGCGTTCTGGCGATCGAGTGGCCGCCGGCAGCTGACCGCCGACGAGCTGGCGCAGCTGGGCCCGGACAAGCTGGCCAAGCTGTTCACCGAGTACTCGCTGCGCGAGGTCTACGACTACGAGACCCACGTACGCATCGGTGAGGAGCTGGAGGCTCGCGGCGCGCTGCCGTCGACCTTCATGTCGCTGGCGCCTGGCAGCCATGACCCGGACGTGTGGCACGACGTCAACCGCATGCTCACGCTCAACGGCGAGCAGACCCGGCGCGGCCTGGAGAACCACATCTGCCCGCTGCAGTTCGACATCGTCGACCGCCTGATCCAGCGCTTCAGCAACGCCGGCGAGCTCGTGTTCGATCCGTTCGGCGGCCTGTTCACCGTGCCGTATCGGGCACTGAAGCTGGGCCGCCAGGGGCGCGCCGCCGAGCTGTCCACGGCTTATTTCATGGACGGGGTGAAGTACCTGCAGGCCGCCGAGCGCGAAATGGCGATGCCGGATCTGTTCGCAACGATGGAACCCCAGCCGCAGGAGCAGGCAGCGTGATCGCCCTCCTCGGCCGCGGCCTCGACGCCATCCTGCAGCACGACCTCGCCGGCATGCCGCGCCAGATCACCGGCGCCGCGCGCCTGCACCGCTACGAGTGCGCCTGCCAGCTGCGCCGGGCCCAGCTCTCGCCAGAAGCCCGCGAGATCGACCAGCTGCGCGAGCAGTTCGGCCGCAACTACCAGACCGCCTGGCGCAACGGCCAGCGCCCAGACCTCACACAGCTGCCGCAGCACTTCGCGGCGGCCCACACCGATTCGGAGTGACCATGTTCTTTCGCAACCTCACCATGTTCCGCTTCCCCACCTCCCTCGACCTGTCCGCCGTCGAGGAGCTGCTGCCCCAGTGCACGCTCAAGCCAGTCGGCCCGCTGGAGATGGCCTCCCGCGGCTTCGTCTCCCCGTTCGGCCGCGAGGAGACCGAGCAGCTCAGCCACCGGCTGGGCGACTTCCTCTGGCTGGCCGTCGGCGGTCAGCACAAGATGCTGCCCGGCGCGGTCATCAATGACGCGCACGAGCAGAAGTGCGCCGAGATCGAGAAGCGCGAAGGCCGCCGGCCGGGCGGCAACGCGCGCAAGCGCCTGAAGGACGACATCATCCACGAGCTGCTGCCCAAAGCCTTCGTGCGCAACTCGCGCACCGACGTGATCCTCGACCTGGCGAACGGCTTGGCCATCGTCGACACATCCAGCCGCAAGGTCGGCGAAAGTGTCGTGTCGGAGATCCGCGGCATGCTCGGCAGCTTCCCGGCCCTGCCACTCAACGCCGAGGTGGCGCCGCGCGCCGTGCTCACCGGATGGATCGCCGGCGAGCCGCTGCCGGAATCGCTGAGCATCGGCGAGGAGGCCGAGCTGCGCGACCCGATCGAGGGCGGCGCCATCGTGAAGTGCCAGCACCAAGAGCTGCGCGGCGACGAGATCGACAAGCACCTGGAGGCCGGCAAGCAGGTCACCAAGCTGGCGCTGGTGCTGGACGACAACCTGTCTTTCGTTCTGGGCGATGACCTGGTGATCCGGAAGCTCAAGTTCCTGGATGGCGCGCTGGACCAGCTCGACGACGTCGAGGGCGACGGAGCGCGCGCGGAGCTGGATGCGCGCTTCGCGCTGCAGTCGGCCGAGATGCGCCGCCTGTTCCTGGTGCTCGAGCAGGCGCTGCGCCTGTCGAAGGTGGAGGGCTGAGCCATGAACGAACATTCCCGCAATTCCGGACAGTTGCAGCAGCGCAGCGCAGCCGCCGGTCTGAACGAACCATTCGGAGATTCCGAACAGTTGGCACTTCCTGCCGCCGGCGTGCCGGATGGCTGGGTGTCGGTGCCGCGTGAGCCCACCGCCGAGATCATTGCAGGCGCAGCTATGGCTGCATGGCCTTGCGCGTCTCCAGCCGATATCGAAATGGCCCGCAAAGCGGCCGACATCGTTCTGGGTACAGCGTTCGACCTCGGCCCCGGGATGACGAAGGACTTGCTCGCGGCAACGATCGCGACGATGGCGCCAGCCTACCGCGCCATGCTCGCCGCAGCGCCTGCCGCCCCCATGCATCAAGCAGCGCCTGTCGAGCGGCAGGGCGCGCGGGATGCGCTCATCGACGTTACTGACCCGTGGCGTGGGCTTTATCGCGCGGAACGCCTGCGTGCCAACGGCGATGGCGACCTGTATCACCCGGATCTGCCGAGCTGGCCCGACGATCGGGAAGACGCGCTGGATAAGTTGGTGCGCGCCCAGGGCTTTGACTTCCAGGTTGTTGCCGGAGAATTCACCGAGGAGGCTATCGAGGACGGCGACGAGCTGTACTGGCAGGAAATGCGCGCGTGGAATCCGGAAGCCCCGGAGGGCGACTGGCGGCTCGCATGGAAAGGCGACACCGAGGACGGCCCCTATGCGTGGTTCGTCCGCCCGATGGCACTGCGACCGGAGCCCGAAGCAATCGCCGCCCGCCAGCCGGTGGGGGTGGAGCGCCACACAGCGGAGAGCGCACGCGCACTTGCCGAACGCGCGGTGCAGTCCGTTGAGCTGATCGGCACGTTGGCAGGACCGTCGCACGTGCAGGCCGTTGTGCGGTCCTACGCGGCTCTGGTTGCACGAAGCTGCCTGCTTTACGACGGAGGACAGCCCGCGCCTGCTGCTGTGCCGGTTGATGGCGAAACCGATGCAATCGAAGCGCTTCTGCAATTGGCTTTTGCTGCGTGGAGCCTTGCCGAAGACGCAGAAGACAACGGTGACGCGCTGACCGTCGATCGCTTGGGATTCGATAAGCTTTCGCGCTGTCTGGACAAGCTGGACGCCCTTCCTGCCGACCAGCCTGGCTATGTCATGGAGGCGGCCGCGAAAGCGCGTTGGGCGCTGCGCCGGTTACTCGCCACCCCCCCCCAGCCGACCGCGGCGAAGGATGGTGATGCGTGAGCCGCTCCGGATACAGCGACGATATGGAAGACATCTTGGCCTTCGGGCGCTGGCGCGGACGAGTGGCATCAGCCATGCGCGGGAAGCGTGGGCAGAGTTTGCTGCGGGATCTGATCACCGCGTTGGATGCGCTGCCAGAGAAGAAGCTGATCGCCCACACAGTTGAGCAGGATGGGTGCTTCTGCGCGCTCGGTGCAGTTGCGCATCTGCGCGGGACAGACCTGGATCAGGGTGTGAATGGAGGAACGGACTACGATTTCGAGGCTGATCGGGCCGCTGCTCGCCTGGACATTGCCGAGCCGCTGGCAAAGGAGGTTGTCTACATGAACGACGAGGCCTGGTTCTACAACGAAACCCCAGAGCAACGATGGTCTCGAATGCGCCAGTGGGCAGCGAGCAACCTCATCGACCAGCAGGCCAAGCCGGAGGTGCAGTGATGCCGAAATACTTCGTCGATGACATTGAGGTCGAGCGCAGCCATGCGATGAAGGTGTGGCACGGATCAAGGACTTACAGGCTGGCCAATCCGCGGACGCGCGGCTACATCTTCCTAACTGCGGAGAAGGGCGAGAGCCGGGATGGAGAGATGCAGCACCTGGCCGAGGCAGGCGTGCGCATCGCCCCGGATCGGGAGGTGCGCAATGGCTGACGGCTCCCGGCCCCTACCCCGCCAGGCACGCAACAACGGGCTCGCCGTGGGCGGTCGGCCGATCCGCGTGCCGGTCGGCAAAGCCACCGTGCGGCAGCTGCTGAAGCGCCACCTTCGCGAAGAGGGCAAGCGCATGCACGACCTGGCCGAACCCTGGCAGTGCTGCAAGCAGAACGTCTATGGCCGGTTCTGCAGCGCATGCGCCTTGGCTCCTGGCCATATTGAGGCGGCAATCACTTTCCTGCGCCTGGACGAGTTCGACGCCGCCGAGCTGCGACTGCTCGGCGCGCGCGAAGCTGGCTGGGCCATCGATACGAAATACCTGCTGGAGGAAAACCCCAATGCCCGAGACTGATAGCGACCTGCGCCTACTCGCCATGAAGGACGTGCGTGCGAAGGTAGGGCTGAGCCCTGCGACCATCTACCGTCAGGTGCAGGTCGGAAAATTTCCAAAGCCGCACAAGGTTTGCTCGCGATCGCTGTGGCTATCCACACAGGTGGACGAATGGATCGTGCAGCAGACCACTTCGCCAAGTGTGGGGCAGAACATGGGGCACGCGGCCTAGAAAATGAAAAAAGCCCCGTTTTACGGGGGCTTTCTTCTTGACACTGGCGGAGCGAGAGGGATTCGAACCCTCGATAGAGCTTTTGACCCTATACTCCCTTAGCAGGGGAGCCCCTTCAGCCGCTCGGGCATCGCTCCAGTTTTTGCTGCCTGCCGCGATGTCCGTGGCAGGCCGCGAAGAATACCGGGTAAGAGGGGCTAACGTAAACCCTTGACAACGATCAATTCGAAGAATCGTCACCGTGATGTGCGCCGGAAGCGACCGGCTCATCCCCACGCTGGATGCGCTGATAGATTTCTTCGCGATGCACAGCCACATCCTTAGGTGCGGTGATACCGATGCGCACCTGATTGCCCTTGACGCCGAGAACGGTCACGGTGACCGAGTCGCCGATCATCAAGGTTTCGCCTACCCGGCGAGTGAGGATCAACATTTTGCAAATCTCCTGGAACCGGTGGATTTCCCACCAGCATCGACGGCCTCCTGACTGAGACGCGCCCTACGTAAAGGGAATAGACCAGAAATGGTAGCGGGACATCCTGCTAGCCAGCAAGGCATAGCAGGACAAGTGTTCAGCCCAAGTGTTGCTTGACCCAGAGGGGCACACCGTCGAGTGCGGTCGCAAGGGCGGGCCCGTCCTCGCCACCACCCTGGGCGAGATCCGGACGGCCGCCGCCCTTGCCGCCGATCTGACTGGCGATGTGACCGAGGAGTTCCCCTGCCTTCACCTTGCCAGTTGGGCTGCCGTTCACACCGGCGACGAGCGCCACCTTGCCGCCCGAAGCGCCAGCCAGCACGATGACCGAATCGCCGAGCTGCTGCTTCAGGCGATCCATCGCATCGCGCAGCGCCTTGGCATCGAAGCCCTCCAGACGCACCGCGACAACCTTGACTCCGACAACATCGATCGCGCTAGCGCCCAAATCGGCAGTCGCACCCGACGCCAACTTGGCCTTGAGCGATTCCAGCTCGCGCTCCAGCCGCTTCTGGCGCTCGGTCAGTGCGCGCACCTTGTCCACCACCTCGCTGGTGTTGCCGCCGAGCAGATTGGCCGCTTCCAGCAGGCGACGTTCCTCGTCAGCCACATAGTCCAGCGCGCCCTGCCCGGTCACCGCTTCGATACGACGCACGCCCGACGACACGCCGCCTTCGGAGGTGATCTTGAACAAGCCGATGTCGCCGGTGCGGGTGACGTGGGTACCGCCACACAGCTCAGTGGAATAGCCGCCCATCTTGAGCACGCGGACGTTTTCTCCGTACTTCTCGCCGAACAGCGCCATCGCGCCGAAATCCAGCGCCTCCTGCATGGCCATGTTGTGCACTTCCACGCCATGGTTGGCGCGCACTTCGGCGTTGACCTTGCGCTCGATCACAGCGAGCTCGTCGGCAGTGATCGGCTGGAAGTGCGAGAAGTCAAAGCGCAGACGATCAGGCGCGACCAGCGAACCCTTCTGTTGCACATGCGTTCCCAGGACTTCGCGCAGGGCGGCGTGAAGTAGATGGGTGGCCGAGTGGTTGAGGATGGTCTTGCCGCGACGTTGCGTGTCGATCCCGCCGGCAAGCACATCGCCAAGCGCGAGCGCGCCTTCGCTGATGCGCCCCACATGCCCGTGGAACTGGCCTGCGAACTTCTGCGTATCGGTAACGTTGATCGACACGCCGGGGCCGCTCAGCTGGCCGCTGTCGCCGACCTGGCCGCCCGACTCGGCATAGAACGGCGTGCGGTCGGTGAACACGATCACCTCATCGCCCGCTTCCGCACGTTCGACCGGACGGCCCTGCTTGAGCAGTGCCACGACCTTGAGGGCATCGGCATCGTACGCTTCGTAGCCCAGGAACACGGTCGGCGACATGCTGGCGACCAGGTCCGCCGGCAATGCGACGCCACCGCCGAACTTGCCAGCCGCGCGCGCCGTCTCGCGCTGGCGCTCCATCGCGAACTCGAAGCCCTCCATGTCCACGCGCATGCCGCGCTCGCGCGCGATGTCGGCAGTCAGGTCGACCGGGAAGCCGTAAGTGTCGTACAGCCGAAACGCGTCGGCGCCCGGGATGATGTCCTGCGAGCGCGATGCGACCTCGTCGAAGATCTTCATGCCGGCGTCCAGCGTCTCGGCAAAGCGCTCTTCTTCGGCCAACAGCGCGCGCGCCACAGTGTCCTGCGCCACCACCAGTTCGGGATAGGCTTCGCCCATCAGCTCCACCAGCGTGGGCACCATCTTGCTGAAGAACGGCTGGCGCACGCCCAACATCCAACCATGGCGCAGCGCACGCCGGATGATCCGGCGCAGCACATAGCCGCGGCCTTCGTTGGAGGGCAACACGCCATCGACGATGAGGAAAGAACAGGCGCGGATGTGATCGGCGATTACCCGCAGCGACTTATTCTCCAGATCGGTGATGCCGGTCAGCGCACTGGCCTTGCCGATCAACGCCTGGAACAGGTCGATTTCATAGTTGGTATGGACGTGCTGCAGGATCGCAGCCAGACGCTCCAAGCCCATGCCTGTGTCCACGCACGGCGCCGGCAGCGGCACCAGGGTGCCGTCGGGCTGGCGATCGAACTGCATGAAGACCAGGTTCCAGATCTCGATGAAGCGGTCGCCGTCTTCATCCGGGGACCCCGGTGGACCACCGGCGATGTGATCGCCGTGGTCGAAGAAGATTTCGGTACACGGGCCGCAGGGGCCGGTATCGGCCATCTGCCAGAAATTGTCCGACGCGTAGGGCGCACCCTTGTTGTCGCCAATGCGTACGATGCGGCTTTCCGGGATGCCGATCATGTCGCGCCACAACGCGAAGGCTTCTTCGTCGGTGTGATAGACGGTGACCAGCAGGCGGTCGGCCGGCAGCTTCCAGACCTGGGTCAACAGTTCCCATGCCCAGGCGATGGCGTCCTTCTTGAAATAGTCGCCGAACGACCAGTTGCCGAGCATTTCGAAGAAGGTGTGGTGGCGTGCGGTGTAGCCAACCGAGTCCAGATCGTTGTGCTTGCCACCGGCACGCAGGCAGCGCTGCACGTCTGCGGCACGGACGTAGCTGCGCTTCTCCGCGCCAAGGAAGACGTCCTTGAACTGGACCATGCCGGAGTTGGTAAACAGCAAGGTGGGGTCGTTGCCCGGCACCAGCGGCGCGGATGGCACGATGGTGTGGCCCTTCCCCTCGAAGAACGCGAGGAAGTCACTACGAATCTGGGAAGTGCTGAATTTGGCGGGTGCGTTCATGTGCTGGCATTGGGCGGGCGGCAGTCCCGGTCACCCAATGACATGTGGGCGCAGATGAGCGGAACAACCTGAAACCACGAAGGGTAGCAGGCCTGACGCCCTCAGTCCTCAAGGTCGAAGCGCGTGGCGGCGCGAATGCTGTTGCCGTCGAAACCCCGCCGGGCCAGCAGATCGGCGGCCTTGCGCCGCTGCGGAAGGTCGGTTGGGCCTTGTTCGCCGAACCGACGGCGGATCAGGTCGCGCGCGTTTTCGGCCCAATCCCCTTCGAAGGTCGCCAAGGCGGCACTGATGGCCTCGCTATCCAGGCCATGGGTCCCGAGCTCGGCACGAATATGCAGCGGGCCATAACCAGAACCGGCGCGATTGCGCACCACTGCAGCAGCGAAGCGGGTGTCGTCCTGCCACCCCTCGTCCGTGAGCCGATCGACGGCCGCCTGCGCCGCATCTGGCTCGATTCCGCGAGCCAGCAGCTTGCGGTTCAATTCCTTGCGCGAATGTTCGCGCCGCACCAATAGGCCGAGTGCACGCTGGACCGGCGTCTGTTCCTTGAACCGGCGCCCCCGCTTTGGTGCGGGCTCTTGCTCGTCCATCGTTGAGGTGTCCCGAATGGCCAAGATCAGTTACGACATCAATGCGCCGTCCATGGCGCCTGCCCTCCTGGCCTTCGATAGATCTACCGCGAGAAGCGACGGCACTGACTCCGCCGTCCCCGCGATAGAAAAACTTCAAACACGCTCGAACCTGCTGCCCCAGCGCCGGGCGGACGTGGGCGGCAATGGAGCGGTGGCGTACCGTGCGAGGTTCCGCCCACCGCTCACCAATAGCATCACCGTCACCGACTCCCGGCAAACCGACTCCGGCGACTGGTGATGTTGTGAGGCTGCAACTTATTCCTTGTCTTCGTCGTCGCCGGCCTCGCGCGGTGCTTCGGCAGGCTGGAACTTCTCACGCAACTCGGCTTCCAGCCGGGTCGCAACCTGCGGGTTGTCGCGCAGGTAGGTCCGTGCGTTGTCCTTGCCCTGCCCGATGCGCTCATCGCCGTAGCTGTACCAGGCGCCGGCCTTGTCGACCAGCTTGGCTTCCACGCCCATGTCGATCAATTCGCCCTCGCGGCTGATGCCTTCGCCATACAGGATTTCGGTCACGACCTGCTTGAACGGAGGCGCCAGCTTGTTCTTGACCACCTTGATCTTGGTCTGGTTGCCGATGATCTCGTCGCCCTTCTTGATCGCACCGATACGGCGAATATCCAGACGCACCGAGGCGTAGAACTTCAGCGCGTTGCCGCCGGTGGTCACTTCCGGGCTCTGGCCCGGCATCATGACGCCGATCTTCATGCGCAGCTGATTGATGAAGACCACCAGCGTATTGGAGCGCTTGATATTGCCGGTGAGCTTGCGCAGCGCCTGGCTCATCAGGCGAGCCTGCAAACCAGGCAACTGGTCGCCCATCTCGCCTTCGATTTCCGCCTTTGGCGTCAGTGCGGCAACCGAGTCGACCACCACGATATCAACCGAACCCGAGCGCACCAGCATGTCGGCAATTTCCAGTGCCTGCTCACCGGTATCGGGCTGCGACAGCAGCAGGTCGTCGACGTTGACGCCCAGCTTGGCCGCATAAATCGGGTCCAGCGCGTGCTCGGCGTCGATGAAGGCAGCGGTGCCGCCGTTCTTCTGGCACTGGGCGATGGCTTGCAGGGTCAAGGTGGTCTTGCCGGAGGATTCCGGGCCGTAGATTTCGACCACGCGGCCCTTCGGCAGGCCGCCGATCCCCAGGGCGATATCCAGCATCAGCGAGCCGGTCGGGATGACTTCGACTGCCTCGATGACGCGGTCGCCCATGCGCATGACCGAACCCTTGCCGAATTGCTTTTCGATCTGGCTCAGTGCGGCGGAAAGGGCGCGCTTCTTGTTCTCGTCCATCTGGGTGATCCTCGTCAGTGATTTCGGTATGGGGCTAATGTAGCGGCGGTGTATCGCACAGGCTGAGACTGCAGGCGACACACTCAGATTAGGGAGGCGGAAGGTCCCGTGGCAGCGGGAAATCCTGCGGTGCCAGCTCGGAGAAACGCCGGCACGGCCATCGGCACAGACCTCAGCGGTTAGGCCTCAACAGTCCGCAATACAGTCCTTCAATCGCGAAATCCTGATCCGGTAGCACCTCAATGGGCGCGTAGTCTGGATTGCGCGGCAACAGCCGAATACGGTCCTTGCCGATCTTCAGCAGCTTTACCGTGATTTCCTCATCGATCCGCGCCACCACGATCTGCCCCGAGCGCGCGTCGCGGGTACGGTGCACGCCGATCAGATCGCCATTGAAGATGCCTTCGTCGCGCATCGAATCGCCTTGCACCTTGAGCAGATAATCCGGCGAGGGCGAGAAAAACACACGATCCAGTACAACGAAGTCGTCCGAGCCGATATCGGCACCGATCGGCAAACCCGCCGCGACGCGGCCCAGCACCGGCAGGCGCAGCACATCGTCGCGGGCGGCCTCGCTCACCGGAGCCGTGCGTGTCTGCGCACCCTGCCCGGCCAGCCGTATCCCGCGCGCCTGGCCTGGAACGCGGCGGATCGCCCCCGCATGCTCCAGCGCTTCCAGGTGATATTGCGCCGCGCGGACGCCCTTGAAGCCGAACGCGCGCGCGATCTCGGTCTGCGACGGCGGAACACCATCGGCATCGATGCGCTCGGCGATCAAGGCCAGGATTGCTTGCTGGGTGTCGGTCAGGTCCATGGTTAGTAGTATTACTACTAACGAGCGCCTGCGCAAGTGTTCACCGCGCCGTGCCCGCACGCCACCACGATGCCCGCGCGTCGCGCGCTAGCGCCGGCTTCTCCAGATCGAAAACAGAATCCAGATGCCGCATAGCGCCGCGCCGATGAAACCGCCCACGCCCAGCGCGAGCAACCAGCGGCTGGCGCTCCCGCCGACGCTGTTCATGACGATGGAGGAGCCGATCACCAACGCGGCAGTCACGATCCCCATCGTGAGGCGATTGGCCGCGCGGTCGACCTGCTCGCCGAACTCGCGCAATGCGCGTGTTTCGATCTGAAGCTGCAGCTTGCCGCGGCGTGCGGCTTGCAACAGGCGCTTGAGGTCGCGCGGCAGATCGCCGATCAGGTCGATCGCGCCAGTCACGGTCCGCCGGCCGCGCCGCACGATGGCGCGCGGCGCATAGCGCTGCAACACCACGCGTTCCAGATACGGGCGCGCCTCGGTGGCCATGTCGAAATCCGGATCGAGCTGACGCCCCATGCCTTCCAGGGTGAGAAAGGCCTTGATCATCAGCGCCAGATCCGATGGCAGCGTCAGCCCGTGATCGCGCAGGATGGAAGTGACGTCGCCAAGCATTGCGCCAATACGCAATTCTTTCAGCGGCACGCCGCGATACTCGTCGACGAACGCGCCGATGTCTTGCTGCAAACGCGCCTCGTCGATCTCCAGGCTGGTGCCCGCCCATTCCAGCAAGACGTCGATCACTGCTTCGGCGTCGTAGCTGACCATGCCGTGCAGCAGTTGTGCGACCTGAAACCGACGCTGCTCGGAGACGCGCCCGACCATGCCGAAATCGATGACCGCGATGCGCCCGTCGCGCAGGTAAAAAATGTTCCCCGGATGCGGGTCGGCGTGGAAGCAGCCATCCTGCAACACCATCTTGAGCACGATGCCGGCACCGGCACGTGCGAGCGCCCTGCGATCCAGGCCGGCCGCATCGACGGCGAGCAGATCGCGCCCCGGAATTCCATCGATGAATTCCTGCACGTTGAGCGACTCGCAGGTCCACTCCCAGTACACCGCCGGCACCACCACCTGCGTATCGTGCGCGAAGTTGGCGGCGATGCGTTCGGCGTTGCGCCCCTCCGCAGCGAAGTCCAGCTCGCGTCGCAGCGAGACGGTAAATTGCTGCACCACCTCGGAAGGACGGTAGCGCTTGAGATCCGGTGCGCGGGTTTCGACGATTTCAGCAAGCCGGGCGAGCAGGCGCAGATCCGCGTCGATGGTGTCACCGATATCGGGACGACGAATCTTCAATACCACCGGCGTGCCATCGACCAACCACGCGCGATGGGTCTGTGCCAGCGAGGCGGCCGCCAGCGGTTGTTCGTCCAGTCGCGCGAAGACGGTTTCCGGCTCCATGCTCAGCGCAGCAACCAGCTGTGGGCGAATCTGCTCGAACGGCAGCGCCGGCACCGCGTTCTGCAGCTCGCTCAATTCTTCGATCCACTCCGGTGGCAGCAGATCCACACGCGTGGCCAGCACCTGGCCCAGTTTGACGAAGGTGGGTCCGAGCTCTTCCAGTGCACGCCGCACGCGCATCGCTGCGGACATGCGCAACCGGCCCTCGGCGTTCTGCCAATGCAACAGCCTGCCGGCGCGCTCAAGCACATCGGCCATGCCGATACGACGCACCACATCGCCGAAGCCGTAGCGGATCAGGACCGAGGCGATTTCCTGCAGCCGCCCAAGATCACGTACCGTGCCGAGTGCTTCCCACATCAGCGCACCGCCTGCCAGCGCGTTGCGCTCAGGCGCTGCGTGACACTGCAGTAGATAGCAGCCTGCAACGCGGCGATCGATGGGACAGGAGCAAGAAACGAATGCATTGGCACGCGGGGCGGTGAGCGGACCTTGTTTGTAGCCGATCTGCCCTCCGCTGTCGCGCTCTCGCCTCGTCCAAGCTCAGCGCAGGTTGCAAGGCGCGCGCGGTACATGCGCAACAGGCAGCGTTCGCTGATGAGCTGCCTGCACCCGGGTTGCGCCATTGTCGCTTCGCAGCCTCGTTGCCGGATGTGCCAAGTAACGCGTCCGCGCAGCGTGCTGCAGCGGCGTGTCGACAACGAGGCCCAGCCAGTTCTTGGGACGGCGCTCGGTCACGGCCTTGGGTTTCCAGGCTGTGCGAGATTGCGCCGGAAATGGGGCGCCGCGGATCTGCTGCCGAACGCCATCAGCGAACCGGACGACCGCTAGAGCAGCGCGCTCAACCCGCGCAATGCTGCGACGACGGTCTGACGACGCACCGCATCGCGGTCGCCATTGAACTGGAACAGTTGTGCGGTGGCATAACCGCCACGGCGTTTCCAGCCGATCCAGACCGTGCCGACCGGCTTGTCCTCACTGCCGCCGCCGGGCCCGGCGATGCCGGTCACCGCCACCGCGATGCTTGCGCCGGAATTCACCAGGGCGCCAGAGACCATTTCGATCACCGTTTCGCGACTGACCGCCCCGTGCACTTCCAAGGTCTGTGGGCGGACACCGAGCAGCGCCTGCTTGGCCTCGTAGCTATAGGCGGCCATGCCGCAATCGAACCAGTGCGAGGAGCCGGCGACATCGGTCACCGCCTTGGCGATCCAGCCACCCGTACAACTCTCGGCAGTGACCAGGCGCTCGCGCGCGGCAAGCAATTGCTGCCCGAGGGCTTCGGCCAGCTGCTGCAGTTCGGAATCGGCGGAAAAAGACATGGGCACGGCAAGGAGGGGGCAGCGGACGTTTTAGCCCAATTCGTCGCGCCTGTCTGCCGCTGGCGCCGATTCCGGCTGGGCGCGAGGTGGCCAGGGTTCAGTGGCGATGTGCGGCCAATATGCGGTACGGCGGGTCTGGACGGGCTTGCATGTGCGCCGCTGTGCCGGCCGCACGTGGTCAACGTGCAGCGCCGCCTCCAAGCACCGAATCACCGCACCCAGGGCGTCATTCCTGATCACAGGTGTGATGCGCCACATGAGCGCACCACTGCACTCTTGCGCAGCACCCACTGCTCATATTGATTTTCTGTGAGTTCCGGCTGGCCGGGACGAGGCCTGGCAACTGCCGCACAGCGACGCGCTCCACCCTGCCCCATTCGCCTTGAAGCAGCAGCACGGTCGTGTGCGACCGACCGTGCCGCGCCTATCACGCTTCCCAGTCTTCGCGACGATCCGGCAGCATCGCGCGCAGCGGCGCACCGTCCTGCCCGGCGGCCAACCGCTCGGCCTCGACCATCGGCAGATCGACCTCGAGCAACCAACCATCTTCGTCGGATTGCTCACTGCGCACCACTTCCAGCTGATGCAGCCTGGAACGCAGGCGACCGGCAGACGGTGGTAACCGTAGCTGGCCGGTCAGGTGGCGCAGATCCAGCCGCTGGCCGAGCGCATGCTGCAATTCTTCCAGCCCGCGTCCGTCGCGCGCCGACACCCAGACACGCTCGCGGCGTGCCGGGTCAGGAATGCCGTCCTGCGCGTCGTGGCGCACTTCGGCGCCCTCGATCTTGTCGATCTTGTTGAATACCAGCAGCTGCGGCAGATCGCCGGCACCGACGGCCTGCAACACTTCATCGACCTGCAGGATGCGTTCTTCGCGCAACGGGTCTGCTGCATCGACGACGTGCAGCAACAGATCGGCATCGCGCGCCTCCGACAGCGTGGAGCGGAATGCGGCGACCAGCTCGTGCGGAAGATCGCGCACGAAGCCGACCGTGTCGGCAAGAATCGCACTTCCACCCGGCAACGCAATGCGTCGCACGGTGGGGTCGAGCGTGGCGAACAATTGATCTGCCACGTAGGCCTCTGCACCGGTCAACACATTGAACAATGTCGACTTGCCGGCATTGGTGTAGCCGACCAGTGCAATCCGTGGCAATTCGCTGCGCATCCGCGCACGACGCATCTGGGTGCGCTGCACCTCGACCTTTTCCAGCCGCTGCTGCAACTGTTCGACGCGTTTTTGCAGCAGGCGGCGGTCGGTTTCCAGCTGGGTTTCGCCGGGGCCGCGCAGGCCGATGGAGCCACCGCGCTGACGCTCCAAGTGCGTCCAGCCACGCACCAGCCGCGTGGCCATGTGACGCAACTGCGCCAGCTCCACCTGCAGCTTGCCTTCGTGGCTGCGCGCACGTTGCGCGAAGATGTCCAGGATCAACCCAGTGCGGTCGATCACACGCCGCTCCAGATACCGCTCCAGGTTGCGCTCCTGGCCGGGCGACAAGGTGTGGTTGACCAACACCAGATCGGCACCGGTGGCCTCGGCTGCGGCCTTGACCTCTTCCAGCTTGCCGCTACCGATCAAGGTCGACGGGCTGGGCTTATCGATGCGCGCGGTGAGCGTGGCGGCCACCGTGGCGCCCGCCGACTTTGCAAGGTCGGCGAACTCCTCCATCACATCGTCTTCGGCAGGCCCGCCGGAGTGGGTCTGTATCAATAACGCGTGTTCACCCTTGCGGGACCGATCAAACACGCACTGCTCCGTTACTGCTCGACGTCGTCATCTTCCGCCTGATTGCCTTCATTGGATTGCACATACCCACCACCAGGCCCCACGCGCACATTGCGCGCCGGCACCACCGTGGAAATGGCGTGCTTGTACACCATCTGACTCACGGTATTGCGCAGCAGGACCACGAATTGGTCGAACGACTCGATCGTGCCCTGCAGCTTGATGCCATTGACCAGATACACCGACACGGGCACCCGCTCGCGCCGCAGCGCATTGAGGAATGGGTCCTGTAAAGATTGCCCCTTAGCCATCGAAAAATCCTCTTCATTATTGTTCTTATTGTTCCGGTCGACACCTGCTATCCCCAGCCGGTCCCGGAAACGGGATGTTACACGCCTGAAGCCTGCCGTACAGCGGGACGATCAGCGAGGAAGCCGACAATTGCGTCCTCCAATTGATGGCGGTCACGCTCCGGGTCGAACCAGCGCGCGTCCAGCTCGCCGCGCAGCCAGGTGAGCTGCCGCTTGGCCAGTTGCCGGGTCGCCTGGATCGCCTTGTCGCGGAACTCGGCCAGGCCGCCAGCCCCGTCCAGGTACTGCCAGGCCTGGCGGTAGCCGACCGCGCGCACGGCCGGCAAATCCAGCGGCGCCGCCACCGCCTGCATCTGCGGCAGCGCCCGCAGACGCTGCACTTCCCCCAGAAAATCCTGCGCCAACATCGCATCCAGCCGGTGTGCGATCCGTGCATGCAGCACCGCGCGCTCGCGTGGGGCCAAGACCACCTTCAACACGCGTACCGGCAGGCGCGGCCCTGGCGGTAGCGCCTGCCACGCGCTGATCGGCCGCCCGCTGATGCGGTAGACCTCCAGCGCCCGCTGGATCCGCTGCGGGTCGGTCGCATGAATGCGCGCTGCCGCAACCGGGTCCACACGTGCCAGTTGTGCGTGCAAGCCGGCCCAACCGATATGCTGAGCTTCGGCCGCGATGGATGCACGCACCGTTTGGTCGGCCTCGGGCAGGTGCGACAAACCTTCCAGCAGTGCACGAAAATACAGCCCGGTGCCGCCGGCCAGAATCGGCAATTTGCCGCGCGCCACGATTTGCGCGATCGCCTGGCGTGCATCGGTGGCGAACTCCGCTGCCGAATACACCTGCCAGGGATCGCGCAGGTCGAGCAGATGATGCGGCACCGCCGCGCGCATTGGCCCGTCCGGCTTGGCCGCACCGATCTCCAGGCCGCGATACACCAGCGCCGAATCGACGCTGACGATTTCCCCGTTCCAGCGCTCCGCAGCTTCCAGCGCCAGCGCCGTCTTGCCGCTGGCGGTGGGGCCCATCACGGCGATCGCCAGCGGGCGTTGGTCGACAGGCATCAGTCCTCGTCCGGCCAACGAATCGTGGGCGCGGCGGGCGCGCTGACACGCGGTACGGGAATCGCCGCCATCGCCGTCCATACCTTCAACGCATCCACGGTTGCCGCCACATCGTGCACGCGCAGCAGCAGCGCGCCATGTTGTGCGGCGATCAGATGCGCGGCCACCGAGCCGTGCACACGTTCGGCGGCGATCTGGCGCCCGGTCAGTTCGCCGATGCTGCGTTTGCGCGACAGCCCGGCCAGCACCGGCAAACCGAATTCCTGCAGCCGCTGCAGCTGCGCAAGCAGGGTGAGGTTGTGCGGGGTGGTCTTATCGAATCCAAAGCCCGGGTCCAGGACCAGCCGGCACTTGTCGATGCCGGCCATCTCGGCAGCGAAGATGCGCTCGGCCAGAAACCGGTGCACTTCACCCACGATATCGTCGTAGTGCGGCGCATCCTGCATGGCGTGCGGCGCGCTGCGCGCATGCATCAAGACCACAGGCACGCGCAGGTCCGACGCCGCTTCCAGCGCACCGGGCGAACGCAGGGCATAGACGTCGTTGACTATGCCGGCGCCGGCCGCGACCGCCGCGCGCATGACCTCCGGTTTGAACGTATCCACGCTGATCGGCACGCTGGTGCGCTGGGCCAGCGCCTCGATGACCGGAATGACCCGCTGCAATTCTTCTTCAACCGAGACCGCCGCAGCGCCCGGGCGGGTGGATTCACCACCGACATCCAGCACCGCAGCGCCCTGCTCCACCAACGCCAGCCCATGCGCGATCGCCGCTTCGCAGGTCGCATGCTGGCCGCCGTCGGAGAACGAATCGGGTGTGACATTGACGATACCCATCACCTGCGGTGCATCCAGTCGCAGGCTGCGGCCGGCGCAATCCAGTGTCAGGGTGGTATCGAACATCGGCAGTGTCTCCTGGGTTGGTGATGGTCGCCCATACGTGGGCATCGATGCGGCCCGATAACGCATCAAGGCCGGGAATTGCTCCCCGGCCTTGATGGATGCCTCGCAGATCAGCGCATGGCCGGCTTAGAGTTGCTCGGCGGGTCCGGCGATGGGCGGCAATGGACGCGGGCTACCCTTGTCGTTGTTGTTGCCACCGTCCTTATCGGACTTGCCCCAACCCGCCGGCGGCGGCGGCTCGCGGCCTTCCATGATGGCGTCGATCTGAGGCACGTCGATGGTCTCGTACTGCAGCAACAACTGCGACATCGCGTGCAGCTTGTCCAGATTCTCGGTGAGGATGGTCTTGGTCTTGCTGTAGGCCTTGTCCAGGATCGAGCGCACGACTTCGTCGATCTTGCGCGCGGTTTCGTCGGAGACGTTCTTGTGCTGGGTCACCGAACGGCCCAGGAACACCTCATCCTCTTCCTCGCCATAGGCCACCGGGCCAAGCTCGTCGGACAGCCCCCACTTGGTCACCATGTTGCGCGCCATCTTGGTGGCCCGCTCGATGTCGTTGGACGCACCGGTGGTGACCTTGTCGCCACCGAAGATCAGCTCTTCGGCAACGCGACCACCGTACAGCGAGCACAGCTGCGATTCGATCGCCACGCGGTTCATCGAATAGCGGTCGCCTTCCGGCAGATACATCGTCACGCCGAGGGCGCGGCCGCGCGGAATGATGGTGACCTTGTAGACCGGGTCGTGCTCCGGCACCAGGCGGCCGACGATGGCGTGGCCTGCCTCGTGATACGCGGTGAGGGTCTTCTCGTCCTCGCTCATGGCCATCGAGCGGCGCTCGGCACCCATCAGAATCTTGTCGCGGGCACGGTCGAAGTGGTCCATGCGGACTTCCTTCTCGCTGCCACGCGCCGCGAACAACGCTGCTTCGTTGCACAGGTTAGCCAAGTCGGCGCCAGAGAAACCCGGGGTACCGCGGGCGATGACCATCGGCACGACATCCTCGGCCAACGGCAGCTTGCGCATGTGCACGCGCAGGATCTGTTCGCGACCCTTGACGTCCGGCAGGCCGACCACGACCTGGCGGTCGAAACGGCCAGGACGCAGCAGCGCCGGATCCAACACGTCCGGCCGGTTGGTTGCCGCGATCACGATCACACCTTCGCCGCCTTCGAAACCGTCCATTTCGACCAGCAACTGATTCAGGGTCTGCTCGCGCTCGTCATGCCCGCCGCCGAGACCGGCACCGCGATGACGGCCCACCGCATCGATTTCGTCGATGAAGATGATGCACGGCGCGTGCTTCTTGGCCTGCTCGAACATGTCGCGCACGCGGCTGGCACCCACGCCGACGAACATTTCCACGAAGTCCGAGCCGGAGATGCTGAAGAACGGCACCTTGGCCTCGCCGGCGATCGCCTTGGCGAGCAGGGTCTTACCGGTACCCGGCGGGCCGACCATCAGCACGCCGCGCGGAATCTTGCCGCCCAGCTTGGTGAACTTGGTCGGGTCGCGCAGGAAGTCCACCAGTTCGCCGACTTCTTCCTTGGCCTCGTCGCAACCGGCAACGTCGGCAAAGGTGATCTTGATCTGGTCTTCGCCCTGCAGCTTGGCGCGCGACTTGCCGAAGCTCATCGCCCCCTTGGCACCGCCGCCACCGCCCTGCATCTGGCGCATGATGAACAGCCAGAAGCCGATGATCAGGATGACCGGGAGGAAATTGAGTACCAACGACCAGAAGCCAGGCCCGGTCGAGGGCTTCTGGCGGGTCATTTCGATGTTCTTGCTGTACAGCACGTCGACCAACTTGTCGTCGCGCGGACCGTAGACTGTGGCTTCGCTGCCGTCGGTGCGCTTGAAGCGGATCGCGTTGACGGCCAGGTTGGTTTCATCGGTGTAATCCACCGATTTGACGCGCCCGGAGTCCACTTCCTTCAGGAACTGGGTATAGGTGATCGAGTCGGCACCGACGCCGCCCGCCATCCGCGGCGAGAAGCTCTGGAAGACAACCATCAGCACAACTGCGACGACCACCCACAGCAGCAGATTCTTGGTCAAGTCGTTCATCCTCATTGGCTCCGGTGCCCTCTACTCTTCGATGCTTGAAATACGATGGTCATTGGCAGCTTACTTGATCTGGACACGCTTGCCCTGACCGAGCGCATAAACTTCCGGGGAGCGCTTGCGCGAGGCCGCCGGCTTGCGAATCGTCACCTTCTCATAGCGGCGGCGAAGCTCGCGAATGTAGTCGTCAGACCCGACACCCTGGAACAGCTTGATCAGAAATGCCCCGCCCGGCTTGAGGTGGGTGTCGGCAAATTCCATGGCCAGTTCCGCCAGGTGCATCATCCGCGGTTGGTCGACCGCATCCATGCCACTCTTATTGGGGGCCATATCCGACAGCACAAGGTCCACCGGCACATCGCCCAGCATCGCTTCGAATTGGGATAGGACGGCCTGCTCCCTGAAGTCGCCGTGAAGGAACTCCACGCCTGCCAGTGCCGGCATGTCCAGGATATCCAGCGCCACCACCCGGCCGCTGTCGCCCATGGATTTGCGCACCTGTTGCGACCACCCGCCCGGGGCCGCGCCCAGATCGACCACCACCATGCCGGGCTTGAGCAGGCGGTCGCGCTGCAGCAACTCTTCCAGCTTGTAGGCCGCGCGCGAGCGCATGCCCTCGGCCTGGGCCTTCTTCACGTAAGGGTCGGCGAAGTGTTCCTTGAGCCAGCGCTGGCTGCTTTTACTGCGGGAAGGCATTGGCAAAGGGGTCCGAACGGGTCGCCATGATACCCTGAACACCCTTTGCTTCCCTTCGATCCTGCATGTCCATTGTTCTCACCTCCGCCCAGAACCGTTTCCTGCGCGGTCAGGCCCACGACCTCAAAGCCTTGCTGCAGACCGGCGGCAAAGGGGTCACGCCGGCATTTCTGGCTGAACTCGAGGAAGTGCTCGAGCGCCACGAACTGGTCAAGGTGAAGGTGGCATCGGAGGATCGCGAGACACGTGATGCGCTGATTGCCGAGCTGATCGAACAAACCGGCAGTGCGTTGGTACAGCGCATCGGCCACGTCGCCATCCTGTACCGCCCCAGCAAGGAAAAGCGCCAGATCGTGCTGCCGCGCGGCTGAGCCAGCGAGTTCGTCATGCCTTTAAGTCAGGAACACCCCGATTACGCCTACGCGCTGCGCGCGGCCGACGGCCGCCATGCCAAGGTGAACGAGCAGATCCTGCAGCAGAGCTTCATCCTGATGCCGGATGAGCTGGTGGAGCACTGGCCGGTCCAGACGCTGGAGCAACTCCAGGCCAGTCACATGGAGGCGGTGCTGGCGCTCAACCCGGCCGTGATCCTGCTCGGCACCGGCGAACGCCAGTTATTCCCCAAGACCGACGTGCTGGCGGCCTGCCTGACCCGCGGCATCGGCCTGGAGGCGATGACCAATGCCGCCGCCGCACGCACCTACAACGTGCTGGCCAGCGAAGGCCGGCGGGTGGCCTTGGCGATGGTGTTGCCGGGCTGATTGGCTTGGGACGGGATTCGGGAATCGGGATTGGGGATTCGTAAGAGCGGGCTTCCGCAAGCTGCGCCTTCAATCGCCAAACCAGGCTAGAGCGTCAATTGGTCCAAGTGGTGAGTCCGAAGAACCCACTCTCTGTCCGGATACGAACAGCCCAGGGCCGTTGCGAATCCCGAATCCCAACTCCCCAATCTCATTTCTTCGGCAAATACAGCAGCGGATCGACCGGCTTGCCGTTGTAGCGGATCTCGAAGTGCAACATGTCGCGGGAGGCGCCGCTGCGGCCCATTTCGGCAATTTGCTGCCCCGCCTTGACGCTCTGGCCCTCGTTGAGCAGGCGCTTGCGATTGTGGCCGTACGCGGATAGCCACTGGTCGTTGTGCTTGATGATGATCAGCTCGCCGTAGCCGACCAGGCCGGCGCCGGAATACACCACCACGCCATCGGCGGCGGCACGCACGGCCTGACCGCTGGTGCCGGCGATGTCCACGCCCTGCTTGGTGGTTTCGCCAGTGACGAAGGTGCCCACCACGACGCCATCGGCCGGCCAACGCCACGAAAATCCGCTACTGACCGGTGCGGCGATCGGCGCGGCGGGGCGCGGCGCGGCCACGGTGCCAACAGCCACCGGCGCGCTGCCACCCGGCTTGCTGGTACCGGGCGGATACAACTTGAGCGTCTGGCCGGGATAGATGGTGTTTGGGGAAGACAGGCCATTCCAGGCGGCCAGATCCGCGGCGGTGATATTGGTCCGGCGCGAGATCGCGTACAGGGTGTCGCCGCGCTGCACGGTGACCGTGGCACCCGGACGCGGCACCGAAGGACGCGGCGCGGCGCTGGGGCGCGACGACGACCCGCCACCGCTCGCTCCGGGCGAACGCACCACCGTTGCGCTGCTGCAGGCGGTCAGTCCGATGGCCATTGCGAGCATGACTGCTGTCTTGCGTGCCGAATTCATCTGCGTCTTGCTCATCCGTTCGTTGTCTTCCACACCAACCAGCCCGCACCGACCGCCAGCACCGCCATTGCAACCCAGCCCAGCGGCTCGATCCAGCGATGCAGCGCCGCTTCGGCCCGCGCACCGCCCAGGCGGATCGCGCCGGCCACCAGATACACGCGCTTGCCGCGCCCGACCAACATGCTGGCGATGAATGGCAGGATCGGCACGCCGACCACGCCCGAGGCCCAGGTAAAGATCTTCAGCGGGATCGGGGTGAACCCGACCAGGACCAGCGCCCAGAACGCCTTCCACGGCGAATCGGCCACCAGCGTGCGCAGGGTTTCGATCTGCTGCTGGATCTTCGCGCTCCAGCCCAGCCATTCGATCAGCGGCTGCAGCGCGGCGAAGGCGAAATGGCCAAGCAGATAACCGACCAGGGCGCCGCAGATCGAGCCGATCAGGCTCAAGGTCGCAAACCAGAGCGAGCGCTTGGGCTCGGCCAGCGACATCGGTGCCAACATCACTTCCGGCGGTACCGGGAAAATGAAGCCCTCAACGAAGCTGAGACCGGTCAGCAGCGCGGGTGCGCGGCGATGGCGCGACCAACGGATGGCCACGTCGTACAACGGCCCAAAAATCTTCATCGAAGAACTCTCATGGATTCAATCCAGCATGCCCGACAACAGCGGGACGAACGTGACCGGCGCCAGAACCTGTTGTTCGATGGCGCCATCGGCCCCGCGGGTGAGTTGCACCAACGATTGCGAGGAAGGCCCTCCGACCGGCGCGACCAGGCGCCCGCCGACCGCCAGCTGGTCGACCAATGCATCGACCAACGCCGGTGCGGCAGCGGTCACCACGATGGCGTCGTACGGCCCGTGTTCGGGCCAGCCGATGCGGCCGTCGTCGTGCTTGCTGCGCACATTCATGCCCAGGTGCCGGAAGCGCTTGCGCGCCTGCCGCAGCAGGTCGCCGATGCGCTCGACGGTGTAGACCTCCAGCCCCAGCGCCGCCAGGATCGCGCCTTGGTAGCCGGAGCCGGTGCCCACTTCGAGCACCTTGGTCGGGGTCACCTGCAGCACCGCTTCGGTCATGCGCGCCACCACCCAGGGCTGGGAGATGGTCTGGCCATGGCCGATCGGCAGCGCAGTGTCTTCGTAGGCGCGCGAGGCCAGCGCTTCATCGATGAACAGATGCCGCGGCACGGTGCGCATCGCGTTGAGCGTGGCCTCGTCCTGGATGCCCGCCTCGCGCAAGCGCTCGACCAGGCGGTCGCGCACGCGTTGCGAGGTCATGCCGATCCCGACCGACTCCGGTTGCAGGCGCAGCCTCGGCGTCATGCCGGGCCGTCCAGCGCTGCGGTCAGCCCACCCACCCAGCCGGCAACGGTGTCCAGTGCCTGGTAGCGGGTGAGATCGACGTGGATCGGCGTGATCGAGATATGCCCGGTACGCACAGCGTGGAAATCGGTACCGGCGCCAGCGTCCTGCTCGGGACCGGCCGGGCCGATCCAGTACACGGTGCGGCCGCGCGGATCGCGCTGCGGCACGCACGGCTCGGACCGGTGGCGGTTGCCGAGCCGGGTGACTTCGAAACCGAGCACATCCGACCATGCCAGATCCGGCACGTTGACGTTGAGGATGGTGTCGGCGGGCAACGGGTCGGCCTTCAGCCGCGCCACGATTTCCACCGCTGCGCGCGCGGCGGTGTCGTAGTGATGCGCCTGGTGATTGTGCGTGACCAACGACACCGCCACCGCCGGCAAGCCGAGGAAGCGGCCTTCCATGGCGGCCGACACGGTGCCCGAATAGATCACGTCGTCGCCCAGATTGGCCGAATTATTGATCCCGGAGACCACGATGTCCGGGTCGTAATCGAGCATACCGGTGAGTGCCAGATGCACGCAGTCGGTCGGCGTGCCGGCCACTGCGCAGGTCTGCGCATCGACGCGGCGGGTGCGGATCGGCACATCCAGCGTCAGCGAATTGCTGGCGCCGGAGCGATCGCGGTCGGGCGCGACCACCATCACTTCATGACCGGCATGGCGCAGCGCCTCGGCCAAAATCTGGATGCCGGGGGCGTCGACACCGTCGTCGTTGCTAACCAGTACGCGCATGGGACTCCTCGGAAAACCGGGCCATGATACCGGATGCGTCCCGCGCCTTCGCGCTTGATCTTCGCGTGCGTCTGCGCTTGGACCGGGTACGCTGTGCAGATGTCGCATCCTGAAGACGAAGACGACGGCGCGTTGTTCCGCGCAGCGATCGGCGCGGTCAAGCCGATTCGTGAAGTCGCCCCACCGGCCAACGCCAAGCCACGCCCCAAGCCGCGCGCGCGCATGGCCGAGCGCGACGACGCCCAAGCGCATACCGAATTTGCGCGCCTGCTGCGCGACAGCGCGCCGTTGGAAGCGGGCGATACCGCCAGCTATCGGCGCGAGAATCTTCCCACCCGCTTGTTTCAACGGCTCAAGCGCGGGCAATTCTCGGTGCAGGACGAACTGGATCTGCACGGCGCCACCGCAGCGCAGGCCGAATCGTTGCTGCGCCAGTTCCTGCTGGACGCACACGCGCACGAACATGGTTGCGTGCGCATCATCCACGGCAAGGGACTGCAATCGGACACCGGTGCGCCCGTGCTGAAGAACCTCATGGACCGGCTGCTGCGTCAACGCAACGATGTGCTGGCGTTTCATTCGGCGCCGCCGACGCAGGGCGGTACCGGGGCGCTGCTGGTGTTGCTGGCGCGGCGGCGATAGGCCGATGATTACGCGCGAGTGATGCTAAACGGCAGCCATTGCGCATGGCGACGTGTTGTCTGGAACGTCTGTCGCGCATGCTCGTCGGACACGAGCCGATTCCTGTTGCGCGCCTTGTGCAGCTGGCCATCGCTCGTGGCGCCGCGACCGGCCACTATCGCCTCAGCGACCGCCGAGGCCGCTTTTGCGCGCATCGCATGATTGGACCGTCCATGCTGCCCCGCGCGATCGGCCGGCGTTTGTGCGCGATCATGCGTCGGCGCGCATGCCGACGTTGAAGCGACCGGCGTCGGTGACATCTCCCAGTTCCCACAGCACCGCGGTGGCATAACAGCCAGGCGGCAGCGCGAACTCCAATTGCAGGGTCTGTGCCTCCAGCCATCGATAGTCCAGACCCTGCGGGCGCAAGCGCAGCGCGCGGCGCTCCTGCTTCAGCCCCGCTGCTTCCAGGCCTTGGCGCAATGCTTCGGATTGCGGATCGGACAACGCGCCCTGCTCCAGCGCTGCCGCTTGATCGGTCGAGCGCAACGCGCCAATGCCCCACAACGGCCCGCTGGGATGGATATCGAAACGTGCCAATCGCTCTGCCAGGGCCTCGCTCCACGGCTCCGGGCCGAAGACGCTGCGCGAGCCGTCCAGCATCCACGCCTCGCCCTGCAGTGCGCTATCCCAACTGCCCTGCGCCACGCGTGCGCCAAGCACGCGATTGAACAGGACCGAACGCGCTGCCGACAGCAACATCGAGCGCTGATCGTTGCGCAGCCGCCGCCTGGATGTGGGCGCCGGCAGCAACGTTCCGTCCTCAGCTTGCACATGACCGAACATCGCCAGCGCAGCCGCCACATTTGCGCCATCGCGACCGAAGCGTTGTTCGCCGAACCAATTGGGAATGCCACGCGCAGCAATCGCCTGCAGCCGTTGCTCGATCGCCTCGCGCTCGCCCTGCACCTGGCGCAGCGTCAGCACGAAGCGGTTCCCGTGCAGCGCACCGCGTTGCAGCTTGCGGTTGTGCCAGGCGCTCTGGACCACCTGCATCTGCGCATCATCCAGCGCGGCGATATCCGGCGCGATGCGCTTGGGCAGATGCACGCTGAAGCGCTGGGTGGTCACTGCATGGCGATCTTTCAGACCCGCATAGCTGACGCCCATCTCGGCGATGCCGGCCCAGTGCGCAAGCTGTTTGGCGATATACGCGGTGTTCTGGCCACGCTTGCGCACGGTGAGCAGCAGATGCTCGCCTTCGCCGGAGGGCTCGAATGCCGGCAGCTCGTCGACCTGGAAATCGTCCGGGGTGCTGCGCATCGCCGCGCTGAGCACGGCAGCGCCATGCGCACGCGGCAGCAAAGAGGTCTCGCTCATGGTGTGGTTCGCCTTCGCGCCGGACGTGGCGCGCTGTGCGCCGAATGATTCGGCGCGGTGATTGCGTCGGGCAGCATCGGCGCCGGCTCCGGCCCCAAGCGCTGCCTGTGTCGCTATTGATGAGGCACAGCGGTCCTGCCCAGCAACACCGCGGCCTGTGCAGCGATCCCTTCGCCGCGGCCGGTGAAACCCAACTGTTCGCTGGTGGTGGCCTTGACGCTGACCGCATCGAGTTCGATCGCCAGCAGGCCGGCAATGCGCTCGCGCATGGCCACCGCATGCGGGCCGACCTTGGGGCGCTCGCAGATCACGGTGATGTCGGCATTGCCGACGCGCCATCCGCGCTCGCGCAGCAAGCCATCGCAATGCTGCAGGAACTGTGCGCTGTCGGCGTCTTTCCAACGCGCATCGGAAGGCGGGAAATGCTGGCCGATATCGCCCAGCGCCAGCGCGCCCAGCATCGCATCGCACAGGGCGTGCAACACCACATCGCCATCGCTATGGGCGAGCACGCCGTGGCTGTGCGCCACGCGCACACCGCCAAGCATCACGTGGTCGCCAGGGCCGAACGCATGCACGTCGTAGCCTTGGCCGATTCGGAATTTGAAGGACATGGATTAGATCTCTTCGGGCCCGGAAACCCGGGACCCCGGGCCGGAGAAAGCAGAAGCCAGAACGGACGACTGGGGATGTGCGCTTTCCGGGTCCCGGGCTCCGAGCCCCCGGTTGACCAGTTCAAATTCGAAGCGCGCCAGATCCGCAGGGGTCGTCACCTTGAAGTTGTCTTCGGCGCCTTCCACCAGCAAGGGGCGCAGCCCCATCCGCTCCATCGCCATCGCTTCATCGGTGACCTCGACACCGGCCGCCGCGGCCTCGGTGAGTCCACGGATCAGTTGATGGCGACGAAACAGCTGCGGGGTGAGTGCGCGCCACAGGCGTTCGCGCGGTTCGGTGCCGTCGATACCTCCATCGTCGCCGGCACGCTTGAGCGTATCGCGCACCGGTGCAGCCAGGATGGCGCCGACCGGGTCGCCACGGCCGATTTCCAGCAGGCGGTCCAGATCGGCCAGGGCCAGATTCGGCCGCGCGGCATCGTGGACCAGCACGAAATCGTCGGCACGTACGCTCTCGGGCAAGGCCAGCAAGCCAGCCAGCACCGAGGCTGCGCGACTCGCACCCCCCAGGCAGGTCAGCACGGGCGTGGACTGCACCGCGGTCCAGCCGGGCCAATCGGCATCGCCGGGGGCGATTGCCACCATGATGCCGGCCAGCGCCGGATGCGCCGCCAGCGCAGCTAACGTATACGCCATCAGTGGCTGACCGCCGGCCGGCAAATACTGTTTGGGAAGCGGCCCGCCAAAACGGGTGCCGCGCCCGGCGGCCGGCACGATTGCCCAGATGGACCCGGTCATGGGTGATCCACCGGATCGATCGGCTCAGGCGCTTGCTGTGGGGGGGCCGGAGCCTCAGGCGATGCAGGTGCCGGCAGCGGCGCATCCTCGACCACGCGATAGAACGTCTCGCCCGGCTTGATCATGCCCAGCTCGCTGCGCGCGCGTTCCTCGATTGCCGCCTCGCCGTCCTTCAAATCCTTCACCTCTGCTGCCAACGCCTGGTTGCGTTGGCGCAGACCTTCGTTGTCCTGTGTCTGATGCGCGACCTGGGCTTCCAGCATCATCACCTCGCCGGAATTCCCAGGCCCGAACCAGAAGCGGTACTGCAGCCAAGCCAGCAGTACCGCCAGCACCAGCAGTAGCCAGCGCCAGTTGCGCACGGCTTATCGCTTGAGCGACACGAACGCGTCGCGACCGGCGTAGCGCGCGCCGGAGCCCAGCGCCTGCTCGATGCGCAGCAACTGGTTGTACTTGGCCACGCGGTCGCTGCGGCACAGCGAGCCGGTCTTGATCTGGGTGGCGGTGGTGGCCACGGCAATGTCGGCGATGGTGGTGTCTTCTGTTTCGCCGGAACGGTGCGACACGATCGAGGCGTAGTTGGCCGCGTGCGCCATCGCGATGGCTTCCAGCGTTTCGGTCAGCGTGCCGATCTGGTTGACCTTGATCAGGATCGCGTTGGCGGTGCCCGAATCGATGCCCTGCTTGAAGATCTTCGGGTTGGTGACGAACAGATCGTCGCCCACCAACTGCACCTTCTTGCCGACGCGCTCGGTCAGCAGCTTCCAACCGGCCCAGTCGTCCTCGGCCAGGCCATCTTCGATGCTGATGATCGGGTACTGCGCCACCCAGTCGGCCAGGAAGTCGACGAACTGCTCGCTGGTCAGGCGCTTGTTCTCGCCGACCAGGTTGTACTTGCCGTTGTCGTAGAACTCGCTGGAGGCCACGTCCAGGCCCAGCAGGATGTCTTCGCCCGCGGTGTAGCCGGCCTTGCCGATCGCTTCGAGGATGGTGTCCAGCGCTTCGACGTTGCTGCGGAAGTCCGGCGCAAAGCCGCCTTCGTCGCCCACCGCCGTGCTCAGGCCATGGCCCTTGAGCACCGACTTGAGCGAATGGAAGATTTCCGTACCGGCGCGCAGCGCTTCGGAGAACGAGCTGCAACCGACCGGCAGCACCATGAACTCCTGGAAATCGACGTTGTTGTCGGCATGCGCGCCGCCGTTGATGATGTTCATCATCGGCACCGGCAGCGCCACGTCGGATTCGGTGATGGTGGACAGGTACTGCCACAACGGCTGCTTGCGCGAGGCGGCTACGGCATGCGCGGCGGCCAGCGAAACACCCAGCAGCGCGTTGGCGCCCAGGCGGCCCTTGTTCTCGGTGCCGTCCAGATCGATCAGGCGACGGTCCAGGCCCTGCTGGTCGGCCGCATCGAAGTTCTTCAGCGTCTCGGCGATGGTCCCGTTGACGTTGTCCACCGCGTGGCGCACGCCCTTGCCCAGGTAGCGGGTCTTGTCGCCATCACGCAGCTCCACCGCTTCCTTGGTACCGGTCGAGGCACCCGACGGCACGGCCGCGCGGCCGAACGAACCGTCGTCCAGCGTGACTTCGGCCTCCAGCGTGGGATTGCCGCGGGAGTCGAGGATTTCGCGGGCGAGGATCTTGGCGATAGTGGTCATAGGTCCGTTCGGTTACCAGTAAGGGGGGAAGTACACCGGAAACAAGCTGCCGGATTATCGCTGCACACCGGTCCATTGCCAAATCGCATGTCGCCGCTACACACAGCACGTCGCGGGCGGACCGCTACGCCATCAAGCCCAACAGCGACAAACCAGACAGCAGCAGCAAGACCAACAGCAGGATCAGCGCGGCGATCGCCGCACCAGGCTGGCGACTCAGCCGCAATGCAGCCGAGCCCGTGGCCAGGCTACTGACAACGGCCATGGTGGCCATGATCAGCGTGATGCGCATCGGCAGCTGCGTGGCTTGCATGGCATGGTCGCCATCGCCCGGCATGCCGATGCTGGCGGTAAACAGAACGGCCATGACCGCCATGCATGCCCACGCCGCGATCGACGCGGCCAGTGCCCACCAGCCCCAGGGCCACTGGCGCCACCGCCGCTCCCGGCGGCGCGCTGCAGCGGCCGCGCGCTGATCAGAACTCACGCAAAGCGCGCAAACCCGTGCTTCTTGGTGACGGTGTCCAGCTCCATCAGGGTTTCGAGCAGTTCTTCCATGCGATCCAGCGGCCACGCATTGGGACCATCGGACAGCGCCTTGGACGGATCCGGGTGGGTTTCGGCGAACAGGCCGGAAATCCCGACCGCCACCGCCGCGCGCGCCAGCACCGGCACGAACTCGCGCTGACCACCGGAGCTGCTGCCCTGCCCGCCCGGCAACTGCACCGAATGGGTGGCGTCGAACACCACCGGACAGCCGGTGTCGCGCATTACGCTCAGCGAGCGCATGTCGCTGACCAGGTTGTTGTAGCCGAACGAGGCGCCACGCTCGCAGACCATGATCTGCTCGTTGCCGGTGGATTTGGCCTTGTCCACCACCGGCTTCATGTCCCATGGCGCCAGGAACTGGCCCTTCTTGATGTTGACCGGCTTGCCGGCGGCGCAGACGTTCTTGATGAAGTCGGTCTGGCGCACCAAAAATGCCGGGGTCTGCAGCACGTCGACGACGGCCGCGACCTCGTTCATCGGGGTGTATTCGTGCACGTCGGTGAGCACCGGCACGCCGATCTGCTTCTTCACCGCATCCAGCACCTTCAAACCCTCTTCCAGGCCCGGGCCACGGAAGCTGGTGCCGGAGGTGCGATTGGCCTTGTCGAAACTCGACTTGAAGATGAAGTTGACGCCGAGCTTGCCGGTGATCTCCTTGAGCTTGCCGGCCACGTCGAGCTGCAGCTGCATCGATTCGATCACGCAGGGGCCGGCAATCAGGAACAGCGGCTGGTCGAGGCCGACTTCGAAGTCACACAGTTTCATCAGGTCACCTAAGTAATTAAGCCCCTCTCCCGTCGGGAGAGGGGTTGGGGTGAGGGTACGGGTTGCAAGCGCTTGTAAGGCCAGATGGTTTGCCCTGGCTGGCGCGTGGCGACGCGTTCATCACAGCTGCCATCTTCCAGTGCGTTGCGGTGCCCCTCTCATCCGCCTACGGGTCCCCTTCTCCCATGAAGGGGACCGAGGTCCCGATGGGAGAAGGAACTCACGCACGCGCTTCTTTGAGCAACTTGCCGCCAGCCTTCTTCTCGCGCGCCGCACGCACGAAGCCGATGAACAGCGGATGGCCGTCGCGCGGGGTGGACAGGAATTCCGGATGCGCCTGGCAGGCCAAAAACCACGGGTGCGTGTCGCGCGGCAACTCCACCACTTCCACCAGGGTGTCGTCCATCGACTTGCCGGAGATCACCAGGCCGGCGTCTTCCAACTGCGTGCGATAGCGGTTGTTGAACTCGTAACGGTGACGGTGCCGCTCGGCCACCACATCCTTGCCATAGACCTCGCGCGCCAGCGTACCGGGCTTCAGGCGCTGCTCCTGCAGGCCCAGACGCATGGTGCCGCCCAGGTCGGATTTTTCGTCGCGCTTTTCGACTTCACCGGTGGCGGTGCGCCATTCGGTGATCAGGCCGATCACCGGGTGCGGCGACTGGCGATCGTTCTCGGTGCTGTTGGCTGCATCCAGGTCGGCGACGTGGCGGGCATAGTCCACCACGGCCGCCTGCATGCCGTAGCAGATACCGAAATACGGCACCTTGTGCTCACGCGCGAACTTGGAGGTCTGCACCTTGCCTTCGAAACCGCGGTCGCCGAAACCGCCCGGCACCAGGATGCCGTCGATGTCTTGCAAGGCAGACATGTCGCTGCCCTCCAGATCCTGCGCTTCCAGCCACTTCAGGTTGACCTTGGTGCGCTGACGCAGGCCACCGTGACGCAACGCTTCTGCCACCGACTTGTAGGCGTCCTGGTGATCGACGTACTTGCCGACCACGGCGATGTTGACCTCGTCCAGCGGATGCTTGACCGCATCCACCACCGCCGCCCATTCGGACAGGTCGGCCGCGGCGACCTTGTCGCGCAGCTTGAACTGCTCGATGACCAGTTCGTCCAGGCCTTGGCGCAGCAATTCCAGCGGCATGCCGTACAGCACGTCGATATCCGGGCAGCTGATCACCGCACGCTCGGAGACATTGGTGAACAGTGCGATCTTGCGACGCTCCGAATCCGGCACCGCCTGCTCGGACCGGCACAGCAGCACGTCCGGCTGGATGCCGATCGAGCGCAGTTCCTTGACCGAATGTTGGGTCGGCTTGGTCTTCAGCTCACCGGCCGCCGCGATGTACGGCACCAGCGTGAGATGCATGAACATGGCCTTTTCGGCGCCGCGCTCGGTGCGCACCTGGCGAATCGCTTCCAGGAACGGCAGCGATTCGATGTCGCCGACGGTGCCGCCGATTTCGATCAACGCGACATCGAAGCCGGCCGTGGCCTCGTCGATGCAACGGCGGATCTCGTCGGTAATATGCGGAATCACCTGCACGGTGGCGCCCAGATAATCGCCGCGACGCTCCTTGCGGATCACGTTCTCGTAGATGCGGCCAGTGGTGACCGAATTCTTGCGCGACAGGCGTGTGCGCACGTAGCGCTCGTAGTGGCCCAGATCCAGGTCGGTTTCGGCACCGTCGTCGGTGACGTAGACCTCGCCATGCTGGAACGGGCTCATCGTGCCCGGGTCCACGTTGATGTACGGGTCCAGCTTCATCATCGTGACCTTCAGGCCACGCGCTTCAAGAATGGACGCAAGCGAAGCGGCGGCAATGCCCTTGCCTAGCGAGGACACTACGCCGCCGGTAACGAAAATCAGGGGGGTCATGGGGCTTGAAGCCTCCCGGAAAGCCATAGTTTAGCGGGTGATGGGCGAATGCCCAAGGGTTGCGTGACGACGAGGTCATCACACGTTGAAACAGTGCATGTCGTGCAGGCCTGAGCGGCTGGCAGACATGACGGGCAGTGGCCAGGCGATTGCGGGCTCTCTGCGGGGGCCGGAATGCATGCGCGTTACATGCCAGCCCCAGGCACCGGCTACGCCAACAGGGCGAATGCTGCGTGGTCTTACATAGCTGCCCCAAAAGCGAACGCCCCGGCAATGCCGGGGCGTCGGTGGCACCTGGCCGCTAGGCCGCGCGATCAGCGTGCAGGCTTTTCTTCTTCCTCTTCCTCGCGCGGGGCGCTGTCGGCCTTGGGCTTCTGCGCAGCGGCGGCAGCGCGGCGTTCGGCCTTGCGTTCGGCTTCGGTCTTGGCCTTCGCGTCATCGGCCTTTTGAGCTGCGGCGCCCTGTCCGGTCTGCTGCGGAGCGGCCTGGGCCATGGCGGGAAGCGCTGCGACTGCGGCCGCACCGAGGGTGAGCATCAGGATGTGCTTGAACTTCATGGCGTCCTCTTTGGCTTCGGTGACATCCTCAGGTGGGGACGTTTGATTGCGAAACCAACGCCAGGGTAGCCAATGCTGCCCGGCCCCCCACTGAACGCCGGTCGCGTGCAAAAAATCGGCTCAGCCCCCACACTTGCGCGTCGTTTCACGTGCCAACGAGATGCATGAACACCCGTTATAACGCCGCCGATATTGAAGTGCTGTCGGGCCTGGACCCGGTCAAACGCCGCCCCGGCATGTATACCGACACCGCGCGCCCGAACCATCTGGCGCAGGAAGTGATCGACAACTCTGTCGACGAGGCGCTGGCCGGCCACGCCAAGCAGGTCGAAGTCACGCTGTACAAGGACGGTAGCTGCGAAGTGTCCGACGACGGCCGCGGCATGCCGGTGGACATCCATCCGGAAGAGAAGATTCCGGGCGTGGAGCTGATCCTGACCCGGCTGCATGCCGGCGGCAAGTTCAGCAACCGCAACTACACCTTCTCCGGTGGCTTGCACGGTGTAGGCGTGAGCGTGGTCAACGCGCTGTCGACCAAGGTCGAACTGTTCATCAAGCGCGAAGGCAGCGAGCACCGCATGGAGTTTCGCGATGGCAACGCCGCGTCCAAGCTGGAAGTGGTGGGTACCGTCGGCAAGAAAAATACCGGCACGCGGCTGCGTTTCTGGGCCGACCCCAAGTATTTCGATACGCCCAAATTCAATGTGCGTGCGTTGCGGCACCTGCTGCGCGCCAAGGCGGTGCTGTGCCCCGGCCTGACCGTCAAATTGCACGACGAGGCAACCGGCGAGCAGGACAGCTGGTATTTCGAAAACGGCCTGCGCGATTACCTGAAGGGTGAGATGGCCGAGCACGAGCTGCTGCCGGCCGACCTATTCGTCGGTAGCCTGAAAAAAGACACCGAAATCGTCGACTGGGCCGCGGCCTGGGTGCCGGAAGGCGAGCTGGTGCAGGAAAGCTACGTCAACCTGATCCCCACCGCGCAGCATGGCACCCACGTCAATGGCCTGCGTTCGGGCCTGACCGATGCGCTGCGCGAGTTCTGCGATTTCCGCAATCTGCTGCCGCGCGGCGTCAAGCTGGCACCGGAAGATGTCTGGGACCGGGTGACCTTCGTGCTCAGCCTGAAGATGACCGATCCGCAGTTTTCCGGTCAGACCAAGGAACGCCTGTCCTCGCGCCAGGCTGCCGGCTTCATCGAAGGTGCTGCGCACGATGCCTTCAGCCTGTATCTCAACCAGAACGTGGAGATCGGCGAGAAGATCGCGCAGATCGCCATCGATCGCGCCAGCGCACGGTTGAAGACCGAAAAGCAGATCGTCCGCAAGAAGGTCACCCAGGGCCCTGCCCTGCCCGGCAAGCTGGCCGATTGCATCAGCCAGGATCTGTCGCGTACCGAACTGTTCCTGGTCGAAGGCGATTCGGCCGGCGGCTCTGCCAAGCAGGCGCGCGACAAGGATTTCCAGGCCATCCTGCCGCTGCGCGGCAAGATCCTCAACACCTGGGAAGTGGCTTCCGGCAGCGTATTGGCCTCCGAGGAAGTGCATAACCTGGCGATCGCGATCGGTTGCGACCCGGGCAAGGACGACATCACCGGGCTGCGCTACGGCAAGGTGGTGATCCTGGCCGACGCCGACTCCGATGGCCTGCATATCGCCACGCTGCTGACGGCGCTGTTCCTGCAGCATTTCCCCGCGCTGGTGGCCGCCGGCCACGTGTTCGTGGCGATGCCGCCCTTGTTCCGCGTCGATGTGGGCAAGCAGGTGTTCTATGCGCTGGACGAAGAAGAAAAGACCACGCTGCTGGACAAGATCGCGCGCGAAAAGATGAAGGGCCAGATCAGCGTCACCCGCTTCAAGGGCCTGGGCGAAATGAATCCGCAGCAGCTGCGCGAATCCACCATCCACCCGGACACGCGTCGACTGGTGCAGCTGACCATCGACGACGGCGAGCAGACGCGTTCGTTGATGGACATGCTGCTGGCCAAAAAACGCGCAAGCGACCGCAAGCAGTGGCTGGAGACCAAGGGCGATCTGGCCTCGCTTGAAGTCTGAGTGCTGGAAACCGATAGCCCCTCTCCCACCCAGGCGAGAAGGCACGGCCTGCGCGCGCCTTCGAGCGCCCGCGCCGCAAGCGAGGGCGGGGCGCAGCGCGGCGTTTGGGTACGGGCGTATGCACTTGCGAAGTGAGTAGCACGAGGCTTCGCCCGCACCCTCATTCCCCTTCGGAGCACCGTCCGCATCAGGCGGGACAATGTCTCGACGGGAGAAGGAAGCGCCTTGCATGGGCGCTCATTTCGGCGGGCCGCACACACCTGCCTTTGCGTACCACCTCGGTCCGCGCGACATCCATGCCTTCCTGCACATCCACCGGGCTCTGCAGCAGCCTAGCATCGGCGCTTCCCTGCAATCACGTCGATGCCCATGCCCTTCTTTCTCCGTGCCGGCCTGCTGGCCTGCGTGCTGTTCAGCGGGACAGCGCTGGCCGAAGCGCCAGACAAAACCGATAAAAGCGATGCCAAACCCGATGCCGCTGCCGCCAAACAGGCGCCATTGCCGGCAGACGCCAGCGTGCGCCAGAGCACACGCGTGGCTGGCCGCAACCTGAGCTATACCGCCACGGTCGGCACGTTGCCGGTGCGCGATGCGCAAGGCAAGACCACGGGGGAAGTGGTATTCACCGCCTATACCGTCGATGGCAAGGACCGCCCGGTGACCTTCGCCTTGAACGGTGGGCCGGGCGCCGCATCGGTGTATCTCAACATGGGCGCGATCGGGCCGAAGATCGTCGGTTTCGGCGCCGAGGGCGACAGTGCGTCGGCACCGGCCACACTGCGCGACAACCCGGGCACGTGGCTGGACTTCACCGACCTGGTCTTCATCGACCCGGTGGGCACCGGCTTCAGCCGCGCGCTGATCGGCGACGACGATGCCAAGAAGCAGTTCTACAATCCGCAGGCGGATGTGGAATATCTCTCGCGGGTGATCTACGACTGGCTGCTCAAGAACCGCCGCCTGCAGGCGCGCAAGTATCTGGTCGGCGAAAGCTATGGCGGCTTCCGCGGCCCGCGCATTACCCATTACCTGCAGACGCAGCTAGGCGTGGCGATGAACGGCGTGGTGCTGGTGTCGCCGTATCTCAACCCGACCCTGGACGACAACGGCGATGTGTCGCCCCTGGCATGGATGCTGACGCTTCCCTCGATCGCCGCTGCGCACCTGGAGCGCCAGGGCCAGCTCAGCGACAGCGCGATGCGCCAGGTGATCGACTACACCCGCGGCGATTACGCGGTGGCGCTGATGAAAGGACGCACCGACCCGCAGGCCACCGAAGCGATGCTGCAGCAGGTCACCCGCATGACCGGGCTGGACCCGGCATATGTGCGGCGCTCCGGTGGACGCCTGGAAACCCAGGCCTATCTGCGCGAAGTGTTTCGTGACAAGGGCGAATTGGGCAGCCGTTACGATTCCAACGTGACCGCCTTCGACCCGTTTCCCAACGATGCCGAACAACGCGCCAACGACCCGCTGCTGGACAGCATCATTGCGCCCACCACCACCGCAATGGTGGACTTCGTCACCCGCGTGGTCGGCTGGAAGATCGATGCGCAGTATCGCGCGCTCAACTACGACGTGAACAAGCTCTGGGACTGGAACGACGAGCTTCGCAAAGGCGCAGTGACCCAGCTGCGTCAGTCGGTGGCGATCGATCCGAAGCTGCGCGTGTTGATCGCGCACGGCTGGAACGACCTCTCCTGCCCGTTCATGGGTTCGGTCCTGACGGTGGACCAGATGCCGGCCATGGGCAGCGACAGCAAACGCGTGCAGGTACGCGAATATCCCGGCGGCCACATGTTCTACAACCGCCCCGACAGCCAGGCCGCGTTCCGTGACGACGTCAAGGCGATGTACGAAACGCGCTGAGCGCAGCCAGCGCCGGCCGCACACGCGGCCGGCGACCAAGCCGTCGGGCAGCACCATCGTTTCCGAGTGCCGCGCATCTGCGTTGCCATCGTCAATCTGGAACTGGCAAGCACCGTCGCAAGTACATCAGCCAAGCAGATCTAGCAGCGCACCAGCTGTTACCAATCCCCAATCCCAAATCCCGGCTCCCCAATCACAACGCACCAGGCTCGCTAGCCTTCACGTTCCACCCCAACCACTGGTAGACCTGATAGCGCGCAATGCCCAGGTATTCGTGCAGGGCCACATCGGCCAGCGTGAAGTTGTAGCTCTGCGGCAGGATCGACCAGGTGGCGGTCAGCCAATCGGCGCGCACCGGTGTGGCATCGATGCCGAAATGGCGAAAATACAATTCGGCGCGACGCAGATGCGTGGCCGAGGACACCAGCGCAATGCGATCGGGCCGGTAGGCGCGCAGCAAGGGCTGGCTGAACTGCGCGTTCTGCCAGGTGTTCATGCTCGACGGCTCCATGATCAGATCTGCCCGCGGAATGCCCAGGCCCAGCAAGACACGCTGGTAGACCACCGCTTCGGACAGGCCCAGGCCGCGTGCATCGCCGCCGCTGATCTCGATCTTGCAATCGCCCCCGCTGTGCCGGCATTGCCAGTACAGCCGTGCCGATTCGACGATGCGGCCGTAGGCGAACAGATTGGCTTCGGCCACCGCATCGCGGCCTTCCGGGCGCACGGTGCCGGCACCCAGCAGCACGATGACGTTGCGCGCGCCCCACGCGTTGAAATCATTGACCCCGGTGCGTTGCAGGTGTTGCAGCATCCAGGAGGGCAACGGACCGCAGCCCACCGCGAACACCAGCAGTAAGCTGGCCAGGCCCAGCACGCGGGAGAACCGCCGCAATCCGCGGCGGTCGATCAACCAGGCAAACCCGAACAACACGCACACCAGGGCAAGCATCATCGGGAAAGGGTCTCACTCATGGCATGCGGGCAACCTGCCGCAAACAGGTCGATACGGCAACGGCGGCGCAGTCTGCCGACGGTGCGTGAGCGCACCGCGGCATCGCTCAGGTCCAGCCGAACAGCTCGAACAGCGTCAGGATCAGATACGCCACGCCGCCAGCGGCCGGGATGGTGAGAATCCAGGCCCAGACGATGCGCTCGACCACCCCCAGCCGCAGCGAACGCGGGTTCTTGGCAAAACCCACCCCCATGATGGCGGTGGAAATGCTGTGCGTGGTGGATACCGGCATGCCGAAATGCGCCGCCACGGTGAGCACCGTCGCCGAGCTGGTTTCTGCGGCAAAGCCGTGGATAGGATGCAGCTTGACCATCTTGTGGCCGAGCGTCTTGATGATCTTCCAGCCGCCCGACGCCGTCCCTGCGGCCATCACCACCGCGCAGGTCAGCACGATCCACATCGGGATACCGGCGCCGGCGGCAAGGCCGGTGCCCGGATGCAGGAACGACAACCAGCTCGGCAAATCGTCCAGCGCACCGGCCGACTGCGCGCCGATCAGGGTCATGGCGATGATGCCCATGGTCTTCTGCGCGTCGTTGTGGCCGTGCGCGTAGCCCATGTACGCGGCCGAGGCGATCTGCGCCTTGCCGAAGAACGCATTGACCCAGCGCGGGCGCGCCAGCCGCCCGATCGGGCCGCCGAGTTTGGACATGCCGGCGATGATCGCCCACAGCAGCACCATCACCACGATGCCGAGCACGAAACCGGCGATCGGCGAGGTGATCATCGGGACGAACACCTTCCACAACAGGCCCTTGTTCTTGGCCCAGTTGCCGATGTTTTCCGACCAGATCAGCGCGTCCCAGTTGTTGTGCGCCGCGGCCAGGCCGGCGCCGCACAAGCCACCGATCAAGGCATGCGAGGACGACGACGGCAGGCCCTTCCACCAGGTGATCAGGTTCCAGATGATGCCGCCCAGCAGGGCGCACAGGATCACCTGCGGAGTGACGTCGACCACGTTGGTGTTGAGCAGGCCGGAAGCAATCGTCAGCGCCACGGCGGTGCCGGTCAGCGCGCCGATCAGGTTCATGCCGGCGGCCAGCATCACCGCCCAACCGGGCGAGAGCACCTTGGTGGCGACCACGGTGGCGATGGAGTTGGCGGTGTCGTGGAAGCCGTTGATGAACTCGAACACCAACGCGGCCAGGATCACCACCAGAACTAAGGTAAGCACGCGGCGACCTCAGCTGTTCTTCAGCACGATCTGGTAGACCACCACACCGGCCTCGCGGCAGCGGTCGATGGCCTTTTCCAGAATCTCGAAGAACTCCTTGAGCAGGAACATCTGCAACGTGTCCAGCCGGCCGGAATAGATGTCGCGATACAGCTCCAGCATCAGCCGGTCGGCTTCGTTTTCGAGCATGCGCAGCTTGTCGTTGAGCGCGGTCATGCGGTCGATGTTCATGTGCGGCAGGTCGGCCACCATCTCCACCACCACCGCGGCGGCCTGCTCCAGCATCGCCGCGCGCGGAGCGAAGTCGATGTGTTCCAGGTGCTTGGTCGCCAGCGAGTAGCGGTCGGCGAATTTCTCGACCTGCTTGGGAATCTTGTACAACGCCGAGCCCAACGCCTCGATGTCTTCGCGTTCGATCGGGGTCATGAAGCTATCCACCAGCGCCTGGCCGATCTTGTCGGAGGCGGCGCGTTCGCGCAGGCGGGCCAGCTTGAAGGCGTCCAGCGCCGGTTGGCGGTCGGACTCGCGCATCATGGCGTGCAACGCCCTGGTGCTGTCGTAGGCGGCCTGCGCCGCTTCGTTCAGAAGCGCATAGAACTGCTTGCCGGAACCGAAGATGGTCTGCAACGAGAACATGGGTGGACAACTTCCTGCCGTCGAGGGAGAGACGGCGCCAGACGCGAATTATGACCGTTCCATGACCTCTCTGGGTATCTCGCGCCGGGAGCGGCCTTCACATCGACATTTCCCGGCTCGAACCACCCTGTGGTTTGCTACCATGCCCCCGCGCCTTCGGGCGCACCCTATGGAAGACGACCCTATCCCCCCGTGTTGCCGCCCGGCCTGTGCGCCCGCCGGTAGCCCCAGTGCTCCCCCGCCCTCCCCTTCACTAACCGGGGAAGACGCCCGTGGTTGAGTTTTTGATCGTCATCGCCCTGATCGTGCTGAATGGCTTCTTCGCCATGTCGGAGATGTCGTTGATGACCTCGCGCAAGAGCCGCCTGAAGCAGATGGCCGGCTCCAGCAAGCGCGCCGCGCGGGCCCTGGCCCTGGCCGAAAGCCCCGAAAACTTCCTGTCCACGGTTCAGATCGGCATCACCCTGATCGGCATCCTGACCGGCGTGTTCGGCGGCGAGGCGATCGGCGAAGCCATCGCCAGCTGGCTGCAGGGTGTGTTCCCGGCCTTGGCGGGCACGTTCGAACTGGTCGGCAAGCCGCGCCCGTATTCGGTGGTGATCGGCAGCACCCTGGCGGTGGCGCTGATCACGTTCCTGACGCTGATCTTCGGCGAGCTGGTGCCCAAGCGGCTGGCGCTGCGCAATTCCGAAGACATCGCAGGCGTTGTCGCGGTGCCGATGGCCTGGCTGGCCAAGATCGCCGCGCCCGGGGTGTGGGTGCTGGCGCGCTCCACCCGCCTGGTCCTGCGCATGCTGGGCATGGGCAAGGACGAGTCGGCCTCGGTCACCGAGGAAGAGATCCGCATGCTGGTGGCCGAAAGCCACGAGGCCGGGGTGATCGACGCGCACGAGCGCGACATGATGAATCGCGTGATGCGGCTGGGCGATCGTACCGCCGACAGCCTGATGACCCCGCGCAACCGCATCGCCTGGCTGGACGCCAACGCCGAGCCGGAACGCAATCTGCAGGTCATGCGCGAGCACGAATTTTCGCGCTACCCGGTGTACCGCGGCAGCGACCAGGACATTGCCGGCGTGCTGGAAGTCAAATCGCTGGTCACGCGCATGGACGGCCACGGCGCGCACCTGTTCCAGGCGCTGCGCGACACTTTGTTCGTGTCCGAATCCACGCACGCGATGAAGCTGCTGGAAATCTTTCGCGAAGAACAGCAGTCGATGGCGCTGGTGGTCGACGAATACGGCGAAATCCGCGGATTGGTGACCATCAGCGACCTGATGGGCGCAGTGGTCGGCCGCCTGCAGGCGGTGGAAAATACCGACGAGGACGCGCTGGTGGTCACGCGCGCGGACGGCTCGCTGTTGATCGACGGGTCGCTGCCGGTGGAAGAATTGCGCGAAGTCCTCGGTGCCGAACTGCCCGACGCCGACGAGGGCGATTACCACACGCTTGCGGGCCTGTGCATTTACTATTTCGGGCGCATTCCGCAGGCCGGCGAGTTCTTCGATTGGGCCGGCTGGCGCATCGAGATCGTCGACCTGGACGGTGCGCGCGTGGACAAGTTGCTGCTGAGCCGGGTGGGCGACGAGGACAGCGATGACATCGTCGGGTGACGGCGGTGCACCGCACGATGATGCCAGCGAGCAGATGCGCTACCGCAACGAAGGCATCCGCAGCCTGCTGGCAGCCTTCAGCGAAGGTGATCCGGACCAGGTGTTGCGCGTTCGCGAGATCTTGGCCGACCTGCAGCAAAGCGCCTTCGGCGTGTTCCTGTTTCTTGCGATCCTGCCCTCGTTCATTCCGATTCCCGGCGTCGCCGGTGGCATCAGCGGACCGCTGACCATCCTGATCGGGCTGCAGATGATGTGCTGCCTGCGCAAGCCGTGGGTACCGCGCTTCATCGGCGAACGCGGGCCGCGCCGTCGGACCAGCCAGCGCTTCGTGGCCAAACTGGGACCGACGCTGCAACGCCTGGATCGCCTGCTCAAACCGCGGTTGCATGGCATGCTGGACCGGATGCCGGCGCAGCTCCTCACCGGCTTGCTCCTGGTGCTGGTCGGCATCCTGCTGACGCTGCCGATCCCCTTCACCAACTACATCTTCGGCCTGATCCTGCTGCTGTTCGCGCTGGCCCTGCTCGAGCGCGACGGTGCGCTGATGCTGGTGGGCTGGGCAGCTGCGCTGATCTCGGTGGCCGTGTTCGGGGTCACCTCCGACCAGCTGGTGGATCTGATTCGCGATTGGTGGCCGGACGCCTGGCGCTGAGCGCAGCGCGTCCGGCGCGTCGCTTGCGACGCAGTTATTTCAGATCGACCACGCGGTTGTCCGACAGGCTGCCGGTATCGTCGGTGACCGCCGTCATCACGAAATACAGCGCCTTGCCGAGCAGCCCGCTGGGGCCGTCCCAGTATTCGGCCGATTCGGCGCGCACATGGATCAAGCGCAGGTTCGGGTCGTCCTTGCCGCCGGGGAAGAACACCTTCATTGCCGGCGACCACAGCTCTTCGATCTTGGCGCGGTCGTGGACCACGCGTGCGGTGCCGGCTACCGAGACATACGTGTTCTTCGAGGCCGACGCATAGGCCACGTTGACGCGCGGATCAGCGGCGATTTCCGCCACTTTCGGGCTGTCGGCGGCGGTGGCGAACCACAGGTCGCCATCGAACTCGACTTCCTGCGTGCCCAGCGGCCGGCTCACCAGTTTGCCGTCGGCCGAGACGGTGGTGAACATCGCGATGTCCACCCCGCGGATCAACTCGGCCAACTGCTTAATGCTCTCGCTGCGTTGCTGAAGTTGCATGCTGGTCTTCCCAATGGATGTGCACGCATCACAGCCGATCGCCGCGCAAAGCGACGTGAATCACGCCAAGGTCACGTCCAGCTCGCGGCACGCGGCCGCGGCAATTTCGAAGGAACGCAGACGCGCGGCGTGGTCGTAGATGTTGGCGGTGAACAACAGCTCGTCGGGCGTGTGACGCTCGATGAACTCTGCCACGCCGCGCGCAATCTGCTCGGCATCGCCGAGTACCGTGCAGGCCAGTGCACGCTCCACCCCGGCACGTTCATGCGGCTGCCAGAAGCTGTCGATATCGTCGATGGGCGGCGGGATCTTGCCCGGCTTGCCGCGGCGCAGATTGACGAAGCTCTGCTGCTGAGTGGTGAACAGACGGCGTGCCTGCGCCTGCGTCTCGGCCGCCACCACATTCAGGGCCAGCATCACGTGTGGCTTGGCCAGCTGTGCGGACGGGCGGAATTCGCGGCGATAGATCGCCACCGCGTCGTCCATCGCGTCGGGGGCGAAATGCGAGGCGAACGCGAACGACAACCCCATCGCGGCGGCAAGGCGTGCGCTGAACAGACTCGACCCCAGCAGCCACACCGGCACCTCCAGCCCGGCGCCGGGCACGGCCTGCACCAGCTGCCCCGGCACCGCCGGCGCGAAATAGCGCATCAGTTCGGCCACGTCCTGCGGAAAGTGATCGGCGCTGTCGAAATAGCGGCGCAAGGCGCGTGCGGTGGGCTGATCGGTGCCCGGCGCACGGCCCAGGCCCAGGTCGATACGCTGCGGATACAACGAGGCCAGCGTGCCGAATTGTTCGGCCACCTGCAGCGGCGCGTGGTTGGGCAACATGATGCCGCCGGCACCCACGCGGATGGTCTTGGTGCCGCCGGCGACGTGACCGATCAGCACGGCAGTGGCGGCGCTGGCGATGCCTGGCATGTTGTGGTGTTCGGCCAGCCAGTAGCGCTGATAGCCCCAACGCTCGGCGTGCTGGGCCAGATCGAGCATGTTCGCGAAAGCGTGGGTGGTGTCGCTGCCTTCGCAGACCGGCGCCAGATCGAGCACGGAAATGGGGGTCATCGAATGACTCCGAAAAGAGTGATATGCCAGAGATGGGGCTGGCCCGGCGGCATTGCCAGCGGCCTGTTGGTGCCGTGAGGGATTACAGCATTCCAGCAGTCGGACAACGCATGAGGTGCACGTGCTTGGTTCCACTCGCGACAGCGGCGTTGTTGAGCTTGCTGCTGACAAGGGCGGTGCGGGCGCGATTGTGAGGAAGAGTGCTGTTGCCTGGTCGGCTGCGCGCACCTTGGATGCCCAGTGCCCTCTTGCCACAGACGAACGCATTGACCGTGCGACGAAGTGTGCCCGCTGCGCCATCTGGACGCTGGCTATGATGAGACCGCCCTACCTGCGCCTGCCTGCCCATGTCTCCGAGTGTTTTAGCGCCCCCCGAACAGCCCTCGCCTTCCGCGCAGATCGCCGCCCGGATCGACCGGTTGCCCGCCAGCGCCACGCTGTGGCGGCTGGTGGGGTTGCTGGCGCTGGGCGGGTTCTTCGAGTTGTATGACCTGTTCCAGACCGCCTACATCAGCCCCGGGCTGATTGGCGACGGCATTTTTGCCAGCGGCGCCGATGGCGCGTTCGGCATGTCCGATCAAGCGGCATTCGCGGCGGCCACCTTCCTTGGGTTGTTTGTCGGTGCCGCGCTATTGAGCCCGTTTGCCGACCGGTTCGGGCGTCGCCCGGTGTTTACCTTCGCCTTGATCTGGTACACCGCTGCGACCGTGGCGATGGGTCTGCAGAGCACTGCCAGCGGTGTGATCGTGCTGCGCTGTGTGGTCGGCATCGGGTTGGGAATCGAACTGGTCACCATCGATACGTATCTGTCCGAACTGGTACCGCGGCACATGCGCAGCGCGGCGTTCGCATTTGCATTTTTCGTGCAATTTCTGGCGGTTCCGACGGTCGCGCTGACCGCGTGGATGTTGGTGCCGTCTGCGCCGCTGGGCGTGAGCGGCTGGCGTTGGGTGGTGTTGCTCAGCGGTGCGTTTGCGCTGGCGATCTGGTGGCTGCGCAGCCGCTTGCCGGAATCGGCGCGCTGGCTGGCCGCACACGGCCGGCACGCAGAAGCCGATGCAGTGGTGACCGAACTGGAAGCGCGCTGCACGCGCGATGTGGGTGCGCCACTGCCCGCGCCGCAGGCGGCCACACCTGCGCCGGCCGGTGTAGTGCCCAGCGCACTGCTGTGGCGTGCGCCGTATCGGGGGCGCATCGGGATGTTGGTGGTCTTCCATGTGTTTCAGGCGATTGGCTTCTTCGGTTTCGGCAACTGGTTGCCTGCGCTGATTTCGGCGCAGGGCACCGGGGCCGGGGTGACCAAAAGCCTGGCGTACTCGTTTGCGATCTCGTTGGCCTACCCGCTGGCGCCATTGCTGTTGCTGCGTTTTGCACAGCGCTGGGAAAACAAATGGCAGATCACCGCATCGGCGCTGGGCGCTGTTGTGTTCGGTGGGCTGTTCGCGTTGCAGCATCAGGCAGTCGGCATGGTGCTGTGCGGGGCGATGGTCGCGTTCTGCAACGCCTGGATGAGCTTTGCCTATCACGGCTATCAGGCGGAGCTGTTCCCGACCGGCTTGCGTGCACGAGCAGTGGGCTTCTGTTATTCCTTCAGTCGCCTCTCCACGGCGGTGAGCAGCGTGCTGATCGGCTGGTTGCTGACGCAGGTTGGCAGCCACGGGGTGCTGGCCTTCATCGCGCTCAGCATGTCGATCGTGGCAAGCGTGATTGCCGCGTTCGGGCCGCGCACGCGCAATCGGGCGCTGGAAGAGATTGCGGGATAAAACGGCTGACACAGTGACCAGGCGCACGCCTGGCGTGCGCAGCCGGTGTGCCGCGTGACCGGCCCATCCGGTGCCTGCGTGTCTTCGACTTGAGCCCGATGATTGCGCGCTATGTACTGTCAGCGACTTGCAAAGCCACCGACCCGCCAGCGTGTGACGGGCCTAGCGCACATCGTACGGCGTGGCAATTTCCGGCGAACTGATATGCACCCGCCGAACAGGCGCACCATCCAAGTTCACCATGCGATCGGCCACGGCGGCCAAGCTGGTGCGATGCGAAACCACCACCAGCACGGTGTCCGGCAAACGCGCGCGCAAGGTGCTCAGCACCTGATGTTCGGCATCGGCGTCCAGCGCGCTGGTTGCTTCGTCCAACACGGCCAGGGTCGGCCGACGCAGCAGCACCTGCGCCAGCAACAGGCGTTGCGATTCGCCGCCCGAGAGGCGCCCGTCCTGCGCGTTGATCGGCGTGTCTAGGCCTTGCGCATCGCGCTGCAGCCGCGGACATAGGCCCACATCGGCCAGCACCTCCCACATGCGTGCGTCGGACGCTGCGGGCAGCACCCACTGCAGGCAGTCGCGCACCGTGCGCTGCCACGGCCGCACGCCCTGGCCGATGTAGGCGCTGTGTCGCACCAGATGTCGATATGCCGAGAATGTCAGCCGTCGTCCGCCCATGTGCGCCACGAACTGCGCCGGCGGCGTCTGCCCGGAGAGCACATCCATCAGACTGCTCTTGCCCACGCCGGAGGCACCGACCACCAGGGTCATCTGGCCTGGTACCAGCAATATCGATTCGATCGCGCATTGGGGCAGTGGCGGCGCCAGCCCGATGTGTTCGATATGCAGCGCAGCCGTGAGTGGTTCGGCCATTTGCTCCGGAACGTGTACCCGCGCAGCGCCCAGGTCGACATAGCGGCGCCACAGCTGCAGCGCCGGCCACGCCGAACGCAACTGCTGAAGGCTCTGCCGCGTGGTGACCAGGTACGGCAGCAGACGGCCAAGCAATAGACTGACGGTGATCAGCGCAGCACGCTCGCCCCCCTGCCAGCGATTGGCCAGCATCAGGATGCCGGCGATGGCGACCACCGCGGCAAGTTCCAGCAGCAGGCGGCTGCCGGCAACCAGTGCTTGCTGTTGCGCATACCCCTGCCCCAGTCGCGCCGAAATGCGCTCGTAATGGCGGGTTTCGAGGCCTTCGCGCTGAAACGAGCGTACGTGGCGCAAGCGACGCGGAAAATCTTCGCTGAGCCAGAAGAGCTGCGTCATGTCGGCCACATACGCGCGACTGAGGCGTGCCTGTGCGCGACTGCTGGAGAAGCGCAAACCCAACCCTGCCAGCACCGCCAGCAGTGGGGTGGTGATCAACAGCACAGGTGCAATCAGCACTGCGATGCACACGCTCACCAGCGCAGTGATGGCCGCGACCAGCAGCTGCAGCACGGCGCCGAAGCCTTGCGTGGCGATCTCGATGTTGTACGTGAGCACGTTGGCGATTTCTGCCGAGCTGGCCCCGGACAGGGTCGGCAACGGCGCATCGATCAATGCCGCATGCACGCGCGCGCGCAAACCGATGGCATAGCGGCTGGTCAACTGCGCGGCCAGTCGCGCGCTCTGCCAGCGCAACACGGCAAACAGCAGGCTCACCGCAATGAACAGGCACGCCTGCATCGCCAGCCCGCCCGGCAAGGCCAGGCGATAGCCCACCAGTTGCACGCTGTGGCCTGGCTGCACCAGCGGCAGCAGGCACACCGCCACCACGCTGCCGGCCAACGCGGCAGCCAGCGACAACGCGACGTAAAGCGCAATCATCGGCATGTCTGCAGGCACCAGCGTGCTCGCGAACTGGTGCAATGCAACGCGCATGCGCCGGATGGCGGTCATCGCCAGCGGCTCATTCGTGCGCAACATGCAGGCGCCAGTGCGCGATGCGGGTCTGCGGACCGGTGGCGTTCCAGGACGCTTGCATACGGCCACTCATTGCAACAGCTGCAGCAGCGCATCCACCGATGCCTGCGGATGCGTGCCACGGTGCAAGGTGAACATGCCGATGCGCCGCACCTGTTCGACGAAGCGCTGCCAGCCGGGCTGACCGGCGGCGTACGGTTGATCGTGGGCCAGGCAGGCGGCGACTTGCTCGCCAGGCACCGCGACCAGGCGCTGTGCCGATGCGATGGCCGGCGACCTGGACACCATCACGACCGCATGCAACCGCATCGGCTTGGGCGCGAGATGCGCGTGGCGATGGCGAAGATCGACCTCGAATTTTTCCACGCCGCTGCGACGCCGGATCACCGGCGATGCGCTGATCCATGCGCGCGTGGGCGCGTCGACCAGACCCAGCGCTTCGGCACGCAGATGCAGGAAATTGGCCACACCGGTGGTGAGCAGGCTATCGGGCGCCACAAAGACACCGTCTTCGGCGACAAAGTCCAGGCCATGCAACAGGCTGTGCAAGGCCAAGGTCGATTTACCCGCACCGCTGGCGCCAAGCAGCAACACGCTGCGTCCGCGTCGACCTACACAAGCGCCATGCAGCGGCACCAGCCCAATGCCACGCGCAGCCAGCAGGAATACGGCGAATTCGATCAGTTCGTAACGCACGTGATACGCGCGGGCAAGCATGTCCTCGGACACCACCAGCATCGCGCGGCGCTGTGGCACCGAGAGCATCAGGTAATTGCACGCATCCACGACGCCGCACAGCAGGCCGCCGCTGGCGTGCGTGCGCACAGGCGGCGGCTCGGCATCGGTGCGGCCCGGCGCACGCGGCAGCAGGTCCAATGTGACATGAAATTCCGGAGCGCCCGGCAGCCGATGCGCGGGCAAACCCGCGTAGGCGGCATCGACCAGCGCCAGCAGTGCTTGGCTATCGCTGTGGAAATGAAACAGCGCGCCGAGAATCTGCCGGCGCACGCCCAAGCGCCGCGGGCGATGCTCGCCGAACGGATCTGCCGCTACTGCGGCCCCTGCTGCGATGGCGGCTGAGCCATCGTTCAGCGGCGTGTGTTGCGCCCATGCAGCCGACTGCGGCATGCCTTCATCCGATGCACTGAATCAGCCGATGGGTGCCGCTTTCCTACAGAAAGGTTGCCTCGCCGCAGCCTTGCCCGCATGCAACGCGACGCAACCAAAGCGGCCTGCATCCGCACCTACTGCCGAGCCGAATGCCGGTGTCTGCGCACGCCGCTGCTGCGCCCGCCTGGCGAGAGAACGAGAGCCTTGTGCCGATGGTAAAGATCCAGGTCAGTCATTCGTATTTCCTGCGTTACGACCCCAAGCAATGGGAGCGCGGCAAGCCGTATCCGCCATTGGCGACGTTGCAGATCGCAGCGCTGCTGCGCGAGCGTGGGCATGCAGTGAGCCTGTTCGATGCAATGCTGGCCAACGATGTGGAGGACTACACCGCCGCACTGCGCGCTGCGCAGCCGGATCTGGTTGTTTTCTACGAAGACAACTTCAACTTCCTCACCAAGATGTGCCTGAGCCGGATGCGCGAGGCCGCCTGCCGCATGATCGCGCAGGCCCGTGCCGCCGGCTGCCGCGTGCTGGTGGCCGGCTCGGATGCGTCCGACAACCCGGATGCGTTCCTGGCCGCAGGCGCGCATGCGGTGTTGATCGGCGAAGGCATCGCCCCGTTGATCTCGTTGCTGGAGCGCATCGAAGCGAAGCCGGATATCACCACCGACCACTGGCTGGAGGGAGTTGCGCAGATCGCCACCAGCCAGCCTGCGGCAGTGCGCGTGCATCCCGGCGCGCAACCACCGGACGCACGGCTGAGCGGCCTGCCGGCATGGGACCTGGTGGATATGCCGCGCTACCGGCGCTTCTGGCAACAACGGCATGGCCATTTCAGCTTGAACATGGCCGCCTCGCGCGGTTGCCCGTTCCGTTGCAACTGGTGCGCCAAGCCGATCTGGGGCAATCACTACAAGCGGCGCGGCGCCGAAGAGGTGGCCGCAGAGATGATCCACCTCAAACGCACCTTTCGGCCGGACCATATCTGGATGGCCGACGACATCTTCGGCTTCCATATCGATTGGGTGGAGACCTTTGCGCAGCAATTGAGCGATGCCGACGGCGCGGTTCCCTTCACCATCCAGACCCGTGCCGACCTTGCCAGCGAACGCATGGCCGCAGCGCTGGCGCGCGCCGGCTGCGTGGAGGCCTGGATCGGTGCGGAAAGCGGCAGCCAGCGCATTCTCGACAAGATGACCAAGGGCACCCAGGTCGGCGAGGTCATCGCCGCACGTGAGCGCCTGGGCACGCAGGGCATCCGCGTGGGTTTCTTCATCCAGCTGGGCTATCTGGGCGAGGAACTCGACGACATCCTGGCCACGCGCGCATTGGTGACGCAGGCCAATCCGGACATCATCGGAGTCAGCGTGTCGTATCCCCTGCCCGGCACCAAGTTCTACGAAGAAGTAAAGAATCAGCTGGGCAGCAAGACGCACTGGCAGGATAGCGACGACCTGGCGATGATGTTCCGTGGCGCGTACGACTCCGAGTTCTATCGCAGCGTCCGCGATCTGCTGCACAGGCAGGTCGATCTGCAAAAGGCGCGTGCCACGATCACGGCCGATGCGTTCGCGCAGGCGTCGGAGCAACTGGAAGCACACTGGTCTGCCTTGATCGCCAGTGAGGCCCGGCACCGCAGCGAGCCGATGACCCCCAGTGCTGCGCGTCAGCCACGCCACCTGAGCACCGTCCTGGTGGGCTAGCGCGCGATCGTTTCCACACTTTTCTATCGACACCTTGCCTGACCGGACCACGCGCATGCAGCCCTCCCTTCGCACCATCAAGCACCGCCTGCACACGGCGACCGAACGGCTGGCTCTGGAGCTGGCCCAGCCAGGCGATGCACTGCCGCAATGGGACCGGCTGCAGTGGCAGCTGGCGGCAGCGGCAGCGGCCGCGCACGGCGTTTCGCCGCTGTTGCAGCGCCGCTCGTTGTGGCAGAACGCCGAATGGAATGCCTTCCTGAGCGAACAGCGCAGCCATGTCGAAGACCGCCATCGGCGCATCGCGCTGCTGCTGACTCGTATCGATACCGCTGCCCGCAGCGTGGGCGTCGCGCTGGTGGGATTGAAAGGAACCGCTTTGCATCGACTGGGTGTGTATCTGCCTGGCGACCGCCCGATGGCCGATATCGATCTGCTGGTGGAACCCGACGACGCGCCTGCAGCGGCGGCGTTGTTGTGCGAACTGGGCTACGTCGCTTCTTTCGAGCAGTGGAAGCACCAGGTATTCAAGCCGCAGCACGGCGAGGCAGTGGCCGGGCTAGGCGAACACCGCGATGCGCCGATCAATATCGAGCTGCACACGCGCATCCAGGAACGTTTGCCGGTGAGCAGCGTGGAGATTACTGACCGAATCCGGCCGGAGCGGCCGCAACCGGGCTTGAATCCCTATCCATCGATCGGCGCATTGATGTGTCACTTGCTGCTGCATGCGGCAGGCGGCATCTGCCACCGCACCATTCGCCTGATGCATCTGCATGATCTTGCCTTGCTGGCAACGCGCATGGGCCCGCGCGATTGGGAGCAATTGTGGGAAGACAGCGCCATGCCGCCATGGTGGGCGTTGCCGCCACTGCTGTTGCTGCAGCGCTATTACCGCGCTGTGGTGCCGGCCGCGGTGATGGCGCGCCTGCATGCTGACTGTCCTGCGCTGCTGCGCATGCGAGCAGCCCGGCAAACGCTCACTGCCGCATCGTGCTCGAACCTGTGGCTATCGGCGCTGCCTGGCATCGAATGGTCGCGCTCGTTGGGCGAAGCGCGGCAGTATCTGCACAGCCGTGTGGTGCCTTCGGCAGAAAGCCGCAAGGAGCGCGCGGACATGCTGCAGACCCAGTTATGGCTGCAGGATCAGCCGTGGGTGCGCCAAACCCAGGCGCGCCGCCTGGTGACGCGCCTGACCAGACCGGTGCCGCGCACGGACATGTTGTACGTGGTGCGTGCGGCGCTGGATGGCTATCTGCAGCCGGCGTGAGGCTGCGCTAAGCGCGGCAACAAAAACGTAGCGAGCAGCGGTCAGGTGGGCGCGGAAGGCGCGCTCAGAACCGCAGCGTACGCGTGGCACATGCCGATTCCGAGCACCGGTGGCACCCGGCTGGCGGCTGCACAGTGGTTTTGTCAGCTGCCAAGGAGTTTTATATCCAGCACGCTCCTCGCTCAAGGCACGAGCGCACGAGATCACCGACGATAGCGCCCTGCCTTGCCGCGCACATCAACGCACTTCAGGCAGCGGCCGCTGCTCGCACAGCTGGCGATACAACTGCTCGAACAGGCGCGTGGTCAATGCAGCATCTTCGCGGACGGCGCGGCACTGCGCCGCCCAGGCAAGGCGCAAGCGCAGTTCGTCATCGCCGAGCACCTGGCGGATGGCCTCTGCCATTCCGGCCCAGTCGCCCGGCGGCACCGCCAATGCGCAGACAGGAGCCCACTCGACCAGATGCCCCACCGCAGTTCCCACCGTAGGAACCCCTGCAACGGCAGCTTCCAGCAGCACCAGCGGCCCGGCTTCGTGCAGCGAGGACAGCACCAGCAGATCGGCCGACAGCATGATCGGGCGCAACTCGCGCTGGGTCTTGAAGCCGAGAAAACGCACCTGTTGCTGCAAGCCGAGCTGCTGCACCAGGCGCTGCATGGCACCGCCCAATGTGTCGACGCCCACTATGTCCAGGGTGAAGGCAACGCCGGCGCGCTTGAGTGCGGCCATTGCCTGCAACAAGGTGGCCTGATCCTTGACCGGATTGAGGCTTGCCACATGCAGCAGGCGCGCGGTCGGCCCGGTACGGGCGCGCGGCGCTGCCGGCGGCCAGGCGCGCAGATCCACGCCCAGCGGTACGCGTTGCGCAGCAATGCCCAGTGCCTGCAGCGAAGCGATGATGGGCGCGCTGGCAGCCGTTACCTGGTCGGCAAGCCGCAGGATCACCGCCTCGCGCAGACGCCCTCGCCATCTGCGGCGGCCGCCGTAATCGATGCGATGCAAGGCCACCAACTCGCCGCCGGCGATATGCACCATGCTGGGACGGCGTAGCAGCTTGGCGGCAGTGACCGCGATCAAGCTGCAATAGCCGGAAAAAATCGCCTGAATCACAGCGAACGGTTCGCGCCGGTGCTCGTCGCAGATGGCGGCAATTGCGCGCAGCCGCGTCCGACGCGCGCCGATGTTGTGCACCGTGGCACCGCGCAGGCGCCAGATGCCCGGCTGCGGCTCTTGATGCAGCACGAACACGTGCACGTCATGGTTGCGTGCCAGCCACTCGATCAAGGTCAGGAACACCGGGATCACGCGGACTTCCCCGCTCCGATCCACACCACCTGGCACCACCAAGGCCAGCTTCATGCGGTGCGCTCCGGCGTGGTCGCGCGCAAGTGCGTATAAGCCTGCGCCCAGCGCCGGCCCACTGCGGCAAACGACAGGCGCGCGTCGAAATGGGCACGCACCTGTGCGCGCGAGGGGCGTTGCCGACTGACGCGCAGCAACAGTTCCGACAATGCCGATGCATCGCCGACCGGCCACAACTCGCCCACTGCGCCGTCATCGCTGAGCGCACGAAACGACGCAATGGCCGTCAGCAGCGGCAGGCAGCCGCAGGCATAGGCTTCCAGTGCGGCATAACCGCAACTTTCTGCATGGCTGGCAGAAACAAACAAATCCGCCGCACGCAGCAGCTCCTGCACGCGTGCGTGCTCGACCTTGCCGAGCAAGTGGACGCATCTGGCCAGCTGTGGATCGGCGCGCAGGCGCTGCTGCACCTGCGCTATCAGCGGCGCCTGGTCGAACACGCACCACAACCGCACACCGGGCAACAGAGGCGCAGCCATGGCCACTGCATCGAGCACACAGAGCGGGTCCTTGGCTGGACTGAAATGGCCGATCCACACCACACAAGGGTCACCGTGCACCCGCGTCTGCTCGCGTGCCTGCAATCGGTCGCCTGGGGTGAAGCGGCTGCTCGATTCGGGGATGGCATACAGCTGCGTGCTGCGGCGAAACAGGCGCGCACGCACGAACGGCCGCGCCAGCTCCAGCGAGGTGAACGCGATGCCGGCTGCGGCCGCGTAGCGTGCGCGCCACAGGCGCCTGGCCCACCAGCGTGGTGGCCGGTTGGCATGATCCTGCAGCAGGATCGGCAGCTGCGGCAGCAGGCGCGCCAGACGCCGCGCGTCGCCGGCGAATTCCAGACCATGTACATGCAGCACATCGGCATCGATCTCGTGCAGCAATGCGGCTAGCGTACCGGCGCGGACTGCGCTGCCACGCTGGTGCAGATCGACGAAGCGGTAATCCACGCCCTGGTGGCGCAACCTGGTGTTCAAGGCGGAGGCCTGGATCACCGACACCTGCACGCCAGCACTGGCGACAGCTTCGGCGATATCTGCCAACGTCGGCCATTGCGCGAACACCTGCTCCACGTTCAGGCCATCGGGCGTGGGAACCAGATTCAGCTGTGCGACGTGCAGGCTCATAGGGCCGGCAGCGCCTGGATGGCGATCGACGCAACGTCGCTGCTGCTTGCCGCTGCGACCGCAGCGTGCCGCTGACGGGCAGTAACCCACGCACAGACAGCCACTGCGGTGTGCAAGATCTTGCTCACGCGACCCGTCGCAGCCGTAGCACCAGCGCAACCGGCACCTGCAGCGCCATCTTGTCGAAACGTGCCCCGGCCGGGATATCCGCGGGATCCAGTATCGGCTCGGACACGGCTTCGATCGCGAACCCGAGTGCGGTGCATGCCGAATGCCAGTGGCTATAGAGATGCGGGGTGTGGCGGACCGCGTAGTGCTGCCCATCGGCCTTGAAGTCGCGCCGCCAGCCCAGCGCGTGGCCGATCGGGTGGACGTCGCTGCACAGCACGATGCCGCCGACGCGGGTGACGCGATGCAGTTCTTCCAGCGCCGGCCATAGCTGTTGCAGGTGCCCCACCACCAGACCGCACACGCTCAGGTCGGCCACCGTATCGGGCAACGGCAGATGATCCAGGCTGCCTTGTTGCAGAACGATGCGTGCGGCCGGCCAGTCCTGTGCGAGCTCGGTACCGGCACGGTGCAGCATCTGCGGCGACAGGTCGACACCGGTCACTTGCCGGGCCCCACGGTGCAGTGCGTGCAGCATGTAGCGGCCGCTGCCACAGCCGGCGTCCAGCACGTGCTGGCCCTGCAGGCTGGATGGCATCAGTGCGAGCATGGCGCGCTCTTCGGCCAGCATCACCGGGTTGTGCGCGTGCGGTGGATACGCCTGCGCCCACAGTGCGTAGGCAGCAGCGGGCTCGAGCACCGGCACTGCGCTCACGAAAGCGCTCCATTGGCAACCGGCGCATGGGTAACCTGCGCGGCGGCCTGCGCCGGCTGCTCCTGCGTTAAACGCTGAAGACCGGGTTCGAGCGCCAGCACCGCGGGGTCGGCCAGCGTGGCATCGAGCAATTTGGGCCGTCCGTCCAGCAACACCGGCACGGTCCGGATGCCGGCCGCGCCGAACCACGGCGCAAAATCCGGATCGGCGATGCGCGGCTTGCCATCGCGAATCACCGCACGCAAGTCGCTGCGCGTGCAACCGATGATGCTGCTGGCAGGTTCGCCGCCGCGGTCGCGCACGATCAACACATCTGCAGCGGCTCCAGGCGCGATCCGCCCACGCGTTGCCATGCGCAGGATACGCGCACAATCACTGGTGACCATGCCAAGCAGTTGGTCCGGTGCCAGTCCGCTCCGGCTGGCGACCTGCAGTTCTTCCAGCAGGTCGCGCGCGCCGCTGATGCGCGAATCGTTGCCCAGCGCCAGCCGGCCGGCCATGCACAAGCGCCACGGATCGAGCGTGCGGCCGAGCAGCGCCTGATTGCTGGACGGACACCACACCACGGCTGCGCCACGCGCGATCACGCGCTCGATATCCTGCTCACCCATGCCTACGCCGTGGATCAACACCGTGTTGGCGGCCAGGCAGCCGAGCCGGTCGAGTTCATCGAGCTCGGCACGCGCCACCGCATCGGTGCCTTCGGCCAGATGAATCATCCAGGGATGCGCTGGCAGGGTCGCGGCAAAGCTGCTTTGTACGGGCGGGCCGTAGCCTGTCCACCCCAATGCGTAGCTCCAGCCGAAGTCGCGCAGCAGGCTCACCGGGAAATTCGCTTCGTCCAGCGTGGCGTGCCATGGGTCGTGCTGGGCCACGCACGTGACGCCGGCCAACAGGTTCTTCAAACCGCCATGGCGCAACCGCACTGCCTTGGGCACACGCAGTGCGGCAGCCACGTCCGGATGCTGGAAATGCGCCTGAAATGCCTGGATCCACGCGTAGCTGTTGCGAAACGGCGCGGCCTGCGGCAGCGGCGGCACGCAGTTGACCTGCAGATGTTCGTGCGCATTGATCAGGCCCGGCGCCAGCACATGCCCTTGCAGATCCATGCGCACGGTGCCGGTGCCCAGCGTGCCGCCGAAGCGCCCCGCGCGGATCGTCACTGCGGCACGCGACGGACCGGCCTGGGTGATCGCACGTGCGCCTTGCAGGCAGACATCGGCCATGGCCATCGACTGCTCCACTCAGCGCTTGCGCATCACGATCAGAAAGTGATCGCCCATGTCGCGCAGCAGCGGCAGCCCGCCCCACCGGTCGTCGCAGCGCCCCAGGCGCTCGGACAGGCGTGGATTGCGTTCGCAAAACTCCACCAGATACGGCGGCGGCAGGAACAGGCTCAAGGCGCGGTAGCTGTCCAGGGCGAAGTGCGTTTCGAATGCACGGTAGAACTCGCGCGGCAGGTGGTACCAGGTCCAGATGGTGTGCCCATTCATGCCCACCGCAATTGCGCCTTTGGCGGCACGCACCGCCGCGCGCCTGAGGCGCCCACGCAAGGCGTAATGGCCGATTTCCCACGGGCAGATCCGCCCGATCACCGAAAACACCAAGCAGCCGTCCGGGCGCAGCAGGCGCGCGCACTGTGCGGCAACGGCCGGCAGATCGGGCGCGCAATTGAGCGGGCCGAAGTTGGAGTACATGCCATCGAAGCTGCCTTCCAGCCGATCGAGTTGCTGGATGCCGACATGCGCGGTGGTGAGGCGTTCTTGCAGGCCGTGCGTGGCAGCGCGATGGCGGGTGCGCTCGACCATGGCCGGCGACCAGTCGGTGGCCAGCACGGAATATCCGCGGCGCGCGAATTCGCCAGCATCCAGGCCGGTACCGCAGCCCAGATCGACCAGCCGCGACCCCACCGGCAACTCGCTCGCTACGGTGTCCCACAGCGTGGTGCGCATGCGCTGGATCAGCGCGTTGTTGCCGCGGGGACCATCGTAGTCGGGAGCAACGCTGTCGAAGGCACGTTGCGTTTCCAGCAGTTGCTCCGGCGCGACCGTGCCGCCCCGCGCCGCATGCTCACTGAGTGACGACATGCGCAGCCTCCCACACCCGTCCTATTGTTTTCACCACACACTCTCCGGTCGCAACGCCACCAATGCGGCATCGCTTGATAGACCCGTGAGTGCGCGATGTTGCCGGTTTGGTTGCAGCGCACTGGATGGTGGCCGAGCTGGCGCAGACAATCACACCCAAGATGCATGCATTGGCCAAACGCGCCGTATGCGATGCACGGTCTCGCTTTCGCTCGCGTATCACCCGGCGCCTGCTGCATGCGAAAACGCATTCCCCGGCCTGCGCCGAGGCACCACTGCAGCGTCACACACCGGCGTGTGCAGGAGTCCGCGCACGACGACGCACCGCATTGCGCAGCACCGCGGCCAGCACGCCCAGCCCTGCGCCGGCCAGCAGGCCGGCCGCCCAGGCGGTGATTGCGTTTGGATACGCCTGGCGGTCGGGCACGTACAGCGGCCACGCCAGCGAGGTCTGGTAGGTGTAGCGCGCGGTGAGCCGGGCGACGAGGTCGTCGCGCTCGCTCTTCAAGGCGCGAATCGTGGTGTTGCTGTCGGTGAGCAACACGCCCGCCAGCACCTGTGTCGGCGTGGCGGAAGCCCCTCCCTGCCCGGCCTGCAATTGCCGCTGCAGCTGCTCGCGATGGCTGGTGGCCGCGCGCAGATCCTCGCTCAAACCCTGCAGGCGGGCGCGCGCAAGATCGAGCGCAGCTGCATTGGTGTCACCGTGCAGTATCTGCAGTTGCGTCACGGTGGCCGTGGCCAGCGTGCGCGCCTGCTGCGCCGATTCAGCCCGGATGGTCACACCGATCAGATTGGCGTATGGGTCGGGGTCCGGCTTCAGGCTGCCGCGATACAGCTGCGCGGCGCGGCTATCGAGGGGCACCTGCGCCTGACGCAACACCGCATCCTGAAACAGCCGCGTTTTGATGCGATCGATCACGCGCTGAAACGGTTCGACCTTGGGGTCGCGGCCAGCAGGAGTCGGGCCGATTTCGCCAACCTGGATCCACGCGGTTGCCTCCCATTGCGGTTTGGCCAGGCGGGTGAAGGCGAAGGTCAGGCCCAGCACCACCACCAGCGCTGCCACTGCCCAGCGCCATTCCCGGCGCAGGATGCGCCACAGGTCGATCAGATAGATTTCGTCGTGTTGATTCATGGGCGTGGCTCTGCAACGGGGCGATGAATGATGTGCTGCCCGCTCACGCGGCAGACGGATGTGCGGACAGGCGATTGGGCAGCAGCACCGTGCAGGCATGCAGCACCAGGCACAGTGCGATAAAGCCGAAGTTGGTCCATGTGAACGCCTGCGGCGCGAAGGGCGACATCAGGCAGGCGTAGGCCATACGCAGGAAGATCAGCACATGGAAGATCGACAGCGAGCCATTGAGGCGGCGCACGCTCCAGACCAGCCCGGCGTACAGGGCCAACATTGCAAGCAAGGCACCGGCAGCGCCCCACGCCATCAAGAACGGAAAGAACTCGGTACCCACATTGATGTTGGGTGCATCCAGCGGAATGCTGGTCCCGGCGGTGGCAATCGAACCACTGAACGGCACCAGTTGATTGATCAGGAAACTGGCGTTGACGTAGCCCTTGGCCAACATCGCACCGAAGTTATACGGCCCTGCGCTGATGTAGAGCAGCAACCATTGCACGCCCTGCGGCATGGCACGGTAGAACGCGCTGAACGGCAACGCCACGGTGGCCAGGGAACCGGAGCGCAACGCGCCAAGGATCGAAAACACGCCACCGCCGGCCAGCACGAGCAGGCCGATGGTCTTCCACGGCAGCCGACGCGCCGGATCGCGCCGCAGCAGCATCACCAGCACGAACGAGAACAAGCCGGCGAAGATGCGGTTGCGATCGATCACCACGATCGGAAACACGAATCCCAACGTCACCATCGCCGCACGCAGCCCACGATGGCGTACGCACAGCAGGGCGATCGGCGGCAGGATCCAGCACATATTGGAGATGTGCCGCACGTGCGCACGCAACGCGCTCAAGGTGGCGTACGACGCCGGATCGCTGAACAACGGAATCGGAAACAGCACCAGGTCGGCGATGCAGAACACCGTCACCGCCGCGGCCAGTACCATCGCCAGGAATGCATCGCGGGTACCGGCGTAACGGTAGTGGCGAAAGCGCTCGACCGACGGCACCTGCGTGCGTAGCACCGTATCGAGCGAGAAGGTGGCCGCTGCCGCGAGCGCCAGCAGCACGATGCCTTCCAGGTAGCCATCGGGTAGCGCATAGGTCAGCCACGTCAGCGCGCAGCTGAGCAGCATCGGCACGGCCAGATATGTCGCCGGGCGGCGCAACAGCGTGCTCATGCAAGCTCCACCGCACGCGCAGTACGTTTCGGACGCCATCTGGCAGACAGCGACAACCATGCGTAGGCCACCAGATGCACAGCCACCCGGTGCGGCCGGCGCCGCAGGAATTCCACCTTGGCAGCGATGTAGCGCGCCTGCGCATGCAGCAGTGTGCGATCGGGCTCTTCGAATAACGGTGCGCAGCGCAACGCCACTTGCCGTGATTCGCGCAGGTTGGCGATGCGTGCCGGCACCTTTGCGGTCTTGCTGAGGTTGCTGCCATGCAAGCGGTAGGCGCATACCGGCAGATCGATGAAAGCCAGCGCATCGGCTGCAACCAGGCGCAGGAAAAAATCCCAGTCTTCGATTCGGAGCGACTCGTCCCACCCGCTGCGCGCGTCGAAGGCGCTGCGCCGCAGCAGCGTCACCGCTCCACTGACTGCCCACCGCCGTATCACCGCATGCCGGATGCCGGATTCGCAGCGATACAAGCCCTTGTCGACCTTATGCAGATCGCGCATGGCGCTGCCATGCAACAGTCGCCCATGCGCGTCGACCACGCAGGCATCGCCGATCACCGCAAGTTTTTGCGGATGTCCGCGCAGATAGCGCACCTGCGCGTCCAGCCCGCCGGGCAACAGATAATCGTCGCTTGCGCCAAGCCGCAGATACTCTCCCCGCGCACGCAAGGCCAGTTCATTGAGCGTGGCGGCAACTCCCCGATTCTCGCGTTGCACGAAGTGCACCGGTAGCCGATGCCCATGATCGCTGATCCATTGGCTGATCTTTTCGCCGGTGGCATCGCTGGAGCCATCGTCGATGATCACGATTTCCTTGCATGGATACGGATCTTCCAGGACGCTGTCCAGGCAGCGCTGTACGAAATACTCATGGTTGAACGCCGGAATCAGCACCGACACCAACGGCCAGCGTGCACGTGCCGATACAGGTGCCTGATCGTTCATGCCGCCCGCTCCAGGTAGCGCCGCACCACCACGATGTTGAACAACAGATACAGCACGTAGTTTGCTGCAAACGCGTACATCGCGCCGATCAGCCCGAACTGCGCGGTGAACACGTACACCAGCGCCAGATAGCTCGCTGCAAACACGCATTCGGAAATCACGAACAGCCGCGTCATCGCCTTGGCCACCATCACATACGACAGCACGAACGCCGCGATCTTGATCACATCGCCCAGCAGCTGCGGGCCGTACAAGGGCGCCGCCGCGGCGAATTGGGGATCAAACAGCAGCCGGGTCGCCCAATCGCGGCATACATACACGCCCAGCGCCGCCACGATCACCGCCGGCATGACATAGCGATATGCACTGCGCAGCTCGCTGCCCAGCCCCGCAGCGCCTTGCAGCGACGCCAATTTGGGCAGGTAGTACACGTTGATGGCGGTGGTGAAGAACAGCAGATAGGCATCGGAGACCCGGCTCACCGCCTGCCAGTAGCCCACTTGCCCCCAGCCGAATTGCAGCGCCAGATGATCGCGCACCAGGATGGTCGCCAGCTGCGGCACCAGTGTCGAGGTGAGCGTCATCAGCGAAAATGCCGCCAGCCGACGGGTCATCTCCGCATCGAAGCGCATCCGCCACATGGCAGGCTGAAAATAGGGGCTACGCCGCAGTGCCGGAACAGCAGCCAGCAGCCACAGTACCTGACCCAGGACCAGCGCCAGCAGCGCCCCGTATAGTTGCACTTGGCTGGAAAGCCACGCCACCAAGGCAACGCTCAGCACGGCGCCTGTCACTTGCACGAAGGCGAGCCGCCGCACGTCCATGAAGCCGTTGATCAGCGCCAGTATGTAGTTGAGCAATGCGATTCCCAGCTGCGCGATTGCCAACACGCAGATCAGCGGACGGTAGCTCGCATCGCCCAGCAGGCGCTCAGCAATGGCTCCACTGAACGCCATCGCCAGCAGCGCGATCACGCAGGCCGCGCAGAATGCGTACAAGAGCGCCGCACTCAGCAAGCGCGCCAACGCGGGCGCATCGTCGCGGTACTGCGCTACATGCTTGACGACGCCGGCACTGATGCCGCCACCGGCCAATACCGCCAGCACCGACATCAGGTTGAGGAACTGGCCAAGCCGGCCCACGCCCTGCGGCCCGGCGTAGACGGCGACCAGCTTGACCACCACCAACGCCGCCAGCAGCTTGGCCAGCGTCGCAACGCCGGTGTAGGCGCTGCTGCGCACGAGATTCATGTGTCGCTGCCGAACGATTGACAGGCCGCGATCACGTGCGCAACCGCTGCATCGTCCAGCGCCGGCCCCATGGGCAGGCTCAGTACTTCCCGATGCAGCTGTTCGCTCAGCGGCAGGCACGCCTCGCCCAGGGTGGCGTATGCCGGCTGCCGATGCGGCGGCACCGGATAATGAATCTGCGTGTGGATGCCCTGCCGCAACAGATGTGCCTGCAAGGCATCGCGCTGCGGGCTGCGTACCACGAACAGATGCCAGACGTGCTGCTGCTCTGCCACCGGCGCAGGCAGCACGATCAGCGGGTTGCAGATGCCGTGCAGATACCGCTGTGCCACTGCACGCCGCAGCGCGATTTCGTCCTCCAGATAGCCCAGCTTGACGCGCAGGAAAGCAGCCTGCATTTCATCCAGACGCGAGTTCACCCCCTGGCAGAGATGGTGATACTTCACTTCCGAGCCATAGTTGCGCAGCGCGCGAATGCACTCGGCCAGACGTGCATCCGACGTCGTGACTGCGCCGCCATCGCCCAGTGCACCCAGGTTCTTGGTCGGGAAAAAGCTAAATGCCGCCGCATCGCCGAAGGCACCGGCGCGCCGCCCCTGTGCGCGTGCCCCGTGCGCTTGCGCGGCATCCTCGATCAGCAGCAGGCCGTAGCGATGGGCCAGGGTCTGTAGAGCCTGCATCTGGGCCAATTGCCCATACAGGTGCACTGCCATGATGGCGCGCGTGCGTGGCCCGATCGCCTTCTCCACCCTTGCCGGGTCGATGTTGAAAGTGACCGGGTCCGGCTCGACCGGCACCAGCACCAGATGGTTCTGGCTGATCGCCAGGAATGTCGCGATGAAGGTGTTGGCCGGCACGATGATTTCGTCGCCTTCGCGCAAGACCCCCAGCTCACGATAGCCGCGCAGGATCAACGCCAACGCATCCAGCCCATTGCCCACGCCGACTGCATGCGTGGTGCCGCAATAACTGGCGAATTCGGCTTCGAACGCGGCCAGCTCTTGACCGAGCACATACCAGCCGGCATCGATCACGCGTGCCGCTGCGAGTTTGAGTTCATCCGCATAGCGCGCATTGACTGCACGCAAATCCAGGAAAGGCACATCCATTACATCAACCATCGATAGACATCCTGCACCACGGCGCGCGCGCCGAAGCGTTCCTTTTGTTCCACCAGGCCTTCGTTGAGCACCTGCCCGCCCTGTTCGGTGGAGATACCGAAACTGAAATATTCGCGCTGCGCATAGACATCGGTAATCAGGTCGGCCAGCAGCAGGCTCAACGCATCCAGCTGGCGCCCCTGTTCGGAGACCGCCAGGTATTGGGTATGCACGCAGCGGCCGAAGTCGAAGACCAATGCGGCTGCGACCAGTTGTCCATCAGCGCGCGCTTCATGCAACACGATCTGCTGCGCGAACCGGCGTTGCAGCAGTTGAAGCTCATCCAGCCGGTGCGTCGGTGCCACGCCATGCCGCTGCAGCACCTGGGTCAGCAGCGCATGGAATCCATCGAGCTGGGTCCCGCGCTGGATCTGCACGCCGGCCTTGCGCGCCTTGGCAATGGAACGCCGCCGCTCGGTGCTTAATGCAGGCCGCTCGCGTAGTGCAATCACCGACGACAAGTCGCGCCGGCACAGCTGCGCGCCAAGCCGATGCAGTGCGTAGAGCTCTTCCTCGGCCGGGTACGCATGGAAGATATGCGGCACCGGCTTGTAGATGACCTCGCGCACGCCAAGCGCGCGGTAGTGCGCGGCAATCTGCTCGAACACCTGCAAGGTGGCGCCGGCACGTAGCGCCATCGACGACAGCAGCCCGGCATAGGTGAGCCCGGCGTGGCTGCTGACGCAACTGCCCCGCACATTGGCCGGGAGTACTGCCACCACCGTGTCCCTACGTTGGACCAGCAGGGACGCATCCACAAAGCGCTCGGCGTGATAGTCCATATAGTCACGCCGATGCAGCAGATTGCCATTGCGCGATGACGCCACCAGGGCATCCCATGCGGACGCATCGCCCGGCATGTAAGACCTAACCGAAAACATGGTCGCCCTGTAACGCAACCGGCAACGCCGCCTCTGCCAGGCCGAAGCCTGCCTGCCCCATCGCGTTGCCGTTGTAGAACATCAACAGGCGCTGGCCGTGCTGAATCAAGGCGGGGTAGCACAGCGTTTGCGCATCCCAGCCGTCATCGGACAATGCAAGCCCCAACTGGCGGTCGTCGCGTTCCCAGTGCACCCCATCGCCACTGAAGGCGATGCCGGGAAAGTAGCCGCCCTGAAGGTCGCCACGGGTGAAATACATCAGATAGCGCTCGCCAAGCCGGTACACGCGCGGACGCCCGATACGGTATTCGTCGCCGCGTGGACGCAGGCACACAGCATCGTCGGCGGGGATGCAACGCAGGTCGTCGGTCTGGGCGTAGCGGATGTGGTAACGCGGATATGGCTGGCCGCCGATCGTTTCCCAGTCATCGCCCACCGCGTACCACAACCGCCAGCGGCCCTCTTCGTAGCGTGCCGAATGCACTGCGGCAATCGTGCTGCGACCGGGGGCACGATCGAGCAGCGGCGTCTCCTGCCGACGCTGGAAGCTCTCGCCCCCGTCGCAGGAGACCGCCAGACCGGTGAAGGCGAGGAACTTGGCCTTGGCCACGCGCTGGAAGCCGACATAGAACAGGTACAGCCCATCCGGCCCGGCCACCACATCGCCCAGGATCATGCCGCTGTCGTCGAAACAACCGTCACGGCCGATGTCGAGCACCGGCTGCTTGCTGACGCCGACGATCTGCGTTGGCGCATCGGCGCGCACATCCACGTAGCCGATCCGGCTCACGCCCTGCGCATCGCGAAAGCCGGCGTACACCCGCAGCACCTGAGCAGACAGGCGATGCGGTGTTGGCGTCAGTGCGGCATGGTGCATCCAGCCGCCCACCCCGTGGCGTGCGACGTCGAACACCAGTCCGCGCTTGTTCCAGGCGAACACCGTTCAGAGCTCCACATCGAAGCTGGATCTGCCCGCCACCGCGCGTGCCGGCGAACCCACGTACACACGCTCGGCTTCGGTATGTCGCGTCACCAGCGCGCCGGCACCGATGACGTTGTCCGCGGCGATCCGCACCTTGTCGCTGAGCGTGGCGTTGACCCCGATGAAACTGCCCTGCCCGATCTCGCAATAGCCGGAAATCACCGCATGCGAAGCGATGAACACATGATCCTGCACCACCGTGCGGTGGCCGATATGGTTGCCGCTCCACAACACGCAGTTGTCGCCGATGCGGGTGAACGGCTGGACGACGTTGCCCTCGAAGATGAAGCAGTTGGCGCCGATCTGCGCGTTCTGCCAGACGAACGCGCGTGAGCTCACGTACGTCGCGCAGCGATAGCCGCGCAGCACCACATCCTGGAACAAACGGGTGCGCAGGCGATTGAGTTGCGTTGCCGGAATCGCCACGAACACCGCATAGTCTTGCGGCGGATAGCGTTGTTCCAGTTCTTCGTACGCCACCACCGGCAAGCCGGCCACGGTGGGCTGCAGCAGAAAATCGCGTTCCACACTGAAGGCGACCACCGTGTAGTGGCTGTCGTGCTGGAAGTACTCGCACGCGATCTGCGCGAACTCGCCTGCGCCGACAATCACCAGTTGCCTCGGTACGCTCATGCTTCCAGCCTGCAGGCTTGCAGCGCGGCGCCAGTGCGCACTTCGCTCACGAACTGGTCGTAATCCAGGATGTAATCGCCAGGGTCGTAAAACTGGTCGGCCAGCACCATCAGCACGCAGTCGGCACTGAAGCGGTACAGGTCGCGCCACACCATGCGGCCGAGCAGCAGGCCTTGCGACGGGTCGTCCAGCACCACTTCGCTAGGACCATTGCCGTTGCCTTCGTCGAGCAGAATCGTCACCGAGCCGTGCAAGGCCACGGCGAATTGATTGAGCTGGCGGTGCGCATGCTGGCCGCGGTGCACGTCGTGGCGCGTGCCGAACAGGTAATACACACGGCGGATCTCGAACGGAACATTGCGCTGCTGCTCCAATGAAATGAGCAGCCCGCGATCGTCACCGTGGGTATGCAACTGGATGCGTTCGATAGCCATGATCGGAGAGGCGTAACCGCTGACTGCACGTAGTGCGACATGCCTGAGTGCGTCGGGTTGCGCGAAAGGTTGCGCGCGCTCGGGGCCATGCGAAGCGCTGTGCGCGCAAGCGCAGCCGACCGCATCGCAGCGCTTCGGTGTGCAGCACGTGCAAACCAGGTGCCACGGCGACGCAACCTTTTTCCGACATCGCCGCACCCATCGGTGCACGTTCACCTGGCCGCCGTTCGGCCGGCGTGGGGAGCCAGGCCTGGCAGCGCAGCGCGCAGCCGGAACCAACGACCACCACCGGAAGACAGATCAGATGCGTTCCTTCCCCCCTGCGCCCGCCAGCGCTCCCGTCAACGGCACAGACACCGCGCCCCTGCCAGAACAGGCGCCCACAGCTGCGCGCGTGCTGCCCTTGCCCAAGGCGATGCGCGTGCTGCACTGGCTCACCGTGCTGTGCCTGGCCATGGCGGCCACGCTGATCCTGCTGCGTGCCGAGCTGGATGGCCGCGCACTGCGTCAGTGGCTGCTGGAAGGCCACCGCCACTTTGGCTTGCTGGTCCTGGTGCTGTTTGCGTTGCGCATCGGGTTGCGCCTGCGGTTGCGCAGATTGCCGCCCGGTCCACCCGCATCCCTGCCGATGCGCCTGGCCGCCGGTGCCACGCATGTGGCGATGTACGGCCTGATGCTCGCGCTGCCATTGCTGGGCTGGTCGCTGAGCAGCGCCTACGGCAAGCAGGTGTATTTCTTCGGCATCCCCTTGCCCGCGTTGGTCGCGCCGGACGGCGACCTCGGCGACACCCTGGGCACCTGGCACTTGAACGCAGCCTGGGCGCTGCTGGCGCTGGTGCTGCTGCATATCGGCGCCGCGCTCTGGCATCACCTGGTATTGCGCGACGGCCTGTTGCGCCGCGTGTTGCCGGGCAAGCGCGCATGAGCCGCCGCACCCCGCCGTCTGTCATTCGTTTCCTCGCCCGTTCCCGCACCGCTGCCTCCCGCACCGTCGAACAAGGACTTTCCATGCCCATGCCCCAGCCCGCTCCGCGTCGCACTGCCGCGCGTACCGCCTCCCTGACGTCCTTGTTGTGCGTGTCCGGCCCTTTGTTGCTACTGGCCAGTACGCAGGCGCAGGCGATTCCCTCGTTCGCGCGCCAGACCGGCTCGTCCTGCGCCGATTGCCATGTCGGCTCCTATGGTCCCTCGCTCACACCCTACGGCATGCGCTTCAAGCTCGGCGGTTTTACCGATACCGATGGCGAGGGCACCAAGATCCCGGTGTCCGGCCAGCTCACCTGGTCGCGCAACAACCCCAGCCGCGGCGACAGCACCTCGCGCCTGCGCGAAGCCGATCTGTATCTGGGCGGCCGCCTCAACGACAACATCGGCGGCTACTCGAAGATCCGCTCCAACAACAGCGGCAATGCGACCTTCGATACGCGCCTGGACGATGTCGATCTGCGCTTTGTCAGCAAGCCGTTCCAGATGGCGGGCAAGGACACCATGATCGGTGTCAGCGTCAACAACAACCCGGGCATTTCCGACCCGGTGCATGTGTTGCCGAACGCCTCCACGCTTACCCCTGCCTCCAATGGCGGCGCCTCCACCATGCTCAGCTCCTCGGCGCTGTCCAACCGCGTCATCGGCGCCAGCGTCTACGGCCTGTATGACCGCAATTGGTACGGCGAAGTGGGTAGCTACAGCGCGCTGTCGCCGTCTGCGCAGGACCGCCTCGGCTGGCCGGTCAACGGCGACCCGGGCAAGCTCAGCGACACCAGCTATGCGCGTCTTGCCTACATGAAGGACATGAAGCGCCAGTTCTTCTCGGTGGGCCTGACCGCGCTCACGACCCGCCGCCAGCCGCTGCGCACCGGGCCCAGCGACGACCTCACCGATTTGGGCTACGACCTGACCTACCAGTTCCTCGGCACCCGCGAGCACGTGCTGTCGCTGGCCTACGTCAACATCTACGAGCGTCGCAAATACGGCAGCCCGCTGATGTCGACCGACCCGACCATGCCGGCGCTGGACCGGGGCAGCGTGCGCGATCAGACCCTCAGCATGAACTACGCCTTCAAGCAGACCTACGGCGTGCTGGCCGCGCACATGATCAACAGCGGCTCGTTCGATGCGGCGCGCTATTCGCCGGTGGGTATCCCGGACACCACCAGCAATCTGATCCTGCTGTACTGGACCCCGTTCGGCAAGGACGGCACCTACACCTCGATGGCCAACCTGCGCGTGTCCGCCGGCTGGTTCCGTTTCGACAAGTTCAACGGCAGCACCTCCAACGTCTTCCGTGGCCCGCCGATCACCAATCCGCGCGATCTCGACAGCTTCACCCTGTCGGTCAATCTGGCCTTCTGATCCCTCCCGCACCTGTACGGATCCACATGAACCCACCACGCAAACTCTCCGTGTTGTGCGCCCCGTTGGCCGGCCTGATGCTGGCGGGCGCACTGACCATGCCCTCGGCCTACGCTGCCGACGGCGCCGGCGTCTTCCTCACCGAATGCGGTGAATGCCACAGCGTCAAACCGGGCAAGAACAAGAAAGGTCCGTCGCTGTTCGGCGTGGCAGGCCGCCCTGCCGGTACCGTCGCAGACTTCGGCGGTTATTCCGATGCGCTCAAGAACAGCAAGTGGACCTGGACTCCGGCCCAGCTCAAGACCTATCTGTCGCAATCCTCGTCCAAGGCGCTGCCGGGCACCAAGATGAAGTACGACGGCCTGGACGACCCGAAGGAGCTCGACGCACTGATCGCCTACCTCAACACCCTGAAGTAGGCGCGGCCACTGCGGCATGGCGCGTCGTCGCCCGAGGGGGCGGACGCATGGCGCGCCAATCGCCCAGCCGTGGCAGCTTGTCCGTCGGCAGCCTGCACAGCCAGGCGTTGCAGGCGGCCGCGACCGGCCGGCCCGGATGGATTCGCGTTGCCCGACGCGGTGCCTTCGCGTATACGGACGCAATCGCCGCCGCCGCGGTGGTCTCGTTCGCCGCCCTGGGGCACCATCGCGTCCCTGTTTGACACCCGCCCACGCCATTGCCGACCGCTCCAGCTTCCAAGCCGCTCCCCTCCCGACCGCGACGCCACTGCGCCCGCGCGATCTTCTGCGTGGGCGCACTGTTGGACAGTGCCGCACGCCACCCACGGTGCGAGGCGCAACCGGCCTTATCCGCCCAGCAACCAGGCCAACCGCGGGGGCGTCGCCCACCACGCAGTCACCGCACGCTGGTGCAGTGGCTGCTGCTGGCTCTGGCAGCCGGCTCCTGCGGCAGCGCCCTGGCCAAGGACTTCGGCGGTGCAGTGGCGCTGACCTCCAGCCTGATCGACCGTGGTATCTCGATCGCGCCCAACAAGGTCACCGTGCAGGCCGCAGGCTACTGGCTGCCCGCCCCCGGCTGGTCGGTTTCCACCTCGGTGGCGCTGCAGTCCCCCGCCTGGAGTGATCCGGTCGCGGTCACCGCCCAGGTCGGGCGCGCCTGGATGCTGGACGATCGCTGGCAGATGCAGGCCAGCCTGCTCTACTACGGCTACCCGACCGACCGCGCCACGCGCACCTTCGACCGCCAGGAAGCCAGCCTGGCCTGGTCCTACCGCGACCTGCTGACGTTTTCGCTGTCCACCTTCAATTTCCCACGGGCCGACCGGTCGCCGTGGAACGTGGCGTTCGACATCACCGCCAACGTCCCGCTGCGCAACGATGTCAGCCTGTCGCTCGGTGCCGGTTCGTCGCGCTTTCCGGCCATGGCCTACGGTGCAGCGCGCTCGGGCCGCTATCAGTACGGCCAGGTGGGCCTGAAGTGGAACCGCGCCGGATGGACACTGAAAGCCGAGCGTATCCTGACCAGCGGCAATACCCCGCGCATGCAGGGCGGCCCCGGCGACATGCCGTGGCTGGGCACGGTCGCCAGAACCTTCTGATCAACACGCAACCTTTTGCCTGCCTGCGCGCACTGACGTGGGTTACCCGCCATGCCTGCACCGATGAATGACACCGACACCCTGGGCGATGCCACCGACCGCATGCTGTTGCGCCGCATGGCCGGGGGCGATCGCGACGCGCTGGCCAGCATGTACCACAGCTATCACGGACGGCTGTGCCGCTTCCTGTCGCGGCTGACCCGCCGCCCGGACATCATCGAAGAGGCCATCAACGATTGCTTCTGGATCGCCTGGCAAAAGGCCGGCGACTTCCGCGGCGACTCGCAGGTCTCCACCTGGATCATGGGCATCGCCTACCGCTGCGGACTCAAATGCCTGCGCCAGCATGACGGCGAAGCCATCGACGACACCGCCCTGGTGGAAGACCACGCCCCCAGCGCCGACGACAACGACGACCGCGAACTGCGCGACTGGCTGGACAAGGGCATGGAGCGGTTGTCGCCGGACCAGCGCCTGGTGGTCGAACTGGTCTACGGCGTCGGCCACAAGCTCGAGGAAGTGGCCGACATCATGCAGTGCCCGGTTGGCACCATCAAAGCCCGGCTGTTCCACGCCCGGGTCAAATTACGCAATGTGCTGCCCGGCCTGGCCGGCGGCGCCCCTTACACGGAGACCATGCAATGAAGACGTTTTTCATCGCGCCTGGCAAGGAATGCTCGCACGCCTGGGAATTGATGCCGGCGGTGCTGCTGAACAGTGCCACCGAGGAAGAAAACACCTGGCTGATCGCGCACGTGGCCAAGTGCGCCTCATGTAGCGCCGAATTCGCCCAGCAGAACCGCCTGCGCCAGGCCCTGGCGCTGCCGTCGACAGTGCAACTGGACCCGAACGCCGGTCTGCAACGCCTGCTCGGCCGCCTGGATGCACCGGAGCAGCACAGCGCACCTGCGCGCGTGCCGGCCGCACGCCGCTCCGGCAGTTGGACGGTACGCGCCCTGGCCGCCGCGGCGCTGGTCCAGGCCATCGGGCTGGGCGTGATGGGCGTCAAGCTGGCCTCGCCCGCGCCATCGCACGACTACCGCACGCTCAGCAGCGTGGTGGCCCTGCCGGTGCCGCAGGGCGCCATCCGCGTGGTGCCGGACGCAAAGATGACCGTGGCCGACTGGGACCGGCTGCTGCATGCGCAGCAGTTGCAGGTGGTCGGCGGCCCCAACGACATGGGCGCCTACACCGTGGTGCCTGCCGCACCGCAGCCCCCGGTCCAACCGCAGCAGACCGTGCAGCAACTACGCGCCACCCCGGGCATCCGGCTGGCGGAGATCGTCTCGGCCCCATGAATCGCCTGCTCGCCATTGGCCTGATCGCCGCGTTCACCGGCCTGGGCGCGACCTCCCACGCGCACGCGGCCGCAGCCCTCCAGGAGCCGGCGACCGATGTTGCCGGCACCGCCCCGCCACTGGCCGATGCGCAAACGCCCGATGGCAGCCGCGACATCCTGCTGGCGGTGGCCAACCCGCTCGCCGCGCCGCCAGCCCGCGCCGGCTCCAGCCTGATCGGCTACGCATCCAGCTATTACGGTGCCGGCCAGAAGGCTGCCGCGCGCATGGACAGCATCAAGCAGCGCTACAAATTGCGCGAAGTCTCGGCCTGGCCGATCACCTCGCTGGGCCTGTATTGCGCTGTGCTGCAGCCGCCGCCGGGCGTCTCGCGCGATGAACTTGTCAGTGCGCTGGCCGACGACGAAGGCGTGGAGCTGGTGCAGCCGGTGCAGGATTTTTCGGTGTTCTCCACCGATGCGTCGGAAAAGACGACCGCGCTGTCCAGCTACAACGACCCGTACGTGGACATGCAACGCGGCTTCATCGACACCGATGCCGCCAGCGCACAGACCGTGACCGAGGGCCGCGGCGTGGTGATCGCGGTCGTCGATACCGGCGTGGACACCAACCACCCCGATCTGAAGGCGCGCATCCGCGACGTGCACGATCTGGTCGACGACACACCGGTGAAGACCAGCACTGATCCGCACGGTACCGAAGTGGCCGGCATCATTGCCGCCGGCAGCAACAATCACCAGGGCATCGTCGGCATGGCACCCAAGGCCATGCTGAGTATCTACAAGGCGTGCTGGTACGCGCCCACGGTCGGCGCCACCGCACGGTGCAATACCTTCACCCTGGCCAAGGCGCTGGCGGCGATCGACAACAGCTCAGCGCGCGTGATCAACCTGAGCCTGGGTGGCCCCGCCGATCCGCTGCTGAGCAAGATGCTGCAGCAGCTGGTGCAACAGGGCCGCATCGTGGTGGCGGCAATGCCACCAAACGGGCGCATGGATGGCTTTCCCAATGACGTACCCGGCGTGCTGGTCGTGCGCAGCAGCAGCGCAACGCCGGCCATGCCGGGCGTGCTCAGCGCGCCCGGCAAGGACATCCTGACCACGCAACCGAACGGCCGCTACGACTTCACCTCCGGCTCGTCGATGGCCACCGCACATGTCAGCGGCATGGCCGCGCTGTTGTTGTCGCTGCAACCGTCGATGGATGCCAGGGCGTTGCGCGAACTCATGCAGCGCACCAGCAAGGTTTCCGACGGGCAGTTGCAGGTCAACGCCGGCGCCGCAGTGCAGGCGCTGGCGCCTCACGCCAAACACTCCAACTGACGGCACCGGCATGGCCAAGTGGATTCCCTTGTGGCTGCATCAACTCAGCTCGCCACCGACGTTCTATCGTGTCGCCGGCAGCGTGCGCCCGTGGGCGCTGGGGCTGGCCGCGCTGCTCGGCGCGGTCGCAGTCTACGGCGGCCTGGTACTGGCACCGCCGGATTACCAGCAACACGATGCCTACCGCATCATCTTCATCCATGTGCCCAGCGCCTGGATGAGTCTTTTCATCTACGCGGCAATGGGCGTTTCGGCGTTCATTGCGCTGGTGTGGCGCATCAAGCTGGCCGAAGTGGTCGCCATGGCCTCGGCACCGATCGGCGCAGCCTTCACCTTCATCACCCTGTGCACCGGCGCGCTGTGGGGCAAGCCGATGTGGGGCACCTGGTGGACCTGGGATGCGCGGCTCACCTCCGAGTTGCTGCTGCTGTTTTTGTACCTGGGCGTGCTGGGCCTCTATTACGCCGTGGAAGACCGCCGCCAGGCAATGCGCGCCGCCGGCTTGCTCGCACTGGTGGGGCTGGTGAATCTGCCCATCGTGCATTACTCGGTGGTGTGGTGGAACACGCTGCACCAGGGTTCCACTGTGCGCCTGCTCGGCCCCTCCAAGATGAGCGCAGACATGCTGTGGCCGCTGCTGACCATGATGCTGGCAACCAAGTGCTATTACGTTGCGAGCCTGTTCGGCCGCGTGCGGGTGGATTTGCTGGCGCTTGAAAGCGGCAAGGACTGGGTCCGCCGCATCGTGTTGACGGAGCGCAGCGCATGAGCGCTTTCCTGGCGATGGGCGGCTACGGCCAATACGTGTGGACCGCTTATGCAGTATTCGTGCTGGTGCTGCTGGCCGATCTTGCAGCGCCCTGGCTGCGTCGCCGCCGCTTGCCGCGTGAACTGCGCGGCCAGTTGCAGCGGCAGGTGCCGCGTCGTGCACGCGATCAACCGGCACCGGCACTGGAGCGCGACGCGCCATGAACGCCACGCGTAGACAACGTCTGTGGTGGGTGATCTGTGTACTCACCGCCGCCGCGTTGGCCGTCACGCTCATCGTGTTCGCTTTGCAGCGGAACATGAGCTACCTGTTCACCCCAAGCCAGGTCAGCGCGGGGGAAGCCGCCGGCTACCAGCAATTCCGGCTCGGTGGCATGGTCAAGGCCGGTTCGATCCAGCGTGCCGGTGATTCGCTGAAAGTCAGCTTCACCGTCATCGATAAAAACGCGGCCACCCAGGTGGAGTACACCGGCATTCTTCCGGATCTGTTTCGCGACAACCAGTCGGTCATCGCCAACGGGCGCATGCAGGGCGGGCGCTTCGTCGCCAACGAAGTGCTGGCCAAGCACGACGAGACCTACATGCCGAAAGAGCTGAAGGACGCCATGGCCGAAGGCCATGCCGGAAAACCACTCCCCGCCACCGCCACGCCGCTGACCGCGCCGCGTTGATGCGCTTCCGGTCGCTGCCACGCACCTCATGACTTCCCTTCCGTTTCGCCTTGCGATCCGCCCATGACGCCTGAACTTGGCCAGATCGCACTGATCCTGGCACTGCTGTTATCGCTCGCCCAGGGCGTACTGCCCTTGATCGGTGCGTGGCGCGGCAACACCGCGTTGATGGGTGTCGCGCGGCCTGCGGCGGTGGGCCAGGCGGTGTTCGTGTGGATGGCGTTCGGCCTGCTCGCCTGGTCGTTGTTGTCGCTGGATTTTTCGGTGGGCTACGTCGCCGCCAACGCCAACATTGCCCTGCCCTGGTACTACCGCGTTGCGGCGGTGTGGGGCGCGCACGAAGGCTCGTTGCTGTTGTGGATCGCCATCCTCGCCACCTGGACGGTGCTGCTGGCCGCCTTCAGCCGGCACCTGCCGCAACATTTCGCCGCCCGCGTGCTGGCGATCTTGGGGCTGATTTCGGTGGGTTTTCTGGCCTTCATCCTGCTGACCTCCAATCCGTTCGGGCGGCTGTCGCCGATTCCGCTGGATGGCAACGAACTCAATCCGGTGTTGCAGGACCCCGGCATGACCTTCCACCCGCCGGTGCTGTACACCGGCTATGTCGGGTTTTCGGTGGCCTTCGCATTCGCAGTGGCGGCATTGCTCGGCGGCGAACTGGAACAGGCCTGGGTGCGCTGGGCACGGCCGTGGACCAATGTGGCCTGGGCCTGCCTCACCGCCGGCATCGTCGCCGGCAGCTGGTGGGCCTATGCGGAACTGGGCTGGGGCGGCTGGTGGTTCTGGGACCCGGTGGAAAACGCCAGTTTCATGCCCTGGCTGGTCGGCACTGCGTTGATCCACTCCCAGGCGGTCACCGAAAAACGCGGCAGCCTGCGCGCGTGGACCATCCTGCTGTCGATCCTGGCGTTTTCGCTCTCGTTGCTGGGCACCTTCCTGGTGCGCTCGGGCGTGCTGACCTCGGTGCACGCGTTTGCGGCCGATCCGCGCCGTGGCCTGTACATCCTCATTTTTCTGGTTGCCGTCGTCGGCGGCTCGTTGCTGTTGTATGCACTGCGCGCGCCCAAGATCGCCAGCGGCAAACCCTTTGCCGCCGCCTCGCGCGAAACCGGCATTCTCATCGGCAACCTACTGCTCACCGTGGCCGCGGCCATGGTGTTGCTGGGCACCTTGTTCCCGCTGATCGCCGACGCGTTTGCGCTGGGCAAGGTCTCGGTCGGGCCGCCCTACTTCGGCCTGCTGTTTCCGTTGTTGATGTTGCCGGTGGTGCTGTTGCTGCCGTTCGGCCCCTACCTGCGCTGGGGCAAGGCCGAAGCCGCACCGTTGAAAGCACTCGGCACACGCGCAGGCATCGCCGCGATCGCCTGCGCCCTGGTCGGCAGTGTGTTTGCCGATGGCCAGGCCAAGGCGATCGCCGGCATGGGTGTGGCCGCATGGGTGGCTGCGGGCACCGCGTTGTACGTGGTCAAACGCTGGCGCGACATGCCGCGCGGGCGGCGCTTCCCGGCGGAAATGGCCGGCATGCTGATCGCGCATGCGGGCGTGGCGGTGTTCGTTGCCGGCGTGCTGGTCTCCGAAAGCCTGTCGGTGGAACGCGATGTACGGCTGTCGCCCGGCCAGAGCGCGCAGATCGCCGGCTACAGCTTCCGCTTCGATGGCGTGCAGTTGGTGGATGGGCCGAACTGGAAGGCCGAACAAGGCAGCGTGCAGGTCAGCCGCAACGGCCAGGTGGTCGCGCAACTGCATCCGCAAAAACGCCTGTACAGCAGCGAGCGGATCCAGACCGAATCGGCCATCGATCCCGGCATCACCCGCGACCTGTATGTGGCGCTGGGCGAGCCCTTGGACGATGAGCACATCGAAAACGACTGGACGCTGCGCCTGTACTACAAGCCCTTCATTCGCTGGATCTGGGCCGGTGGCCTGCTGATGATGCTCGGCGGCTTCGTCAGCGCCTGCGCACGCCGCTTTCGTGCACCGGTGACTGCACACCCCTTGGCCGCTTCTCCGGCGCAACCAGCGCTCGTCATCGCACAGGAATCGCACCCGTGAATCGTCTGCTGCCCTTGCTGGGCTTCGTATTGCTGGCGGCGCTGTTCGGCGTCGGCATCCTGCGGACCATGCAGCACAATCCGCGCGACGTACCGTCGCCGTTGATCGGCAAACCGGCACCGGCGTTCTCGTTGCCGCGGCTGGACCACCCGGCGCAACGCGTCGGTCGTGACCAGTTGCTGGGCAAACCCTACGTGTTGAATGTGTTCGGCAGCTGGTGCGCCGAATGCGTGCACGAACACCCGGTGTTGATGGCCCAGGCCAGCCGGCTTGGCGTGCCGCTGATCGGCTACAACTACAAGGACGTGCCCGCCGACGCCATCGCCTGGCTCGCGCGACTCGGCAACCCGTATGCAGTGGTGATCGCCGATGAAGCCGGCCAGACCGCCATCGACTTCGGTGTCTACGGCGCACCGGAGACGTTCCTGATCGATGCGCAGGGCGTGATCCGCTACAAGCACATCGGCGTGCTGACCCCGGATGCCATCGACGACGAGTTGCTTCCGGCCATCGCCGCGCTGCCCAAGGGTACGCCGTGATGGCGGCGCGTCACACACGACGGTGGCATTGGCGCTGGCATTGGCGCGCGCAAGGCCGCCGTGTGCGTTTGTTGCTGGTGTTGCTGCTTGGCATGCTGCTGGCGCCCTCGTTGGCAGCGCAGGCCGTGGATCCGCTGCCGTTCAAGGACCGCAGCGAAGAAGCGCGCTACCAGCACTTGACCGCGCAACTGCGCTGCCTGGTATGTCAGAACGAAAACCTGGCCGATTCCAACGCAAGCCTGGCGCGCGATTTGCGGCATCAGGTGTTCGCGCAACTGCAGGCCGGCAAGAGCGATGCGCAGATCAAGCAATACATGGTCGATCGCTATTCGGATTTCGTGCTGTACGACCCGCCGGTCACACGCGGCACTTGGCTGCTGTGGTTCGGGCCGGCGCTGATGTTGCTTGCAGGTGCCGGCGTGGTCATCCACACCGTGCGCACCCGTGCGCGCGCCGGCACGCCGGTGGCGCCGCAAGTGGAGGACCAATGGTGATGGCGGGTTTTTATATCGCAAGCGCCGTGCTGGTGGGGCTGGCCTTGCTGCTGTTGCTGGTACCGCTGCTGCGCCGCCCCACCGGCAGCGGTCGTGCGCGTTACCGCTTGGCAATTCTGCTGGGACTGGGCCTGCCGCTGGCCACGGCCGGGTTGTACCGGCTGGTGGGCGCGCCGGAGGCGATCGTCACGCATGTGTATGCAGCGCAACCAGCGCAAGTCGCCTCGCTACCACCATCTGCGGATGCAGGGCAGGCGCAAGCGGCAAGCACCCCTGCCGATGCGCAGGCGCAGGCGCTGGATCGCTTCATGCAGCAGGCCAAGACATTCGAGCAGAACGACCGACCCGCCGAGGCGCGCGAAGCGTATGCACAAGTACTCAAGATCGCTCCCGACATCAGCGCCGCCATTGTGGGCTGGGTGGCGGCGGATATGGCCACGCACGCCGATTTTGCCATCGACGCCGCATCGCGCACACGCCTGCAGCAGGTGATCGCACGCGAGCCGGACAACCAGCGTGGGCTCTGGTTGCTAGGCATCAGCGATTTTCAGCAGCAGGACTTCGCCGCCGCCACTGCGCACTGGCGGCATCTGCACAGTTTGCTGGAAACCGGATCGCCGATGCAGAAGGCGGTGGCAGACAAGATCGCGGTGGCCGAATCGATGGCCAGCGCGCGGCAATCCGCGCGTGGGACGCGCTGAGCAACGCAGCCTGCGTGATGCGGCTTGATTGCGATGGCTGCAGCGCAATTGCACAGCGCGTACGCAATGCCAAGCAGCCGGTTCACGCGCGAGACGCGGCACCTGGCGCAAACACTCCGCGTCATCGCATCGTGCACTCAAGTGCGACGCATCGTGCCGTGCAGTTGCGGCAGAACGCACGTCATCGCATTGCAGCCTCTCGCGCCAGCGTGCCAGCTGGAGCGCATCTACCGAAAAGGCCGGGCAATCGCGAGGCAGACAGATCGCCACGCAAGAGCGAAAGCGAGCACGCGTACACGCCGCTCCCCTGCATCATCCACGTTCGACCGGCTCGCTACATCGCGTTAGCTGCACTCAGGCCGAAGGCCCCAGCACATCGTGCAGCTTTCCACTGAACTCGCCCAGCGTAAATGGCTTGGCGATCATGCTCATGCCTTCGCCGAGAAATTCGCCACGGTCGCGTGCCGTTTCTGCGTAGCCGGTCATGAAGATCACCGGCAGATCGCGCCGCGACTGCCGCGCGATCTCGGCCAACTGGCGTCCGTTGAGGCCCGGCAAGCCGACATCGGTGACCAGCAGGTCGATCCGCCGTGGCGAGGCAAGAATCGGCAGTGCCGCGTCCGCGTCGGCCACCACGTCGGCCTGGTAACCCAGCTCGCTGAGCAGTTCGGTGACCAGCAGCCGCACCTGCTCGTCGTCTTCCACCACCAGCACATGCTGGCCCTGCCCTGCCAGCACCGCATCGCTCTGCGTCTGCGGCACCGCGGTTTGCGCCGCAACCCCGGCGGGCAGATACAGGCTGACGGTGGTGCCCGCGCCCGGCTGCGACTCCACCCACACCTGCCCGTTGGACTGCTGCATGAAGCCGTAGATCATCGACATGCCCAGGCCGGTGCCCTGGCCGATCGGCTTGGTGGTGTAGAACGGCTCGAACACGCGTTCAAGCACGTCAGCGGGCATGCCGGTTCCGGTGTCTGCAACCGACACCACCACGTAATTCCCCGGCGCCAAGGCGATGCCACGCCCGAGTTCCAGCGGCTGATCTTCCACCTGCAGCTGCCGGGTTGCGATACGCAGCTGCCCACCGTCGGGCATGGCATCGCGCGCGTTGATGGCCAGGTTGATCAGTGCGCTTTCCAGCTGATTCTCGTCAACGTACGCCTGCGGCAGTTCCGCACTGAGATCGATCTCCAGGCGCACCGATTCGCCCAACGTGCGCGCCAGCAACTCCTGCAGCGACACCACCAGATCGTTCAACTGCAGATCCCGCGCCTGTAGCGACTGACGCCGCGAGAATGCCAGCAGGCGCTGGGTGAGCGCAGCTGCACGCAATGCCGAGGCAGAGGCCACATCCAGAAAGCGACCCAGCCCTTCGGTACGCCCCTGGTCGATGCGCAGCCGCGCCAGATCCAGCGCAGACAGGATGCCGGTGAGCATGTTGTTAAAATCGTGTGCGATGCCGCCGGTGAGCTGGCCCACTGCTTCCATTTTCTGCGCCTGGCGCAGTGCCGCTTCGCTGGATTCGCGCGCCAGCATCTGCTGCTGCAACTCGGCGGTCCGTTCGGCCACCTTGGCTTCCAGCAGGTTGGCCTGTTGCTGGATCGATTCCAGCGCCAGCGCACGCGTGGTCACATCGGTGGCGAACACATGGAATCCATCCACCTTGCCATCTGCATCAAAGCGCGGCATGTAGCGGATTTCCGCATCGCGGCGCCGGCCATCGGCATGCGGCCAACTGGTCTCGATGGTCAATGTCTGCCCGGCCAATGCGGCCTCGATCCAGGCGCGGCGCTGTTCGACCACCGCAGGCCCCACCACATCCACCAGCGGCCTCCCGATCACATCGGCAGGCGGCACACCAATCCAGTCTTCGTACGAACGATTGGCAAAGCGGTAGATCAGGTTCTTGTCGATGAAGGCGATCAGCACCGGCAGCGCATCGGTGACCCGTCGCAGTTCGGCCTCGCTCTGCGCCAGCGCAGCGCGGCTTTTGGCCAACTGCGCCAGCTGGTCGCGGATGACGAACTGCTTCTGCCGTGCGCGCAACGCGGTGGAGATGGCGCTCAGCAACGAAGCTGAGCTCAGCGGCCGCTCCAACTCGATGACGTTGGTCATGTCGGCCGGCAGCCGCACCTGCCGGCGGTTGTGTGCGCCACGTGGCGTACGCAACAACACGAACGGAATGTCCGACCAGGCCTGCTGGCCTTGCAGGATGTGCGACAGCGCATGCAGGTCGCCACGGATGGCTTCTTCGGTCAGTACCACCACGCCGGAGCCATCGTGCAGGTCGCCTGCCAGCGCGCCCAGCGTGGCATGGACCCGGCATGTCAGCCCGCGTTCGCCAACGATGCTGGCAATGCTCTGCGCGTCGCGGCCGAACGGCGCGATGATATGGACGATGGAGCCGTCCGCGTCACAGATATTCAAGGGGACGATCCAGCAACGGGCCGTCGTCTCCGACAAACTGCGGCGTACCGGTCAACACGCCGTGGAATTTCTCCAGCGGCTCGCTCAGTTGAAGACCGCTGCTGCCGATGCGCAATTCGCGAATCGCATCTTCGTGCGCGCCACTGCGATTCTTGATCACCGACAACGCCTTGCGGATGCGTCCTTTCGCCTCGAAAAAGCGCAGCAAGACGACGGTGTCGGCCATGTAGGAGACATTGAGGGTGCTACTGGTCGCCATGCTGCCGACCAGCCCCTGCTGCGGGTTGATCAGGAACGTGGTCACCCCGCTCTGGTTGAGATACGACAACAGCTCGTGCATCTGCAACATCAGCTGCTTTTCCTGCGGCATCGACGCCAGATACCCGTTGAGGCTGTCGATCACCAGAATGCGGCACGCGCGCTCCTCCACGCTGCCACGCACCGTCCAGGCGAATTCGCCCGGCGTGACTTCGGCCGGATCCATCTGATGCAGCTCCAGCAGACCCGCGTCCATATATTTGCGCAGATCCATGCTCAGGCCTTCGGCACGCTTCAACAAGGTGCCGGTGCGCTCGTCGAACTCCAGCACGCAGCAATGCTCGCCGCGCTCGCACGCGGCAACCACGAACTGCAGGGCCAGATTGGTCTTGCCCGAGCCGGCTGGCCCGGTCAGCAGCGTGCTGGTCCCGCGCAACGGGCCGCCGTGCAGCAATGCATCGATACGCTCCACGCCGCTTGGTACCGGTTCGCCGATAAATGGCCGGTGGTGGTCGGAGGCGATCAAACGTGGATAGATACGCATGCCGCCGGTGACGATGGCCAGGTCGTGATAGCCGGCGATGAAATCCACGCCACGCAATTTCCGCACCTGCATGCGGCGCCGCGCCGCACCGAACTCCAGCGTCGTGCGCTCGAGCGAAATCACCCCGTGGCACAGGCTGTGCAAATGCGCATCCCGCTCGCCGTTTTCGCCGGTGAGATCGTCCACCAGAAACACCGTGATGTTGCGCGGCGCGAAATACTGCTTGAGCGCCAGCACCTGGCGCCGATAGCGCAGCGAATCCTGCGCGAGCAGGCGCAACTCGGACAACGAATCGAACACCACCCGCGTCGGCTTCACCCGGTCCACTTCGGCCTGGATGAGCTTGATGGTGCCATCGAGCTCCATCTCCCACGGATGCAGGATGGATTGCTGCCGCCCTTCGCCCAGGAAGGCCTCTGCTGATGCCAGCTCAAAGATATGCAGGGACTCCAACGACCAATGGTGCGAAGCAGCCACTTCAGTGAGCTCGTCGATGGTTTCCGACAAGGTCACATACAGGCAACTCTCGCCCTTGGCCGCAGCATCCAGCAGGAACTGCAGTGCAAGCGTCGTTTTGCCCGCACCAGGCTGGCCTTCAAGCAGGTACAAACGGTTGGCGGGCAGCCCACCTCGTAAGATAGTGTCGAGCCCGGTGCTGCCAGTGGTGATGCGGTTTGCGATCATCGGCGTCACGTTCTTCATAGAGCTGAATTTAACACGTGCGCGTTATTGGCCGGTGGGCGCGACTGAACTGATCAGCTTGCTTTGCTTGACGCGATTCACGGCATCGCTGCTGCAGGTATCGCAAATCAGCAGAATTGCGCTGTTTTTCGATCATCCGACTGGGTGGCGCATGGCGTTGGCAACAGCGGTGAAGCATTGTGTTGCAGCATCGCACGCCGCCGTCACGCAGGCGCGCCTAACGTGGATCTCGAAGCATCGCAGCATTGCGATCGCTCGAGGACCGCAGTGGCTCACGCATTACCCAACGCACGCATCCTGTTGGTCGAAGACGACGATGCAATCCGCGAGATGGCTGCAGACATTCTTGGCGACGAGGGCTACCACGTGGTGGCGTCTGCAGACGCCGAACACGCGCTGACGCAACTGACCAGGGCATGCCCGTTCGATCTGCTGCTGTCGGACATCTGCCTGCCCGGCATGAACGGGCGCGACCTTGCCGATCAGGCGCGCATGCTCTACCCCGCAATGCCCATCATCTTCATGACTGGCTACGCAGGCGAAATCGCCAAACGTGCCGACTTTCTGGATACCGGCATGCGTCTTTTGACCAAGCCATTTTCCTTGCGCGATCTGCTGGGCATCGTACAGACGGCGCTCTAGGCAGGCCCAACCGCGTGCGCCCGCTGCGTCTTTGCGCCACGTTCGCTGCGATACGCATGTCTCAGGCGATCGATGCCGGTGCAACGAGCGGCTCGCAGCAGCACCGGCACCTGATTAGCGCGCGCGACGCTCCAGCAACTGCGCCACCCGCCGCTCCAGCTCGATGGCCTGGAATGGTTTGGTCAACACTTCCATGCCATCGTCGAGCTGGCCCGCGCCCACCGCGGCGCTGGCCGCATAGCCGGTGACGAACAGCACCGGCAGTGCAGGACGCGATTGCCGCCCGGCGTCGGCAACCTGTCGCCCATTGAGGCCGCCGGTCAGGCCGACGTCGGTCACCAGCACATCGATGTGCTCTTGCGAGCGCAAGCGCTCCACCGCCGCACTGCCCTCGGCGGTTTCGATCACGCGGTAGCCGGCTTCGGTGAGTACTTCGGAGATCAAGACACGAATCGCGGTTTCGTCCTCCACAAGCAACACGGTGCGACTGTGCGCAGCATTGCGCTGCAGCGGCGCATCAGCAGGTGCCACGTCGTCTTGCGCCAGCACGCCGGTGAAGCGCGGCAGGTACAAGGCCATGGTGGTGCCCACGCCCACTTCCGAATCGATGCGCACATGCCCGCCGGACTGTCGAGTGAACCCATAGATCATCGACAGGCCCAACCCGGTGCCCTGGCCGATGGGCTTGGTGGTGAAAAACGGTTCGAACACCTTGGCCATGACCTCGGCCGTCATGCCGGTACCGGTGTCCTGCACACTCAGGCACACGTAATCGCCAGGCGGCAGCTCCAGCTGCTGGGCGGCAGCGGCATCCAGCGCGCGGTTGTGCAGGCTGATGGTGAGCTGCCCACCATCGGGCATGGCATCGCGCGCGTTGATGCAGAGATTGAGCAGCGCGTTTTCCAGCTGCGGCGCGTCCACCAGCACCTGCCACGCTTGGTCTGCCGGACGCAGCTGCAGCGCGATCGACGGCCCCAGCGTGCGCGCAATGATGTCGTGCATGCCACGCACCAGCTCCTCCACATCCAGCGCGGTGGGCGCCAGCGTCTGCCGGCGCGAAAACGCCAGCAACCGCTGGGTCAAGGCAGTGGCGCGCGCCGCGCTGGATTGCGCCATTTCCACATAGCGCTCCAGCCGGTCGTACTTGCCCTGTTCGATGCGCGTCTGCAGCAACTCCAGGCCGACACTGATGGCGGTGAGCAGATTGTTGAAGTCGTGCGCCAGCCCGCCGGTCAGCTGCCCCACCGCTTCCATCTTCTGGCTCTGACGCAGCTTCTCTTCGGCAAGCAACAACGCCGCGCTGCGTTCGCGCACGCGCTCTTCCAGCGTCTCGGTCAGTTGCCGCAGCTGCTCTTCGGCCACGCGTTTGTCGGTGATGTCGGCAGAGGTGCCGAACCATTCGGCGATCTGTTCGCGCTCATCCAGCAACGGAATCGCGCGCATCAAGGTCCAGCCCACCTGCCCATCCGTGCCGAGCACCCGGTATTCCACATCCACACCAGACTTGGTGGCAGTCGCCTGCGCAAGCGCTTGCGCCAATCGCGCGCGGTCGTCCGGGTGCACCATCGCCTGCCAGTCGGGCGTGGCCGACACCGCATCGCTCAGCACACCGTCGCCGACCAATTGGCGCCATTCGCGCCAGTGGGCACTGGCGGAAAAAATCGATTGCGATGACGCGCGTACCAGTGCGTCCAGGCGCCGCTCGCTCTTTTGCAGCGCTTCGCTGGCCAGCCGCTCGGCGGTGCGGTCGCGCAACACCTTGACGAACCCGATCGCCTCGCCGGTTTCTTCGCGCAACACCATCAGCGAGCCATTGGCCCAGAACCGCTCGCCGGATTTGCGCACGTGCCAGCGCTCGTCCATGCCGCTGCCGCTTTCCAGCGCGGCAGCGGCCTCGATCAGCATCTGCCGCTGCTCGACGTCTTCCGGCGTAAAGGTGCGCTGCAGCGTTTGCCCGAGCATCTCGACCTCGCTCCAGCCCAGAATGCGCCGCGCACCCTCGTTCCACGACGTCACCCGCCCGTGCATATCGGTGGCGATGATGGCGTAGTCCATCACGCTGTCCAGGATTTGACGGTTGCGCACTTCGGCCTCGCGCACCGCGCGCTCCAGGCTGATGCGGTCGGTGATATCGAGGCCCTGCACGAAGATGCCGGAGATGGTGCCATCGGCGCCTGCGATCGGCTGATAGACCAGATCCAGCAAGCGTCGCTCGGCGGGACCACCGGGCACCGCCTGCACGTTGTACGGCAGCGCATTGGCCGAAAACGCGCGCCCGGACCGGTACACCTCGTCCAGGCGACGCACATGTCCCTGTTCCACCGCATCCGGCAGCGCCTCGGCCAACGGCCGCCCGATCACATCGCGGTGGCCGATCAGGCGCGAATAACACGGGTTGGCGAACTCCACCCGGTGCTGCGGCCCGCTCAGGAACGCCATGAACATCGGCGCCTGCTCGAACAAGCGGATCAGGCGCTCGTGTTCGTCGGCCAGCCGCGCCTGCGCCAACTTGCGCGCGGTGACTTCATTGGTGACGCAGAACGCGCCGCCCACCCGGCCATCGTCCAGATAGATCGGAGAGAACGAGAACGTCCACCAGGTCTGCTCCGGCACGCCGTAGCGGTTCATGCCGATCGGCACTTCCTCAAAGCGCGATGCCTGCCCTGCGAACGCCGCTTCAATCGGCTCGCGCACCGCCTCCCAGGCATCGGCCCACAACACGCGCAGCGGCGCGCCCAGCGCCTGCGCCTGGCGCGGCCCCAGGATCGGCGTGTAGGCGTCGTTGTAGAAAAAGGTCAGCGCATCGCCCCACACCACATACATGCTTTCGGGCGAACCCAGCATCAGATCGACCGCATTGCGCAACGGCGATGGCCACTGAGCGGTTGGTCCCAGCGGGCTCGCCGCCCAGTCGTGGCTGCGTACCGCCTGCGCCATGACGCTGTTGCCGTGCGGAAATCCCGCATTCATAGAGGGCGTACCTGCATTGCGTCCACACGCAGGTCGCCGCTCCAGCACGCACCGCGCACGACCGCGAGGTCGCCTGCTGCGAGCATCTCCATCATCCATCCGTACATCATGTCCAACCGTTGAAAAGACCAGGTCGCCGCAGGCGCACGACGCGTCGGCAAGACCGAGCCGCGCGCTCGCGCCCATCATCTGGCCTATGGCTGGTGGCGTCCAGCCACGCCCGCAGGCGATGGCTGAACCAGGCAGCTTGCGCTCCTGCGTTTGCGGCAGCGCGCAGCCTGCGCCACAGCCGGTACAGCCGTCGGCCCGCGCACATGGGGCCGTGCCGTCTTCGGGCCGCGCAGCATCGCGATATCGCCCCGGCAGCCAAGCCACCGGGCGTGCACGCGGTGCCACGCGGCAACGAGCGCCATGCCGCACTGCAGGAGACGTACCATTGCCCGATAGCCACAGGGCAACGCACGGTCTTACAGATGCTTGATCAGAATGAACTCATCCATCCGCAGGCTGCTATCGCGCCGGGGTATCTGGCCAACCATGCAGCGCGGGTCTTCAACCGCCTGGTGGACGCCGAACTGCGGCCGCACGGCGTGTCGCTGGCGCTGATTGGCCCGATCATGCTGCTGTCCTGGAAAGGCCCGATGCTGCAGCGTGACCTGGTCATCGCATCGGCCGTGAAGCAGCCGGCCATGGTGGCACTGCTGGACAAGCTGGAGGGACTGAAGCTCATCAAGCGCACCCCGACCCCGCAGGATCGCCGTGCCGCGCTGGTGGCGCTCACCGCCCGCGGGCGCAAGATTGCCGAACTTGGTGGGCGTGCGCTGCTGGGTATGAACGCGGTGGCGCTGGAAGGCTTTTCCGCCGACGAGGTGCAGCAGACCGTCGCATTGATGCACCGGCTGATCGCGAACATGGAGCGTCACGGCCAGGACGTGTAATATCACACCTGATATTTCCTGCCAGGATGACAGCAATGCCGCGTCGTATCCTCATCACCGGCGCCAGCATCGCCGGCAACACTGCCGCCTGGACACTCGCCCATCGCGGCTTCGATGTGACCGTGGTGGAGCGCGCCACCCGGTTTCGCGATGGCGGCCAGAACATCGACGTACGTGGTGTCGGCCGTGAGGTGCTGCAACGCATGGGCCTGGAACAGGCCGCGCTGGCCCAGGGAACCGGCGAAGAAGGCACCGCCTGGATCGACGCGCACGGCCAGGCCGTCGCCACCTTCAAGACCGAAGACATCGATGGCGATGGCCCGACCGCCGAACTGGAGATCTTGCGCGGCGATCTGGCCCGCCTGCTCTACGATGCCGCGCGCGGCCATGTGACGTACCGCTTCGGCGACCGCATCGCCAGCATCGAAGACGCTGCCGGCAGCGATGCCGCAACCGTCACCTTCGAAAGCGGTTGCAGCGAACGCTTCGACGCGGTGATCGTCGCCGAAGGCGTGGGCTCTTCGACGCGCGAACAGGTCTTCCCGGGGGAAAACGATCCGCGCTGGATGGATCTGACCATCGCCTACTTCACCATCCCGCGCAGCGCCGACGACGACCCGCTGTGGCGCTGGTACCACACCACCGGCGGGCGCAGCATCTCGTTGCGACCCGACCGGCACGGCACCACGCGCGCCATGCTCTCGCTGCAGAAACCGCCCGAAGGCGAACAAGACTGGGACATCGACGCCCAGAAGACCTACCTGCACGAGCGCTTTGCCGACGCCGGGTGGCAGGCGGCGCGCGTGCTCGATGGCATGCATGGCACCGACGACTTCTACTTCGATGCCCTGCGCCAGGTGCGCATGCAGCGTTGGCATAGCGGTCGCACCGTGCTTACCGGCGATGCGGCCTGGTGCGCGACGCCACTGGCCGGGATCGGCGCCACCCTGGCAGTGACCGGCGCGTATGTGCTGGCCAACGAAATCGCCCAGGCCGCCACGCTGGACGCGGCCTTCGCTGCCTACGCCACCGCCATGCGCCCGATGGTCGAGCAGGCCCAGGGCGTGCCGAAGATCGGCCCACGCCTGATGAACCCGCATAGCCGGCTCGGCATCCACCTGCTGCATGGCGCACTCAAACTCGCCAGCCAGCCAAGCGTGCAGAACCTCGCTGCAAAGTGGATGACGCCGGCGATCAAGGCGCCGGATCTCTCGCGTTATCCCTAAGCGCCGTTGCAGGCGCCGGTAAGCCGCCGGCGGCAGCGTTGCAGGCAGGAACGACGAGTGTCTCGGCGCATTGAGCAGCCCCACCAGCACCTGAACCGGCAGACGCAACGTCTTCAGTTCCACTGCTAGAGGTCGCTAACGAACACGTCGAGACACCACTTGAGCGGCAGCCGTTGCGCTGGCTCTTGCGCTGTCGCGTGCGTATTCGTCTCCCTGCCGTTGCCGGGACTCCCCCCGCTCTTCCGCCAGTCGGAACACCGATCGAACCCCTATGCATTTCTTCCCGAATCTGCGCATTGGACAGCGCCTGGCCCTGGGCTTTCTCGCGATCATCGTCTTGATGGTGATCTTGACCGTGGTGGGCATCCAACGCGTTCGCAGCATCGACCAGCAACTCACCGCCATCAATGAGGTCAACAGCGTCAAGCAACGCTACGCGATCAATTTCCGTGGCAGCGTCCACGACCGCGCGATCGCTCTGCGCGACGTCGTACTCATGGACGACCCCGCAGAGCGCCACGCCGCCGAACAATCGATCGACAAGCTCGCTGCCGATTACGCACGCGCTGCGCAACCGCTCGACGACATGATCGCCAGCTCGACCGATGCAAAAGAGAAAGACATTCTCCGGCAGATCAAATCCGTCGAGCAGCGCACCCTGCCGCTGATCGCGCAAGTGCGCGCGTTCCGCGATGCGGCCGACAAGGCGCAGGCAGAACAGCACCTGCTGCAGCAAGCGCGCCCGGCCTTCATTGCCTGGCTGGCCAGCATCAACGCCTTCATCGACCTGCAGGAAGCCAAGAACCGCCAAGCCGCCAGGCAGGCCGTTGCCACCGCGCGCGGCTTTGCGATGCTGATGGTGATGTCCACCGTCGTCGCCCTGCTGTTGGGCGCCACCATCGCGTTCCTGCTCACGCGCAGTGTGGTGCTGCCGCTGCGCCAGTCGCTGCGCCTGGCCCAGCGCATCAACGACGGCGATCTGCGCAGCCAGGACGCAGCGACCGGCAACGACGAATCCGGGCAACTGCTGCGCGCCATGCAGCAGATGCAGCGACGCCTGCAGGAGGTGATCTGGGCGCAACGCAGCATGGCTGCGCGCCACGACGCCGGCGAAATCAGCTACCGCACCGACCCACAGGGTTTTCCCGGCGAATATGGCGACATGGTGCAGGACACCAACGCACTCGTACACGCCCACGTGCAGACCCAGTTGCGCATGACCCAGGTCATGGGCAGCTACGCCATTGGCGATCTCACCCAGGACATCGAGCAGTACCCGGGCGAAAAATCCGCCATCACCGCCACCATGCAGCAGGTCAAGCGCAACCTGCAGGCCATCAACGCGCAGATCCAGGAACTGACCCAGGCCGCCTGCGCAGGCGACTTTGCACTCCGCGGCAAGGCAGAAACGTTCGAGCACGATTTTCGCCTGATGGTGGAAAACCTCAACACCATGATGGCCACCTCCGATACCAACCTGGCCAGCTTCTCCGGGCTGCTGCGCGCGATCGCCGATGGCGACCTCACCGTGCGCATGTCCGGCAACTTCCACGGCGTGTTCGCCTCCATGCGTGACGATGCCAACAGCACCGTGCACCGCCTCACCGACATCGTCACCCGCATCCAGACAACCTCCAACAGCATCAGCTTCGTCGCAGAAGATATCGCCAGCGGCAATCAGCAGCTGGCGCAGCGCAGCGAACAACAGGCCGCCAGCCTCGAAGAAACCGCTGCCTCGATGGAAGAGCTGACCTCCACCGTCAAGCAGAATGCCGAACATGCCACCCGCGCCAACCAGCTCGCACGCGGCGCCGCCGCCATCGCCTCGGAAGGCCGCGACGTGGTCGGCCAGGTGATCGAACAAATGTCCGGCATCGAAGCCTCGTCCAGACGCATCGCCGACATCATCTCGGTCATCGACGGCATCGCCTTCCAGACCAATATCCTGGCCCTCAATGCCGCGGTGGAGGCCGCACGCGCCGGCGAACAGGGCCGCGGCTTCGCTGTTGTTGCATCGGAAGTGCGCACGCTCTCGCACCGTTCCTCGGATGCGGCAAAAGAAATCAAGCGGCTCATCGACGATTCCGTACAACGCGTCGCCGACGGCTCCACCCTCGTGCACACCGCCGGCACCACCATGGGCGAAATCGTCACCAGCGTCCAGCACGTCACCGACATCATGGCCCATATCTCCGCCGCCTCGCAGGAACAAGCCGGCGGTATCGAACAGGTCAATCACACCATCGCGCAGATGGACGAGACCACCCAACACAATGTGCGCCTGGTCGAAGCCGCCAGCACCGCCGCGCATGCGTTGGAACAGCACTCCGCGCAACTCACCCGCGCAGTGGAGGTCTTCAAGGTCAACGCAACGGTGCTGTGAGTCCGCGCGATAGCGTTCGACGCACAAGCGACGGTCGCGGCGATCGTCTGGGGCTCGACCTACCGCAAGCGCCTACTCGGCAGAAAACAGACCAACCTGTCGCGGCGGATAGATCAGATCGCGCCCAACCGGGCGCGCATCGGCATTCAACTGATGCGGCTGCACCGCGGTCTCGCCAAGTATGTGCAGCACCTGCCACCGCCGGTGCAGCAACAGATCCGCGATCAAGCGGCGATGGCATTGCCACCAGAGTGCTTCGGCGCACATCAGCGCCGTACGCCGCTCACGTGCCATGGCGGTCGCCTGCTCCAGCCCGGCGCCGAAGTCGGCGCTGGTCATATGGTCGGCATAGCCCTGAAACGCCGCGTTGCGCCACGCGCCATTGGGCGACCCGGGTTGCGCCTTGCGCCGTCCACCCAGCTCGGGCAGCCACAGATAGCGCACCGACGCCGCGTCCAGTGCATGCGCCATCGTGTCGCTGGCAAACCAAGGGTAGCGACGCGAGCCCGGAAAGCGCCGCACATCCACCACTGCCTTAATCCGATGCGCGCTCAACAACGCGACGAACGCCTCCCAGGTCCTGGTGGAATGACCGATTGTCCAGAGCATCCCGGCCGTATCGCCAGCGGCCTGCAGCCCAGGCGCGTCGGTGTTGATCAGGGGAGAAGTGTCATGCATCGCAGCAGCAGTTAGGCGGAGTGGCAATACAGCACTAGCACTGCCAGCGCCCACAGCAAGTGATGGGCACGCGACCTCTGCCCGCACGCGGATCTGGCTCATCGGCTTTTTAAGCGCGTGCAATTCCCGTAGCAAGGTGATGGCTGATCGCTCCAGATCGTCCTGAATGCGGTGGCAGCGGTGTGCCGGCAGCGCGACCATCTGCACGACACGGTCGACCGCGTCGCTGAGCGATCAGCCCGATGACACATTGATCGTCAGGGGACCATCGCGCTGAGTGCGGGACAGAAGATGAGACGGGCGGTGTGCGTTGGGGAAGCGTCACGGCGCGGAGCGATTTGCAGCGACGTGTGGCGGAGAGAGTGGGATTCGAACCCACGGAAGGTTTGACCCTTCGCCGGTTTTCAAGACCGGTGCCTTAAACCGCTCGGCCATCTCTCCGATGCTGCTGCACGTGACCGCCGAAGGCGCCGGATGTCACGCGGGCGACTCGCCTTGCGCGGGTGGCCCTGTCTGTGGCCGCACGAACATCTGTGCGGCCGTTCTCCCAGGATCGCTCCCGGGCGCGCATTCTCGCATGCCCAGGCGCGTTTTGCTCAATGACACCAACGCCGTCAGCTGGCGCAGCGCGCCGCTCCCTTGATGGTACTCGGCCGCTACCCCGCGTGGTCGGCGAAGACGCCCGAGTACACAGGCAACCTGCCTAACACTGCAGCGCACTGGCTGCGCAGCAGCTAGCGGACTGCCAACGTACGTGCCGGCCAGCCTCGGCCGCCAACCCAGCCTTGGCCAGCTTTGTCACGGACGCTTAGCCCGCTTCGGCCACCACCAGGCGCGGCGCCGTGCCGGCGGCACGCTTGAGCTTTTCAGCCAACTCGGCGCAATTGCCGCCGCAATCCAGGCGCGAGCGTTCGATTTCCTGCGGCAGGTGTTCGGCCAGGAAGTCGATGAACACCCGCACCGCCGGCAGCAGGCCGCGACGCGAGGCGAACACGGCATGGCAGATGCCCTGCGGCAGCGACCAGTGCGGCAGCACCACTTCCAGCTCGCCGCTGCGCACCGCTTCGGCGCACACGGTTTCCGGCAGCATGGTGATGCCGAAGCCGTCGCGCGCCATCGACTGCAGCAGCGGGAAGTCGAAGCCGGCCAGGCGTGGCTGCAGATCGACGCGGCGCATTTCGCCGTTCGGGCCGTGCAGCTCCCAGCGCTGATGCGCTTCGTCTTCGCTCGTGCTCATGGTGGTGTGGTTGGCCAGCTCGCTGGGGTCCTTGGGGCGACCGGCGCGATCCAGGTATTTGGGGCTGGCAACCAGCAGTTCCTGCACCTGGCCGAAGCTGCGCATCACCAGGCTGCCGTCGTCGTCCAGGCGCGAGCGCACGCGCAGCGCAATGTCGTAGCCCTCGTTGATGACATCGACGCGGCGATTGCTGATATTGAGCTGCAGCCGCACCTTGGGATACTTGGCCAAAAATTCCGGCAACAACTTGGGCAACTGGATCTGCGCAAGCGAAACAGGAACGCTCACACGTACAAGACCGCGCGGCTCGGCGCTGAGACGATCCACCACCTCGCGCGCGGCCTGGGCCTCGGCAAGCATGGTTTGCGCGTGCCGGTGCACGCTGGTGCCGACGTCGGTCACCGCGAAGCGGCGCGTGGAGCGCTGCAACAGGCGCACACCCAGGTCGGTCTCGAGCTGGCTGATGCGCCGGCTCAGGCGCGATTTGGGGATGCCAAGCGCACGCTCGGCAGCGGCAAAGCCGCCGTGATCCACCACCATCGCAAAGTAATACAGGTCATTCAGGTCGTGCATGGCGCAGGTATCCATGGATAGAACGATACGTGATATTTAACCACCTTTATTCCAACAGAGCAACGACCTACGCTGCACACCTCCGCGGCGCTGCCGCTTGCCACAGGTCATCGTCATGAAACTGCTGCACCTCGATTCCAGCGCGCTAGGCGCCAATTCCGTCACGCGCGTGCTCAGCGCCGCCGTCGTGGAGCAGCAGCGCCGGCGCCATCCCGAGGTGGACGTGTCGTATCGCGACCTCGACCGCGACCCGATTCCGCATCTGACCGCGCAGACGCTGGCGCAGACCGACCCGGCAGAGGCCGCGGCCGCCGAAGCGGTGATGCAGCAGTTCCTGCAGGCCGATGTCATCGTGATTGGCGCACCGATGTACAACTTCGCCATCCCCTCCACGCTCAAGGCCTGGATCGATCGCATTGCAGTTGCCGGGCGCACCTTCCAGTACACCGCCAATGGTCCGGAAGGCCTGGCCGGCGGCAAGCGCGTCATCATCGCCAGCGCGCGTGGTGGCTTGTATGCCGATCCGACGAACGATTTTCAGGAGCCGTATCTGCGCCAGGTGTTGGGCTTCCTGGGCATCGACGACATCAGCTTCGTGCGCGCAGAGGGTGTGGCGTATTCGCCGCAGCATCGCGCCGATGCGCTGGCCTCGGCGCTGGCCGGGCTGGGTGAGGAAGAAGAGGCTGCTGTGAGCGCGTAAGCCTGCGGCGTGACGGGTTGACGCGTTGAAAGGTCGTCATGACTGCGAGTTGCCATAGCGAAAAACGGGACCACCGCTGGTCCCGTTTTTTTGTGTCGATTTCCAATAGCAAAGAAGCTCGCGCTCAAACGCCCTCGCACCATGTGCGCCAGACATCGCAGACTCCATTCGACACTCGCATGTGTGGAAGCTGCCAAGCGTAGCGAGCACGCGTCTGACAAGTGTCGATCTAACCGGGCAACCGCAGCGCCCGAAGCGATATGCGCGCCGAACGCCGCCCGCGCCGCCTGGTTGTGAGCGCCGTCCTCCTGTTTACCCGCACTCAGCCGATCCGCTCGAGCCCGCCCATGTACGGACGCAGCACCTGCGGCACATCGATCGAGCCATCGGCGTTCTGGTAGTTCTCCATCACCGCAATCATCGCGCGGCCCACGGCAGTGCCGGAGCCGTTGAGCGTGTGCAGCAACTCCGGCTTGCCGCTGACCGGGTTGCGCCAGCGCGCCTGCATGCGCCGCGCCTGGAAATCGCCGCAATTGGAACAGGACGAAATTTCGCGATAGGTGTTCTGCGAAGGCAGCCATACCTCAAGATCGTAGGTCTTGATCGCGGAAAACCCCATGTCGCCGGTGCACAGCAGCACCTTGCGATACGGCAGGCCGAGTTGTTCCAGCACCACTTCGGCGCAGCGCGTCATGCGCTGATGCTCGGCATCACTGTCTTCCGGCGCGCAGGCGGTCACCAGCTCCACCTTTTCGAATTGGTGCTGGCGGATCATGCCGCGCGTATCGCGGCCACCACTGCCGGCTTCGGCGCGGAAACACATCGAATGCGCGGTCATGCGCAGTGGCAGACGCTCGGCGTCGATGATCTCATCGCGCACGATATTGGTCAGCGGCACTTCGGAGGTGGGGATCAGGTAACGGCGCGACTCGCCCACTTCGGTCTGGAACAAATCGTCTTCGAATTTCGGCAGCTGACCGGTGCCACGCATCGAATCGGCATTGACCAGCAGCGGCACGTTGGTTTCTTCGTAACCGTGCTCGCCCACATGCAGGTCCAGCATGAATTGCGCCAAGGCACGGTGCAGACGCGCGACCGGGCCACGCAGCACGGTGAACCGCGCGCCCGACAATTTGGCTGCCGTCTCGCCATCCAGCCAACCGTGCGGCGCACCCAGTTCCACATGGTCCTTGACGGCGAAATCGAATTGACGCGGCGTGCCCCAGCGCGATTGCTCCACGTTCTCGCTTTCGTCCTTGCCAAGCGGCACATCCTCGGCCGGCAGGTTGGGCAGGCCAAGCGCGATACCCTCGAGCTTGGCGCGAATCGCATCCAGCGCCTCTTCGGACGCCTTGAGTTCATCGCCGAACCCGGCCACTTCGGCCATCAGCGCGGCCACATCTTCGCCCTTGGCCTTGGCCTGCCCGATCGCCTTGGATTTGGAATTGCGCTGACTCTGCAGTTCCTGCGTGCGCACCTGGATACGCTTGCGCTCGCTCTCCAGCGACTCCAGTTCCGCAGTGTCCAGGGCGAAGCTGCGCGTGCTGCGCAGGCGCTCGGCAAGGTCGGCGGGGTGTTGGCGAAGCAGGGCCGGATCTAGCATCGGAATAGGTGCGTCAGTGGAATAGCGCGAGATTATCGCCTGTTCCGGCACCTGCTGCGATCGATTCACTACGGCTATGCCAGAATTGCGACGATTCTTCAGGTGAGCCCTATGTCCGCGCCCCGTCCTGCGTCCGATCGCCATATCGTTCTGCGTCTGCCCCGCCACACGCTGAAAATCGCCGGCATCGCCTTCGCTGCCGGCCTGCTGTTGTTCCTGCTGGTCTGGGCCACCGGCCGCAAGGACGACTTCTATAAAGCCTCGCCGGCGCAGCCGACCGCAGGCGCGCAGACCGACGACACCATTGCGCCGCTGCCGGCGCCATTGCCCGCCCAGGACGGCGCAAGCGACATGCCGCAGGCCAAGCCGCCGGCCGAAACCCCCACCCTGGTGGACACCGCGCCACCCGCCCCGCCCGCGCCGACGCCGCTGCCGGAAAATGCGGCACCCGGCGCGCCAGGTGCCGCTGGCAGCGCCGCGCCGGTCAACGCACCGGTCGCTGGCGGCGATCGCCCGGTACCGATCCAGGGCCAGATGCCGCCGCCTCGCTACCCGTCGGCTGCGCTGCGTCGCGGCGATGCTGGCGATGTGGTGGTGCGGGTCGACGTGGATGCCGCCGGCAATCCCGGTGGCGTGACCCTGGTGCAGCGCAGCGGCTCGCGCGACCTGGACCGTGCGGCCATGGAAGCCGTGCGGCACTGGCGCTTCCACCCGGCGCAGCGCAATGGCCAGCCGGTGGCCGGCAGCATGGACATCCCGTTCGAGTTCAAGCCTGCGCAGTAAGTACAGCTAACCCTTCGCGCGTGTTGCTTGTCACTGCCTTGCCGATGTGGGGGCGCGACGGGGCAGGCCTTGGCTGACGCCACGCAGCCACAAACAGCATGCAGTTTTAACCGGGCCGCAATGTCAGCTTGACTAAGCTGAACTTTCAGCAAGCTCGAGCGCTTCATTCGCCGTCCGCCTTAGCTGCCCCTCAGGTAGCGCCAACCAGACTGGTCTCGTCATCCTCAGATGCGCCAGGAGGTCGGCCATGTCCGTCACTTCAAATCCTTCATCCGCTCACCCGTCGTCGCTGCCGCAGCACGGCAGGCGCTCGATGGAGCGGCAGCAGAATGCAGCGAGCGACGGCGCTTCGCCCTGGATGTGGGCAACGCTGGTGGCGCTGCTCATCGTGGTACCCAGCTGGTGGTGGGCACGCCACAGCGACGAGTCACTGGCGACCGATACGCGGCCGCTGCCGGCAGCGAGTCGGCAGATCCTGCCGACGACCGATGGCCCGCGTGCGATGACGATGGTGGCGCACCAGCCTGCTCGCCCAGCGGTCAGCAGCGTGGAAGCCAAGCCGCTGCCGGGCAATGCCATGCCGAGCTACCCGGCCGCCGTGGCGCGTGCCGGCATCCAGGGCAGCCGCACCGCACGTTTGCAGCTGGATGTGCAGGGCCGGGTGAGCGATGTCACCATCGTCGACCGGAGCGGAAGTGATGACCCTCGGCTGGATGCAGCGGCGATGGAAAGCTTGCGCCGGTGGCGCTTCGAGCCCGCCAAGCGCGACGGCCATGCGGTGGTGAGCAGCGTGCAGGTGCCGGTGGAGTTCACCGCGCAGCGTTGAGAACTTGCTCAGCGCTGCGGCGCTTGACGGACGGCAACGCTCGCGATGTCGCGGCGCGTCGTCACGCTCCTGACTCGCAAACAGACATGGTCTTTCCGGACCCGGCGAGATCTGGGCCATCCTGCAACGGAAAACGCGTCACCGACGCCCGGCGGTTTCCAGCCCGAATCCGGCGCCCTGCGCCAGCGTGTCGAAGCCCGGGAAAGAAGTCGCCACATTCGCCACATCGTTCACCTGCACCTGACCGGTGGACAGCTGGCCGGCGATGGCGAACGCCATGGCAATGCGATGGTCGCCATGACTTTCGATCACGCCGCTGCCGATGCTGCCCCCGTGGATGGTGGCGCCATCCGGTGTTTCGTCGACCTGCACGCCAAGCGTGCGCAGGCCGGTGGCCATCGCCGCCAGGCGATCGGACTCCTTGACCCGCAGTTCGGCGGCGCCGGTCACCACGGTCTGCCCGCTTGCGGCAGCCGCGGCCACGAACAAGGCCGGGAACTCGTCGATCATGTCCGGCACCAGCGCTTCGGGGATCTGCGCACCGCGCAATGGCGCGTAACGCACGCGCAGATCGGCGACTGGCTCGCCGCCGTGTTCGGCGTGGTTTTCTTCGCCAATATCCGCGCCCATCAGGCGCAACGCAGCCAACAGCCCGGTGCGGCGTGGATTCAATCCGACCGCGCGCAGCACCACCTCCGAGCCGGGAACGATGCTGGCAGCGACGATGAAGAACGCAGCCGACGAAAAATCCGCAGGTACCGCGATATCGGTCGCGCGCAGACGCTGCCCACCGCGCAGACGGGCCTTACCAGGCGAAAAATCGATCTCCACGCCGAATGCCGACAGCATGCGCTCGGTGTAGTCGCGGGTGGGATGCGGCTCGGTCACCGAGGTCTCGCCCTGCGCATAGAGACCGGCCAGCAGCACCGCTGACTTGACCTGCGCGCTGGCAACCGGCGAGACGAAATCGATGCCGTGCAGTGCCTGCCCACCGTGCACGTGCAGTGGCGGCGTGCCATCGTCCTGCGTTTCGATCCGCGCGCCCATCTGCGCCAGCGGGCCGGTCACGCGCCGCATCGGCCGCTTGGATAGCGACTCGTCTCCCACCAGCACGCTGTCGAAGCGCTGCGCCGCCAACAGGCCGGCCAGCAGACGCATCCCGGTGCCGGCATTGCCGCAATCCAGCGCCTCGGCCGGCGGCTGCAGACCATCCACACCTACACCGTGCACGATGCGCTGCGACGCCGACGGCGTTTCGATGCGCACGCCCAGCTTGGCGAAAATGGCAGCGGTCGAACGCGTGTCTTCGCCTTCGAGAAACCCATCGATCTGCGAAACGCCGTCGGCGAGCGCGGCGAACATGACCGCGCGGTGCGAAACCGATTTATCGCCAGGAATGGCCAGGCTGCCCTGCAGTGCGGTGCCGCGACGGGCAATCCAGTGGTGCGTGCTGCTGCTCATGCATGTGATCCGATGGCTGCGGCATCGCCAATGCTGACGATGCGCTTTGAAGAAGGTTGCGGCGCTGCCGTCGATACAAGGTCGCGGCGCTCCGGCATGGATTGTCGTATCGAGCTTCGATGCTCAGGGAATGGCCACCGGATACGAACCCAGCACCTTGATCTGTGCCGAGTGCGCTTTCAGTTCGGCCAGCGCCTGCTTCATCGCATCGTCTTCGACATGGCCGATCAGATCGATGAAGAAGCCGTATTCCCACTTGGCCTGATGCGAGGGCCGCGATTCGATGCGGTTCATGCTGATGCCGTGGCGTGCGAACGGGCTCAGCACGTCGAACAACGCACCTGGCTTGTCGTGGATGAACACCAGCACCGACGTGCGGTCGTGCCCGGACGAAGGAAAGATCTGCCGCCCGATCACCAAAAAGCGCGTGGTGTTGTCGTCGTCGTCCTCGATCGACTTCATGATGACCTTCTTCAAGCCATACACGTGGGCTGCGCTTTCGCCGCCGATGGCCGCGGCATCTTCAGCATTGCGTGCGCGGCGTGCGCCTTCGGCGTTGCTGGACACCGCGATCTTTTCCACCTTGGGCAGATGCGAGCGCAACCAACCTGCAGTCTGCGCGAACGATTGCGAATGCGCGTAGATGCGTTCGATATCTTCCAGCCGGCCGTTGCGCGAAAGCAGGTACTGATGCACGCGCAGCTCGACTTCGCCGCAGATTTTCAGGTTGGAGGTCAGGAACATGTCCAGGGTGACCTGGATGGTGCCCTGCCCCGAATTTTCCACCGGCACCACGCCGAAATCGGCGTTGCCGGCTTCCACTTCCTGGAACACTTCTTCGATGGTCGCCATCGGCAACCCCACCGCCGAGCGGCCGAAATGCTTGAGTACCGCCTGCTGGCTGAAGGTGCCTTCCGGGCCGAGGTAACCGATCTTCAGCGGCTCCTGCTGGGCCAGGCACGCCGACATGATTTCGCGGTAGACGTGCACCAGCACTTCGTCGCTGAGCGGGCCTTCGTTGCGGTCCACCACCATGCGAAGCACCTGCGCCTCGCGCTCGGGGCGATAGTAATCCACCGCTGCCGCAAGCTTGCCCTTGGCCTTGCCGACCTGATGCGCAAAGTTGGCGCGCTCGGCAATCAGCGCCTGGATGTTGCGGTCGATCTCGTCGATCTTGGCACGCACATCGGCCAGCACCGGCGCGGCGGTCTTGATCGCGGCCTTTTCAGCCGGCGTGTTTGCAGGTTTGCTGTCTGAAGCACGCACCGATGTCTTGGTCGGCTTTTTCTTGCCGCCTGTGGCGGCCGTGGACTTGTCGGACTTGGGGGCCATCGCTGGGCATTCCTAAAATGGCGGCGCATGTGCGCTGTCAGCGCATGCGCCTGCGCGGCAGACGCCGCGGGTAGATGAAGACTCAGCCGTGACGCTGCTGGAAGTCGTGCATGAACGCAGCCAGCGCTTGCGCGCCGGCCACCGGCATCGCGTTGTACAGCGACGCCCGAATGCCACCGACTGCCTTGTGCCCCTTCAACGCGAGCAGCCCGGCTGCCTTGGATTCGCTGACGAACAGCGCATCCAGCTGCTCGTCCGGCAGAAAGAACGGGATGTTCATGCGCGAACGCACTGCCGGTTTGATCAGGTTGCGATAGAAGCCGCCGGAGCCATCGATGGCGCCATACACCAGCGCGGCCTTCTCGGCATTGCGGCGCGCGAACTCCTGCACTCCGCCCTGTTCCAGCATCCACTTGACGGTCAGCCCGAGCACGTACCAGTTCCAGGTCGGCGGCGTGTTGAGCATCGAATCGCGCGCGGCATGCGAGGCGTAATTGAAGATGTCCGCACGCGGTTGCCCGGCGCGCTCCAGCAGATCGCGCCGCACGATCACCACCGAAATGCCCACCGGGCCAAGATTCTTCTGTGCGCCGGCGTAGATCAGGCCGTAGCGCGAGATATCCAGCGGCTCGGAGGCGATCGACGAACTGAAGTCGGCAAACAACGGCAACGTGCCCACGTCCGGCGTGTCGCGAAATTCGACGCCATGGATGGTTTCGTTGGCGGTGATGTGCACGTAGGCCGAATGCGGCGACAAGGTCCAGCTGGCCGCCGGGGGAATGTCGACAAAGCCATCGGCCTGCGCGTCGGCGGCGATGCGCGCATCCACAGACGTGGCCGCCTGCTTGATCGCGGTCTTGCCCCAATGCCCGGTGATCACGTAGTCGGCCGCCTGGCCGGGCGCGGCAAAATTCAGCGGCAGCAGCGCCTGGATGGTGGTGGCGCCACCGGCGGTGAACAGCACCGCATAGTCGTCGGGAATCGACAACAAACTGCGCAGATCGGCTTCGGCGGCAGCCGCCACCGCCATGAAATCGGCGCTGCGGTGGCTGATTTCCACGATCGAGGCGCCGACGCCGTTCCACTCGACCATCTCTGCCTGCGCCTGCCGCAGGACCGATTCCGGCAATGTCGCAGGGCCGGCACTGAAATTGAACGCGCGTGTCATGGCACACCTTGGTCGAGCTAGCCTTCTAGTATGCCGCAGCGCATCGGGCTTGGCAGCGGACAAAAAAGTTGCAGCTGCATCCTTTTGACTGAGCCTGACGTAACGTAGACAGGTGCCCAGGCGAACTTTTGTCTTGGTTCGTTACTCTCACGCTGCAGCCACTGCCGGAGCCTGCCATGTCGTTTCGCGATGCTTTCAACTTGCCGTCCAGCGAGATCACCGATGAGGCCGTTTACCGCGACCGCCGCCGGCTGCTGCAGTTATTTGCGTTGACCCCCGCGCTGGGCGTGGCCGGATGTGCCGAAGCCGACCCGCCCCCGCCTCCCAAGACCGTGGTGACGCCGGCGCAGGCGCGCAGCGGATTTCGCACGGCCGAGGAACTGACCCGGCTGGAAGACGTCACCAGCTACAACAACTTCTACGAGTTCGGGACCGACAAGACCGATCCGTCCAAGGCGGCCAAGACCCTGAAGCTGTCGCCTTGGACGGTGAAGGTAGGCGGTGAATGCGAGAAGCCCGGCAGCCTGTCGCTGGATGAGCTGCTCAAGGGCATCGCGCCGGAAGAACGCATCTACCGGCTGCGCTGCGTGGAAGGCTGGTCGATGGTGATCCCGTGGACGGGCGTGCCGCTGGGCGAGGTACTCAAGCGCTTCGCGCCGACCTCCAAGGCCAAGTACGTGGCATTCACCACCCTGGCCGACCCGCAGCAGATGCCGGGCGTACGCTACCGCTCGATCAACTGGCCGTACCGCGAAGGCTTGCGCATCGACGAGGCGATGCATCCGCTGACCCTGCTGGCCACCGGCCTGTACGGCAAGCCGCTGCCGCAGCAGAACGGCGCGCCGTTGCGCCTGGTGGTGCCGTGGAAGTACGGCTTCAAGAGCATCAAATCGATCGTGGAAATCCGTTTCGTCGAAAAAATGCCCGAGACCGCGTGGCACGATCTGCAACCGTCCGAATACGGCTTCTTTTCCAACGTCAACCCGGCAGTGGACCACCCGCGCTGGAGCCAGAAGACCGAACGCCGCATCGCCGGCACCGCCAGCAAGCTGTTTGCCGAGCGCATCGCCACAAAGCCCTTCAACGGATATGCCGATCAGGTCGCTTCGCTGTATGCAGGCATGGATCTGAAAAAGTGGTTCTAGGCAACACACAATCTGGCATCGACCCGGCGTAGGAGCGCACCCGGGCGCGACGGGCATGACCACCAAAGCCAGTCGCGCCCGGGTGCGCTCCTACGCTTCAGCATCGTTTCCTTCTTCGAGATCGCATGGCCAAGACATCCACTTCCGTGATTGCTGCCAAGACGCTGGTGCATGCCGCCGCGCTGGCGCCGATCGCCCTGCTCGGCTGGCAATTCTGGCAGGTGTGGCAAGGCGGCAGCGACGCGCTGGGCGCCGACCCGGTGGCCGAGATCGAACACCGCACCGGGCTGTGGGCGCTGCGTTTCTTGCTGATCACCCTGGCGATCACGCCGTTGCGCCAACTCACCGGGCAGGCCGTGGTGATCCGCTTCCGCCGCATGCTGGGCCTGTACGCGTTCTTCTACGCCAGCGTGCATCTGGCGGCTTACCTCACGCTGGACCTGCGCGGCTTCTGGACGCAGATTTTCGAGGAGATCCTCAAACGCCCGTACATCACGGTGGGGTTTGCGGCGTGGTTGTTGCTGATGCCGCTGGCGATCACCTCCACCCAGGGGTGGATGCGTCGGCTCAAGCGCAACTGGGGCCGCCTGCACACGCTGATCTATCCGATCGGCCTGCTGGCGGTGCTGCATTTCTGGTGGCTGGTGAAATCCGATATCCGCGAGCCGGCCCTGTACGCCGGCATTCTTGCGGTATTGCTGAGCTGGCGCGTCTGGAAGAAACTCAGCGCGCGCCGAACCATAGCAAGGCGCTCAACGCCGCCGCCAGCAACACCGCGCTAAGCAGCAACCAGGGCCAGCGGGCCACCTTCACCGGTGCGCGCGTCGGCTCTGCAACCGCACGCGGCGGCGGCGGGGGTTCGGTATCGGGCAGATCCCAGGTGGTGCCGTGGTGCGTCCGCGGCACTTCCACCACGAAACGGTGGCGCGCATCGAAGACGACCTGGTCGCCAGCCTGCAGCCAGCCGTCGCGCACCTGGACGCCATTGATCCAGCTCCCCTCTTCCGAACCCAGATCGCGGATCAGCACACGGTCGCCGTGTCGTTCCAGACGGGCGTGCTGCGCCGCAAATGCCGGGTCGTCGATGACGATATCGGCGGCAGCATCGCTGCCGACCAGACGCGCGCGATCCAGGGTGAAACTGCGACCATGATGGCGCCCGCCGATGCCGCGCAACAACAGGCAGACCTCGCCGAGGTTGGCCGTGTCGTCGTGGATATCGTTGGCCGGCGCACTGGACGGGGCACTGCGCAGCAGCATTTCCACGCCATCGGCATAGATCGCATCGCCCGCCCGTAGCAGCGCCATGCGACGCACCGGGCGCCCATTGACGTGGATACCGCGAATGCCGCTGGCTACCTGCAGCCACAGGCCGCGTTGGTCCAGGCAGAACTGCGCCAACAGCAACGCGCCCTGCGCATCGCCGACCACCCGCACGCTGCCGGAGGCATGACGGACGATCCGGTGGACGCCGGGCTTGAGGGAATGATCCGGCTGCTGCCGGTGGGTGAAATGAACTTGCAGGTCGCGCACCCGCCGCAGCCTAGCAGGTTTGCCCCCATGCGCGGCCATCGGTGGTGATCGGAGCCGTGCTGGATCGCTGGCGCGGGCGCGCCAGGATCGCGCTGCCGTCGGCTGAGCAGGCGGCAGCGCAGCTTGCAGACCTGTGTTTGCGACACGGACAGCAAGGCCACACATGGCCGCACTTGGAGCTGGGGCCTGGCATGCGCACAATGCGCCCTCACTTTTCGCATGACCCATCGCACCCATGTCCAGCATCGATATCCGCCACGACCATTCCTTGACGCCGGCCCAGGCACGCGCGGCCATCGACGAGGCGGCGCGCAAGCTGACCGATCGCTACGGCGTCGCTTCGCATTGGGAAGGCGACACTTTGCGCATCGCACGTGCCGGCGTGGACGGAGCAATCGCGCTGTTGCCGCAACAAGTGCACGTCACCGCCGAACTCGGCTTTTTGCTGTCGGCGGTGCAGCCGATGGTGGAATCGGAAATCCGGCGCTTGCTGGCCGAAAAACTGGCCTGATCGCGCGATTGGCGCTGCGCTGCTTCAGCGTCAAGTCACCTGCTCGGGCGCTTGCGGGTAGATGCTTTCGGCACGCCTGATCGGGCAGTGCTTCACCTGCCCGATGCAGGGTCGGCACTAGGGTGAACGCAATGTCACGTTGGCAACCTACAGGAGCATCGCATGACGACCGGATACGATCAGAACGGTAACCGCGGTAACGCGGCCCAGGGCTTCCAGGCGCAGGCGGAACAGATCTCGCGCCGGCTTGGCGAATCGGCTCAGACCGTATGGCTTGCCGGTCTGGGCGCGCTTGGGCGCGTGCAGAACGAAGGCAGCAAGCTGTTCGACTCGTTGGTGCGCGAGGGCGCCGCCTATGAGCGCACCGGCCAGCGCAGGGCGGCCGAGAGCGTCGACGAATTGCGCGAAGAGGTGGAAACCCAGTTCGAGCAGGCACGCGATACCGCGGTGCGCGGCTGGGACAGACTGGGCAAGGCCTTCGACGAACGCGTGAAGGGCGTGCTGCGCACGCTCAACATTCCCGAGCAGGAAGAATTGGAAAACCTGCGGCGCGAGGTCGAATCGCTGAAGGCCCAGGTCCGCGCAAATACCGCGGCCACCAAGCGTGCCAACCGTACCGCTAACCAGGCGGCGCAGGCGGCCAGCGAGACGACCGCTGCCGGCGGCGCGGGTGCCGGGGCGGCATCGTCGTCCAGCAATCCCGGTGCGTTCGACCCGGAATGAGCGCAACAGTGAAAGCAGCCGCGCTGTCATGTGACGGCGCGGTTGTTGCCCGAGATGGTGAAGGGAGTCATCGCCGAGTGCAGCTGCGCACTACGTTTCTGCACGCCGGCCAAGCGCGGCGCCCCCAGCCACCTCGAGCGGTGTCATCGGCTGGTGCTACCCGCGCCGATGGGTGCAACTCACCGTGGGTGGTGTATTGGCTAATCCGCAGCCGCGCGTTGGCGATGGACCGGCGTGAGGATGCAGCGTCGCTGACGTGCGATTTGGCTCTGCGCAGCCTTTTTGAATCAGTGGCTTAGCGCCAAAACGCAGCTCTTCCGGCCCGATGTTGCAAAGCAACATGATTTTTTGGACAATCGGGAACGACCCGCCAGTCCTGCGTTACGAAGTCCGTTTGCTCCCCTCCCCTCACGGCTTCGGACTGGCGGGTCTTTCGCTATCTGGATCACGGCTCGCGATATCACCGCGCACGATCCATTGACGAATCTTTCGCGAAGGATTCTTCTACACGCACGATTCGTTATACGCGCCATTGCTTGATGCTCATGCCTTCCTGGATTCTGGCGCCCTTGGCCGCACTGCTGCTCTGGCTGGCGGTGTCTGCCTACCTGTGGCTGGTACGACGACGCGCCAATGAAGTGCATGAAGGCGTCCGTGCGCTGGCCATCATGCACTGGCGCGATTTTTCCGCCGTGGTGCTGCGCGTCCTGCAGGATCAACGCGGATGGCAGCCCACCCAGCTGCCGCAGGATGGCCTGCCCACCGCCGACTTCATGATGCAGACCGAGCATGGCACCCGGTTGGTGGCCTGCAAGCACGGGCGCGGTTATCGCATCGGCGTGGCGGCGGTGAACGAGTTGGGCGCGATGGCACGGCTGGCTGGTGCAAACGGCGGCGTGATGGTGACCGAAGGCCGCATGGAGCGCGAAGGTATCGCCGCCGCGGAGAAACAATCGATCGAAGTGCTGGACGGTGTGCGTCTGTGGCCGCTGCTCAAACCCTATCTGCCTGGCGATGTGGAAGCCGGCGTGGTTGGTGCGGCGCGCCGCCGCGCGATCCGCCATAGCATCATCGCCGGCGCCGCGCTGGCGACGCTGGCCGTCATGGCGGTGCTGGCGCTGCGCCCGCCGGCTCCGACGCGGGCCACACCGCCCGCTGCGGCGTCTGCACCGATTCCCGCACCGGCCCGCGTGGTCGCACCGCCCACGCCCTCCGCCAGTACCGCCCAGCCGGGCCCGTCACCTACTGCAGTGGCCCCGGCCGCGCCGGCAGCCGGCGCAGAACCGGATGCAGCCACCATCCAAGGCTATCAGCGCGAGGTTTCCAAGGCGTTGGCGCAGACACCGGGGCTGGTGCGTGGCATCTGGCTGACCCAGGCAACCCTGGTAGTGGATCGGACGGTGGAAGACAGCGCGGCATGGCCGCTGATTTGCCGCGAGCTGCAACGCTACCCGTACCTGCGCACGGTGCGCGTGCAACTCAACCCGCGCCCGGGCACCGCCGAGCCGGTGCGCTGGCGTCAATGCAGCACGATTTGATCCTGGGGCGTTGGCTGCTGTCGTCGTGCCGCGTCGCCTGCATGCCCAGCCGGGCACCTGATCGTGAACACGCAGTCGCCGCCTTCCCGGCGTGCAGCGACTGCAACACGGCCGCTACCGTTCAGCGAGCACCTGGCGACTTGAGCGCTGCGGTACCGCGCCCGTCGCCTGCCGACATCATCTCAGCGCAGTCCCGGCGCGAACCGTGCCACCAGATCGTACGAACCGCCTAGAAACATCTGGCGCACGTAGGTGACCGGCAGCTCGCCGCGCCAGGTGTGGCGGTCGATCACCAGGCAGGCCGCGCCGTCGTCCGCCTGGAGCTGCTCGGCCTGCGCGGCGTCGGCACTGGCAGCGCTGATGCGGTGCTCGGCGCGCGTCCATGGCACGTTGCGCAATAACCAGCTGCCCGGCGCCACCTCCGTGAACGGCTGGTCCAATGCGTCGGGCACGGTGTTGATGTCGATCACGCGGTGCTCCAGCGCAAACGGGCGGCCGTCGGCCAGGTGCACGCTCTGCAATTCCAGCACCTTGCCGGTGCTGCCCAGCGCACGTTCCTGCGGCACGCGCTGCCGCACGTTGCGCAGCTGCCGCGACAACAAAGAGAACCGGTACGCATGGCCGCGCGTGGTCATTTCCACTTCGATGTCCGGGATCGAGAGCGCCACCTGTTCCAGATGCGGGTGCTGCCGTGCGACGAACGAACCAGTACGGCGGCGGCGTTCGATCATGCCGGCATCGGCCAGCAAGCCGAGCACCTTGTTCACCGTCATGCGCGAGCAGCCGTACTGCGCCATCAACTCGTGCTCAGGCGGCACGCGGTGCCCGGGCGGCCAGTCGCCGCTATGGATGCGTTGTTCCAGATCCTGGCGGATGCGCTGATGCAAGGTGCCAGGCACGATGGTGGTGGTGGCGGTCAAAGCGCGGGTCTCCGGAAAGAGCGGCTATTCAATCGGCATGCCGCATGGTCGGCAGCGTGCGCCAGCTGCACGTTGCGGCATGCACCATGCACGCTGCATGGACGAGCGCACTGCGTGCACCTGCTCCGGCGACGCAGCTGCGTCTGCGGTGGCTCCAGGAGCAGCACTGCGCGCGCATCCGCTTGGAGCGGTTCAGGCGCAGCCACTGGCGGTTGCGGCCGGGGCCCGTCATCGGCAGGTGCAAAGCGTACACCACGACTCCTGCGCGCCGTTGGGCAGCCACCTGACCACTCTCGCCACCGTGCGATGAGCAATGTCACTGGCCCAGCAGGCTGCGCAACACCGCGGCAAACCGTGCGGCGATACGGGCGCGGTCGACATGCTGCCCCTCGCGCACCACCCAGCGCCCGCCGCGCCAGACGTTGCGCACCGCGGTGCCACGCGCGGCAAACAGCCAGCTGTCCAGCAAGGCGTCGTCGCTGCGCGCCAGCAGGGCCGGATGCGCGGTGTCCAGTTCGATCAGATCGGCCGCTGCGCCGGCACGGATGCCGGTCTGCGCGAGGCCCAGCGCCTGCGCGGCACCCATGCCGGCCTGATCGTAGAGCCAGCGTCCGCTCGACACCGGCCCCTGCGCCACGACATTGCGTGCCTGCAGCGTCAGGCGCTGGCCGTATTCGAGCAGGCGCAGTTCTTCGGCTGCATCGATCAGCACATTCGAATCCGAGCCCACGCCGAAACGCCCGCCCGCAGCAGCGAAGGCCTGCATCGGGAACACGCCATCGCCCAGATTCGCCTCGGTGATCGGGCACAGACCGACGACCGCGCCGCTGGCGACAATTGCCTGCAGTTCGTGTGCATCCACGTGCGTGGCGTGTACCAGGCACCAGCGCGCATCCACCGGCGCGTTGGCCAACAGCCACTGCACCGGGCGCTGCTTGGACCAGGCCAGGCAGGCATCCACTTCACGCTGCTGCTCGGCGATATGGATGTGGATGGGGCCATCGGTAAGCGGCACCAGCGCTGCCAGTTGCTGCGGAGTGACCGCGCGCAGGCTGTGCGGCGCCAGCCCGAGTACCGCGTCCGGCAGCGCTTTCAGGCTGTGTCTGCAGTCGTCCAGCAAGCGCGCGAAGCCGTCAATGTCGTGAATCAGACGGCGTTGCGCCGGGCTGGGGGTGGCACCACCGAAATCCGAGTGCGCATAGAACACCGGCAACAGGCTGAGCCCGATGCCGGTGTTGGCGGCAGCGGCGGCAATGCGCTCGGACATTTCGCCGGGCTGCGCATACGGCACACCGCTGGCTGCGTGATGCAGATAATGGAATTCGCCGACCCGGGTGAAGCCGCTTTCGAGCATTTCAACATATGCCTGCTCGGCGATTGCCTGCAGGCTGTCCGGGTCGAGCCGGTCGACGAAGCGGTACATCAGCTCGCGCCAGCTCCAGAAGCTGTCGCCGCTGCGCCCGCCGACTTCGGTCAACCCCGCCATGCCGCGCTGGAAGGCATGGCTGTGCAGATTCCCCAAGCCAGGCAACAGCACGTCGCAGCGCGTGTCGGTAATCGCAGCAGCCGCATTGGCCTCCACCGAAACGATGCGGCCCTGCTCTGCCGCGACCCGCACCTTGCTCGCCCAGCCGTCGGGCAACAATGCCCGGGCTGCCCAGAACACCTGCGTCTGTTGGTCTGCCACTAGACACCCTCGATCGCCGAACTTATTGTATATACATATCAGACACCACGAGCCTGCGCCATGCATTGCGACGTTCTGTGGCACAACGCGCAACTGATGACCCTGGATGCGACCGATGGCGGCCTGGGCATCGTGGACGATGGCATCGTCGCCTGCCGGCACGGCCATATCGTCTACGCCGGCGCAGCCGCACAGGCCCCGGCGCTGCAGCCCGACAGTGCGCACGACTGCCGGCGCCGCTGGATCAGCCCCGGCCTGATCGATTGCCACACGCACCTGGTGTACGCCGGCAACCGTGCCAATGAGTTCGAGCAACGCCTGCGCGGCGCCAGCTATGCCGACATCGCCGCAGCCGGCGGCGGCATCGTGGCGACGGTGCGCGCCACCCGCGCCGCCGGCGGTGCGGCGTTGCTGGCCGCCAGCCTGCCGCGCCTGGATGCGATGCTTGGCGAAGGCGTCACCACGCTGGAAATCAAATCCGGCTACGGGCTCACGCTGGACGATGAAATCAAGCAGCTGCGCGTGGCGCGCCAACTCGCCGCGCTGCGCAAGGTGGAAGTGGTGCCGACCTTCCTGGGCGCGCATGCCGTGCCGCCTGGCGGGCAGGCGCAGCACTACATCGACCAGGTCTGCACGCAGATGATTCCGGCGATCGCCACGCAAGGACTTGCCGAGGCGGTGGACGTGTTCTGCGAGCATCTGGCGTTCTCGCAGGCGCAGGCCGAACAAGTCTTCGTTGCGGCGCAAGCGCATGGTTTGCGCATCAAGATCCACGCCGAACAATTGAGCAACCAGCACGGCGCCGAACTGGCCGCACGCTACGGCGCGTTGTCGGCCGATCACATCGAGTACCTGGACCAGGCGGGCATTGCGGCGATGGCCGCTGCCGGCACGGTGGCAGTGCTGCTGCCAGGCGCGTTCTACTTCACCCGCGATACCCAACTGCCACCGATTGCCGCGCTGCGCACGGCCGGCGTGCCGCTGGCGTTGGCCACCGATTGCAACCCGGGCACCTCGCCGCTGACCAGCCCGCTGCTGGCGATGAACATGGCGGCGACGTTGTTCCGCATGACCGTGGACGAATGCATCGCCGGGTTCACCCGCGAGGCTGCGCGGGCGCTTGGCCGCAGCGAGCGCCTGGGCCAGTTGCGCGCCGGCATGGACTGCGACCTGGCGATCTGGAACATCGATGCGCCGGCCGACCTGGTCTACCGCATGGGCTTCAATCCTCTTCATGCCCGCGTCTGGCGCGGGCATCTGTGCTGAATCCGGAGTCGTCATGAGTGTTTCTGTTGTCTTGCAACCCGGCCAGGTCACGCTGGCGCAATGGCGTGCGCTGTATCGCGGTGCCGACGTCGCGTTGGACGATGCATGCGCTGCCGCGGTGCTGCGCAGCGCGCAAACGGTGGAGGCCATCGTGGCGCGTGGCGAGCCGGTGTATGGCGTCAACACCGGCTTCGGCAAGCTGGCCAGCGTGCGTATCGAGCGCGAGGATCTGCAGACCCTGCAGCGCAATATCGTGCTGTCGCACGCGGCAGGTGTGGGCGAGCCCACGCCGGTACCGGTGGTGCGGCTGATGATGGCGCTCAAGCTCACCAGCCTGGCCCAGGGCGCGTCCGGCGTGCAGCCGGGCACGCTGGCGTTGCTGGAAGCGATGCTGCGCGCCGGCATCACCCCGGTGGTGCCATGCCAGGGCTCGGTGGGCGCTTCCGGCGACCTGGCACCGCTGTCGCATCTGGCCGCGGTGATGATCGGCGTTGGCGAAGCCTTCGTCGGCGCGCAGCGACTGCCTGCTGCCGACGCGCTTGCACATGCGCAGCTGCAGCCGCGCGTGCTGGGCGCAAAGGAAGGGTTGGCCCTGCTCAACGGCACCCAGTTTTCCACCGCCTGCGCCCTGGCCGGTCTGTTCGAGATCGAAACCGTCCTGCAGGCCGCGCTGGTCACCGGCGCGTTGTCGGTGGAAGCGGCCAAGGGCTCGGATACGCCCTTCGATGCGCGCATTCATGCCTTGCGCGGGCAGCCCGGGCAGATCGCCACCGCTGCCGCATTGCGCGCCCTGATGGCCGATTCGGCCATTCGCGAATCGCATCGGCTGGGCGATGTGCGCGTGCAGGACCCGTACTGCCTGCGCTGCCAGCCGCAGGTGATGGGGGCGGCGCTGGATGTGATGCGTCAGGCCGCGCGCACCCTGCAGATCGAAGCCAATGGCGTGTCCGATAACCCACTGGTCCTCAGCGATACCGGTGAAGCGCTGTCTGGCGGCAACTTCCACGCCGAGCCGGTCGCCTTCGCCGCGGACATGCTGGCGATGGCGGTCTGCGAAATCGGCTCGATCAGCGAACGCCGCACCGCGATGCTGGTCGACCCGGCACTGTCCGGCCTGCCCGCCTTTCTCACCCCGCGCCCGGGCCTGAACTCCGGCTTCATGATTCCGCAGGTGACCGCCGCCGCGCTGGTGTCGGAAAACAAGCAGCGCGCGTATCCGGCCAGTGTCGACTCGATTCCGACTTCGGCCAATCAGGAAGATCACGTGTCGATGGCTGCGCACGGTGCGCGCCGCTTGCTGGCGATGGCCGAGAACGCCGCCAACGTCATCGGCATCGAGCTGCTGGCCGCCGTGCAGGGCTGCGATTTCCATGCGCCACTGCGCTCCAGCACTGCGCTGGAAGCGGCGCGTGCCCTGTTGCGCGCGCAGGTGCCGACACTGCAGGACGACCGCTACTTTCATCCGGACATGCTGGCTGCCAGCGCATTGGTGCGCTCGGGCGCGCTGGCGCAGGCAGTGGCGATCCCGTTGCCGGGTGTGGAGCAGGACATATGAGTGGGCAGCGCTTGTGCAGCGAATCGATACCTGCCTCGTCGCGGCCGCAACTGCAGTCTTTCGCGATCTCTCCAAGCACACGCACTTGCGATGACGCCGCGCCGCGCACGCGAGGCATCCGCAACGCGCAGCTGCGCAACGCATGCCGCACGCACGCAGCACGCGTGCATGGAGCGCAGCGATGAACGCCCTGCCCGACTGGCTGGAACTGCACCGCGGCGACGCGCCGTTGATCGTCAGTTTTCCGCATACCGGCACCGAGTTACCGGAGGACGTGGCCGACCAGTTCGTGTCGCCGTGGCTGGCGCGCCGCGATACCGATTGGTGGGTACACCAGCTTTACGACTTCGCACAGGCGCTGGGCGCCACCACGCTGCGGACTGCCATCTCGCGCTCGGTCATCGACGTCAATCGCGACCCGAGCGGGGCCTCGCTGTATCCGGGCCAGAACACCACCGGTCTGTGCCCGCTCACCACCTTCGACAATCAGCCGCTGTATGCCGATGGTGCGGCACCGGATCAGGCGCAGATCGCGTTGCGTCGCACGCGCTGGTTCGACCCGTACCACGCCGCGCTTGCCGGGGAAATTGCGCGCCTGCGCGCGCAGCACGCGAAGATCGTGGTCTACGACGCACATTCGATCCGCTCGTTCATCCCGCATCTGTTCGATGGCGAATTGCCGCAATTCAATATCGGCAGCAACGAGGACCGCAGCTGCGACCGGCGCCTGGTCGATGCGGTGGAGCGCCTGTGCCGCAGCAGCGGCTCCAGCACGGTGCGCAACGGCCGCTTCAAGGGCGGCTGGATCACCCGCCACTACGCGCAGCCCGCGCATGGCGTGCACACCTTGCAGATGGAACTGGCCTGTCGCGGCTACATGCGCGAGCCCGACAGCCTCACGCCCGAAAACTGGCCAACGCCGTGGCAGCCGGTACACGCCGTGGTGCTGCGCGCGGTACTGCGCCACGTGCTGCAGGCCTGCCTGCACTTCGCCAATGCGCCCTCCTCCGACACCGCGCCGCCTGCGGCCAACCGCTGATTGCAAGGAACCCGGCATGACCCGTCACGATGCAACCCGCGTCATCCGCGCCGCCACCGGCACCACGCTCACCGCCAAGAGCTGGCTCACCGAAGCGCCGCTGCGCATGTTGATGAACAACCTGGACCCGGACGTGGCCGAGCGCCCGCAGGAACTGGTGGTCTACGGCGGTATCGGCCGCGCCGCGCGCGACTGGGAATCCTTCGACGCCATCGTCGCTGCGCTCACGCGGCTGGACGAGGACCAAACCTTGCTGGTGCAGTCCGGCAAACCGGTGGGCGTGTTCCGCACCCATGCCGATGCGCCGCGCGTGCTGATCGCCAACTCCAACCTGGTGCCGCGCTGGGCCAACTGGGACCACTTCAACGAACTCGATCAAAAGGGCCTGGCCATGTACGGCCAGATGACCGCCGGCAGCTGGATCTACATCGGCGCGCAAGGCATCGTGCAGGGCACCTACGAAACCTTCGTGGAAATGGGCCGCCAGCACTACGCCGGCAATCTGGCCGGCAAGTGGCTGTTTACCGGCGGTCTCGGCGGCATGGGCGGCGCGCAGCCGCTGGCGGCGGTAATGGCCGGCGCCTCGTGCCTGGCGGTGGAGTGCCGCCGCTCCAGCATCGACATGCGCCTGCGTACCGGGTATCTGGATACGTGGACCGACTCTCTGGACGAGGCGCTGCGCCTGATCGAGGAGTCGTGCACCGCGAAAAAACCGCTGTCGGTCGGCCTGCTCGGCAATGTCGCCGACGTGCTGGACGAACTGCTGCTGCGCGGGATCAAACCGGATCTGTTGACCGACCAGACTTCTGCACACGACCCGGTCAACGGCTACCTGCCGCAGGGCTGGAGCGTGGAAGAGTGGGACGCAAAACGCGTGAGCGCGCCCAAGGAAGTGGAAGCCGCTGCGCGCGAGTCGATGGCCAACCACATCCGCGCCATGCTCACCTTCCATGCACTGGGCGTGCCTACCGTGGATTACGGCAACAACCTGCGCCAGATGGCGCTGGAAGCCGGCATCGACAACGCATTCGATTTCCCCGGCTTCGTGCCCGCCTACATCCGCCCGCTGTTCTGTCGCGGCATTGGCCCGTTCCGCTGGGTTGCGCTCAGCGGCGACCCGGACGACATCGCCAAGACCGACGCCAAGGTCAAGGAGCTCATCCCCGACGATGCGCACCTGCATCGCTGGCTCGACATGGCCGCCGAAAAGATCGCCTTCCAGGGCCTGCCCGCGCGCATCTGCTGGGTGGGCCTGGGCGATCGCCACCGGCTGGGCCTGGCCTTCAACGCGATGGTGCGCAGCGGCGAGCTGAAGGCGCCGGTGGTGATCGGCCGCGACCATCTGGATTCGGGCAGCGTGGCCTCGCCCAATCGCGAAACCGAAGCGATGGCCGACGGCTCGGACGCGGTCTCCGACTGGCCGCTGCTCAATGCCCTGCTCAACACCGCCAGCGGCGCCACCTGGGTTTCGCTGCATCACGGCGGCGGCGTCGGCATGGGCTTTTCGCAGCACGCCGGCATGGTCATCGTCTGCGACGGCAGCGAGGCCGCCGACAAGCGCATCGAACGCGTGCTCTGGAACGACCCGGCCACCGGGGTGATGCGCCACGCCGATGCCGGTTACGCCATTGCAACCGATTGCGCGAAGGAAAAAGGGCTGGATTTGCCTGGCATTCTTCGCTGACCCGGCCGAACAGCGCCACGCTTTGGGGGCACCGCTGCAGCATCCGGGCCGCTCCCGCCCGCAGCCTTGTTCATGCATTCCGCGGTCCCCCGCAAGGGCCCGCTGTCGGGCCTCTTACGGCTGCCATTGGCCACATCAGATGCTGTGCGCCGGCACCATGCAGTTGCCGTGTCTGGGCACGATGTCCCGGATCAGGGCATGCGCCGAGGATCAGCCTCAAGTCTGCGCGTTGCAGGCCGACAAGATATGCAACGTTTCGAGGAATCCCCATGGGCATCCTGATCTACCTGGTGCCTGCATTCGCACTCTGGGCGCTGATCGCGACCGGGCTGGCATTCGTGCGTGGCCGCCAGCTGCGTGCCGAATCCGGCGAGCTTGCCAGTACGCAGGACAGCCTTGGCCGCTATCAGGCGGCGCTGTCGCAACTGAAGGCGCGTGCGGCGGCCACCACGCTGGAACTGGAATCGCTGCAGCGTAGCTATGCCGTGCTCAAGCAATCGCTGGAACAGCATGAGCAGAACGCCTCCGAGCAGCAGGCAGCCGCTGCCGGCCAAGTGATTCCCATGGTGCTGGTGCAGCGGCTGGATATCGCCAGCGAGATCGGCACGCTGTTCGCGCATGTGGCGCGCGTGGCGCGCAGCCTGCGTCGCTACAGCGCCTATAGCCGCGGCCACAACGCACCCGAGCCTGCCACCGCGCGCTACGACCTGCACTGGCTTGCCGATTGCCTGCACAGCTTCGATCAGATCGGTCACGCGCTGGTGCGTGGCAATGTCGCTGCGCTGATCACCGCCTGCCAGGATCTGCTATCGATGTACGAGCATTACCTGAAGGATGGCTCCGGCTACAACAGCCGCGACACCTTCCAGCGCCTGAGCAACGATGTGCCGCTGTCCGAGGCCACCGATGCGATCCGCTCGATCATCGTCAAGGCGACGCTGGCGCAGGATGTGCGCGATGCGGTGCAGGACGACGAGGTGGCGGCGAACGTTGGGTGATTCGGGAATCGGGAATCGGGAATCGGGAATCGGGAAAGCGTGCGGCCTGATGCATCATGTGGGCAAGCACTAGGCAAGATTAGCGTTGTCTTGCCGAGATAGCTGAGCGCTTGCCAGATGTGCTTCAAGAAAAAAGCGCACCGCTTGCGGTGCGCTTTTTCGTGCTTCAACGTCCTGAGTCACTGACGAATGGTGCGACCCCTCTTAGCTGCCGGAGGACGACTCACGGGCGACATCAGCATGTCTGCCTGCATTGCACACTCCGATTCCAGCCACCAACCACGTGGCATTGCGTCTGCCTGTCTTTAGCAGCCGCCCCCGCTCGTCTCCGACATCATTGCGCCTTCTGCGGTAACGCGTAGGCGATCAACGCATCGCCTGCCGGGGTCTCCATGAAGTGGTGCCCGCCGGCCATGATGACCAGATACTCGCGGCCACCGTATTCGTACACCATCGGGTTGGCCTGGCCACCGGCCGGCAACTTGGCATGCCACAGCTCCTTGCCGGTGGCCAGATCGATCGCGCGGATCAGGTCGTCGGTGGCTGCGGCAATGAAGATCAAACCGCTTGCCGTCACCACCGCGCCACCATTGTTCGGTGTACCGATTTCGATCGGCAGGCCGGAACGGATGCCGAACGGGCCATTGCCGCGCGCACTGCCGAACGGGCGGTCCCACAGCGTCTTGCCGCTGGCCAGATCGATGGCGCGGATGCCGCCATACGGTGGCTCCTTGCACAGCAATTTGGTGAACGGCAGACGCCAGCCGGCATTGACGTTGACTGCATACGGCGTGCCGGTCTGCGGGTCGCCTGCGCCTTCCGCACCGCCCGCATCGCCACGCACTTCATCACGCGGTGCCCAACCCAGCTTGTCGGCCTTGGCGCGCGGCACCAGCAGGTTGTAGTTGGGCATGTCGTTGTAATTGGCCACGATCACACCGCGGTGCGGATCTACCGCCACGCTGCCCCAATCCGAACCACCGTTGTAACCGGGGTACTCGATCGAATGCCGGTCCGCTTCCGGCGGCGTGTAGATGCCCTTATAGCTGGCCTTGCGGAACTGGATACGGCAAACCAGCTGGTCGATCGGGGTCATGCCCCACATGTCGCGTTCGGTCAGATCCGGCTTGCGCAACGTGTGGTACAGCGAGAACGGCTGCGTCCTGGCACGCATCTGCGGCTCCACGCCACCGCCTGGCACCGCACGCTCTTCCACGCCCACCAGCGGCTTGCCGGTGCGCCGATCCAGGACGTACAGCTCGCCCTGCTTGCTCGGCAACAGCACCGCCGGCACGTTGACGCCGTCCTTGGGGAAGTCGATCAGGCTCGGCTGCGAGCCCAGGTCGTAGTCCCATGCATCGATGTGGGTGGTCTGGAAATTCCATGCCGGCTTGCCGGTGGCGACATCCAGCGCCACCAGCGAGGTCGCGTAACGGTTTTCCTGCGGCGTGCGCGAGCTGCTCCAGTAATCGGCTGTGGAATTGCCCATCGGCAGATAGACATAGCCCAACTGCTCATCGGCTGCGGCGGTGGTCCACATATTGGGCGTGCCGCGCGTCCAGCTCTGGCCCGGCGGCGGTGCGCCGTTCCATTCCGGATGCGTCATGTCCCAGGCCCAGCGCAACTTGCCGGTCACCGCATCGAAGCCTTCGATCACACCGGAGGGCTCGTAACGCTTCTGCCCGTCGAGCACTTGATGCCCGGTGACCACCACGCCGCGCACGATGGCCGGCGGCGAATTGATCGACACATAGCCCGGCGGCGTCTGGCCCATACCGACGGTGATGTCGACCTGACCGTTGCTGCCGAAATCCGGGCATGGCGTGCCGCTACGTGCGTCCAGCGCAATCAAGCGCCCGTCGAGCGTGCCTTCGATCACGCGCGTGCGGCACAGCTGTGCGGTTGCTCCAGCATCCACCGCGGTAGCAGCCACCGGCACTTCGTAATACGAGACGCCACGGCATGCCGCCGTGTACGGAATCGCCTCGTCCTTGACCTTGGGATCGTAGCGCCAGCGCTGCTTGCCGCTGGCGGCATCCAGCGCAATCACCTGGTTGCGTGCAGTACATAGGTACAGGCTGTCGCCCACCTTCAGCGGCGTGGTTTCCGCACCCCAGCGCTTGTTCGGCAGATCGCCGGTGTGGAAAAGCCAGGCTTGCTGCAGCTGCGCGACGTTGTCGCGATTGATCTGCTGCAACGGCGAATAGCGCTGGCCGGCCTGGCTGCGTCCGTATGCGGCCCAATCGCCGTCGGCCGGTGCATTCGCCGGCTGTACGCCGGACGCCGCGACCGAGGCGGAGGTGTCGCGGTTGACCAGACCACCGAGCATGCCTGCCGCATGCGCCAGCGCGCCATCGGCTTCAGTCACGCCATGCGGCATGAACGCCAATGCGAACGCCACCACAAATACCATCGCCAGCGCACCGGCCAGGCTGCGCGATACCGTGCGCGACACAGGGCGATGCAGTTTCGGTAGCAACAGCGCAAGCACGAATGCCAGACCCACGATCAGGCCCAGACGCGGCACCCAGCGCCAGTAATCGCTGCCTGATTCCCACCACGTCCAGAGCAACGAAACCGCCACCACGCCGGCAAACCACCAGGCGCCCGCGTTGCGGCCACGAAACAGCAGCACGCCGGCAACGAGCATCGCCGCACCGGCCGGTGCGTAATACCAAGAGCCGCCCAACGCAGCCAGCCACACGCCACCGGCAAGCAGCACCGCGCCCAGTAAAGCAATCACGCCTCCCAAGGTCGCCAGCGCCCAATGGCCGCGACCGGAAGGACGATCCAGAATCGTCATCCGTTGTTCCTCTTCGACTCAGCGGCGACGCAACGCCGCCGCACCACCCGCTACCTTCGACCCGGGCCAGTGAAAGAGCCGCGATCTTTGCGGCGAACGCATGAAGACACTGCGTTGCAGATGTCAGCACTCGCCATAAAGCGTGGCGCCCCAAACCTTCGCGCATAAAAAAACGCCGGTTTTCACCGGCGTTTTTGCTCAACTGCGTCGCGTTGGCGCTGCGATCATGCGTCAGTTGGCGGCGCCTCGCTCACACTTGCGCCTGCTTCGTCCACCACCTCATCCACTTCATCCAGCGACGCGTCCAGGCGTTCCACCGCCTGCAACTTTTCGCCCTTGGACAAGCGGATCAGCGTGACGCCCTGCGTGTTACGGCCAACGCGCGAGATCTCCGAACCACGCGTGCGCACCAGCGTGCCGCCATCGGAAATCAACAGCACTTCATCGGTGGCGCCCAGCAGCACCGCACGCACCAGCTTGCCGTTGCGCTCGGTGGTCTGGATGCCGATCACGCCCTGGGTGCCACGCCCCTTGCGCGGGTACTCGGTCAGCGGGGTGCGCTTGCCGTAGCCGTTCTCGGTGGCCGTCAGGATGTAGGCCACGTTGCCGTCGTCGGCGACCTCGATTACGGCAGACTCGCCGCCATCGGTGGCTTCCACCACGTCATCGACCTCCTCGCCTTCGATCTCTTCTTCGACACCGCCAGCACGCTCGGCCACGATCAGGCTGACCACTTCCTCGCCCTTGGTCAGACGGATACCGCGCACGCCGGTGGCGGTACGGCCCATCGAACGCACGGTGGATTCGCCAAAGCGCACGGTCTTGCCGTTGGAAGCGAACAGCAACACGTCGCGGTCGCCATCGGTCAAGGCCACCCCGACCAGCGCATCGCCCTCGTCCAGGTTGATGGCGATCTTGCCGCGCGCCAGACGGAAGGCGAATTCGCTCAACGGCGTCTTCTTGACCGTGCCGTTGCGTGTGGCGAAGAACACGTAGCGGTTGTCGGCGTATTCGCGCACCGGCAGCACCGCCTGCACGCGCTCGCCGGCTTCCAGCGGAATCCAGTTGATGATCGGCCTGCCACGCGCATTGGAGCCGGCTTCCGGCAACTGGTGCACCGGCAGCCAGAACACCTTGCCGCTGCTGGTGAAGGTCAGCAGCGTGTCGTGCGTGTTGACCAGCCACAGCTGGTCGATGAAATCTTCTTCCTTGGTCGCTGCGGCAGAGCGGCCACGGCCACCGCGGCGCTGCGCGCGGTACGCGCTCACCGGCTGGCGCTTGGCGTACCCGGCGTGCGACAGCGTCACCACCACGTCCTCCGGCGCGATCAGATCCAGGATGTCCAGATCTTCTTCGCTGTGACGGATTTCGGTGCGGCGTTCGTCGCCATATTCTTCGCGGATATTGATCAGCTCGTCGCGGATCACCTGCAGCAGCACGTCCGGGTTTTCCAGGATGCGGATCAGGCCTTCGATGACGCCGAGCAACTGCTTGTACTCGTCGGTCAGCTTTTCCTGTTCCAGGCCGGTGAGGCGATGCAGACGCATTTCCAGGATCTGCGAGGCCTGCACTTCGCTGAGCTGGTAGAAGCCCTGGATCAGGCCCACGCCCGGCGGCAGATCTTCCGGCTTGGAGGCTTCGGCGCCGGCGGCGCCCAACAGCGCGCCCACCAGGCCCGGTTGCCAGGTCTTGGCCAGCATGCGCTCGCGCGCTTCCTGCGGGTTGGCCGAGGTCTTGATCAACTCGATCATTTCATCGATGTTGGCCAACGCGACGGTCAGGCCTTCCAGCACGTGCGCACGCGCACGCGCCTTGCGCAGTTCGAAAATGGTGCGGCGGGTGACCACCTCGCGGCGGTGGCGGATGAACGCCTCCAGCATCTGCTTGAGGTTCATCAACTGCGGGCGGCCGTCGATCAGCGCCACCATGTTGATGCCGAACACCGCCTCCATCTGGGTCTGCTGGTACAGGTTGTTGAGCACAACCTCGGCAGATTCGCCGCGCTTGACTTCGATGTAGATGCGCATGCCGTCCTTGTCGGACTCATCGCGCAACTCGCTGATGCCTTCGAGCTTCTTTTCCTTGACCAGCTCGGCGATCTTCTCGATCAGCCGCGCCTTGTTGACCTGGTACGGGATCTCGGTGACGACGATCGCCTCGCGACCGTTGTCGGCCACTTCCACATCGGCCTTGGCGCGGATGCGCACACGGCCACGGCCGGTGCGGTAGCCGGCCGCGATGCCGGCAGTGCCGTTGATGATGCCGGCGGTGGGGAAATCCGGGCCGGGGATGTATTCCATCAGGCCTTCGACATCCAGCTCGGGTGTGTCGATCAGCGCGATGCAGGCGTTGATCGCCTCGGTCAGGTTATGCGGCGGGATATTGGTGGCCATGCCCACCGCGATACCGGCCGAGCCATTGACCAGCAGGCTCGGGAACCGGGTCGGCATGACCGTCGGTTCCTGTTCCTTTTCGTCGTAATTGGGCTGGAAATCGACGGTTTCCTTGTCGATGTCGGCCATCAGCTCATGCGCCAGCCGCGACATGCGCGACTCGGTGTAACGCATTGCCGCAGCGGAGTCGCCGTCGACCGAACCGAAGTTACCCTGACCGTCGACCATCATGTAGCGCAGCGAGAACGGCTGCGCCATGCGCACCAGCGTGTCGTACACCGACTGGTCGCCGTGCGGATGGTATTTACCGATGACGTCGCCGACGATACGCGCCGACTTGAAGTAGGCCTTGTTGCTGTGTGCGCCCAGCTCGTGCATCGCGTACAGCACGCGCCGGTGCACAGGCTTGAGGCCATCACGGGCATCGGGGAGTGCGCGGCCCACGATCACGCTCATCGCGTAATCGAGGTAGCTCTTGCGCATCTCGTCTTCCAGGTTGACCTGGATGATTTCCTTGGCGGTTTCTGCCATTCGGGTTCCGTATGTGAGGTGGCGGGCGAGCCGGAAAGCCGCGTCGGGAGCGCCCTTGCATCAGGCTGCCGACCCCACGCTCCCGCCGATCGATTCAAGCGCCGGATTGTACCACGGCAGGGCATCCCGACGCCTCCGCTTTACCAGCCAGAAACAAGCACTTGCAGGGAGTTTGGGCGGCGTTGGAAGCCGGGCGGCCGGCCCCGGGCTCAGGCGCCGAAGGCGGCCTGCATCCGCGCCAGGTCCGGCTGCGCGATCACGCCGCGTTCGGTGACGATTGCGTCGATCAGATCGCCCGGAGTGACGTCGAAAACCGGGTTCCAGGCATGGATGCCATCGGCCACCGTCCTGACCCCGCCCACGCCGAACAACTCGCCGGGATCGCGCTGCTCGATCTCGATCTGGTCCCCGCTGGCCGTTGCCATATCCACCGTGGACGACGGCGCCACCACCATGAATTTGACCCCGTGGTGGCGCGCGGCGATGGCCAGCTGGTAGGTGCCGATCTTGTTGGCGGTATCGCCATTGGCGCAGATACGATCGGCGCCGACGATCACCCACTGCACCAGTCCGGATTTCATCAGATGCGAGGCCGCCGAATCGGCGATCAGGGTGGCGTCGATACCGTCCTGCTGCAGCTCCCACACGGTCAGGCGTGCGCCCTGCAGCCACGGCCGGGTCTCTCCGGCGAACACCTTGGCAATGCGCTGTTGCGCCATGCCGGCGCGGATCACGCCCAGTGCGGTACCAAAGCCGGCGGTGGCCAGCGAGCCGGTGTTGCAATGGGTGAGCACGCCGCTGCCCGGTGCGATCAACGCGGCGCCAAGCGCGCCCATGTGGCGGTTGGCGGCCAGGTCTTCATCGGCGATGGCCTGCGCCTCGCGCGCGATCACCTCGCGCCAGTCGGCGCCGGCCGCGCCCAGTACGCGGCGCATGCGCATCAGCGCCCAGGCCAGGTTGACGGCAGTCGGACGCGCCGCGTTGAGCCGCAGCAGCGCCGGCTCCAGCTTCTGCAGCGCAGCGCTGCCGTCGTCGGCAGCGATGTCGCGCGCGGCCAGCACCACGCCCCAACCTGCCGCGATGCCGATCGCCGGCGCACCGCGCACGGCCAGCGAATGGATCGCCTCGGCCACCGCGTCGCTGCTGTCGCAACGCACATGCGCCACCTCGAAAGGCAGCTTGCGTTGGTCGAGCAATTCAAGGGCATCGCCGGTCCACAGCAGTGGCCGGATGTGGTCGTAGCGGGCGTAATCGATATGGGCGCTGTCGTTCATGCGTCCATTGTAAGGCGCGCGCAGCGCCTGCGCCGTTGCACGACCGCGCGGCCTTGGCGCGGCGAACAAACCCACTGCGCAGCCGGCAGGCGGACGCAGCCGGTGCCGGTGCCCGGAATCGGCAGGTACCACTCGTACACCTGCTCTGACGGCGCGTCATCCCGACCCGCCTGACGACTGCGCGCGATGTCGTGTTGGCCGCTCTCAGTCGACGATGAACTCGGCGCGGCAGCCGTCGTTCACCCACACCCCGTCGCGGCTCCAGCCCCAGGTCTGGCCTTCCACGCAGGGCGTTTTGGACATCTGCCGGCCCAGGCGCACCGCACGTTCCACCGACACGCCGCAGGTGCGCCGCGCGCTTTTCTTCGATTCGCAGGTGACCATGCGCGGCACCGCGACAAAGCCGGAGCCATCTTCTGCGCCCACTTCGAATTCGCCGTCGCATCCACGCGAGACCCAGATTTCGTTGCGGCGAACGCCCCAGGTGCGCCCTTCCTTGCATGGCCACATCGAGCGTTGCCGCAGCAGCCGCACCGGCGCGCCCCGCAGCACCACCGGGCACGCCACCGTGCCTCCATTGGAATCGCAGCGCACCACGCGGCGCATCACGGTTGCGGTCTTCGCACGGGTCGCTGCGAATTCGGCGCGGCAGCCTTGTTCGACCCACACGCCGTCGCGTTCGACATCCCATTCGCTACCGCGGATGCAGCTGGTTTCGGAGAGCTGGCGCACCAGTTGCACGCCCTGGGCGGTGTCCATCGCGCAGTGCACGCGCGCCAGGTCCTTGGACTCGCAGCGCACCACGCCGGCTGCGCGGTCGGACGCGCGCGCATCGGCGAGCAGCAGCAGCGGCAAGCACCACAAACCGCATAAGCTGACCAGCCACTTCATGCCGACAATCCTCACCCCGAACGATCTTCGTCGCGCCCCCGTGGACGTGAAGATGAGAGCATCATCGATGTGAAGATAGCAATACGGCGCCGATGACAGCCAGATGACTCAGGCGCGGGCGAAGTCGAACGCCAGCACGTCGGCAATCTGCGTGGTGCCGCGCAAGGCCATCAACAGGCGATCCACGCCCACCGCCACACCGGCGCAGTCGGGCAACTGCGACAACACCGCCAGCAGGCGCTCGTCCAGCGGCAGCTGCGGCAATCCACGTGCCGCACGCAAGGCGTTGTCGCGCACGAAGCGCGCACGCTGCTCCTGCGCATCGTTCAGTTCGTGATAGCCATTGGCCACCTCGAAACTGCCCAGATACAGCTCGAAGCGCTCGGCGACCGGCGGGTCGTCGTAGCGGATCCGCGCCAACGCACACTGACTGGCCGGCCAATCGTGCACCACCGTCAGAGTGTCGGCGGCAAAGCCCGGCTGGATGCGATGGGTCATCAGCAGGTCCAGCCAATCGTCGCGGGTCAGACCCACAGGATCGATCGCCACGTCATGCAAGGCAGCGCGTAGCGTTTCGATCGGGTCGCACAATGGGTCGATGCCCAGCGCCTGCACAAAGAGCGCGCGATACGTCAGCACCTGCACCCTCGCCTGGCGTCCGACCAGCGCCAGCGCGCGACGCACCAGTTCGATCGTCTCCTGCGCCAGGCTGCGATCGTTCCAGCCCACCCGATACCATTCGAGCATGCTGAACTCGGGGTTGTGACGGCCACCGGCTTCGCCGTTGCGAAACACCCGTCCCAGTTCGTAGCAATCGCCCAGGCCGGCGGCAAGCAGGCGTTTGAGCGGATACTCCGGCGAGGTACGCAACCAGCGCAGCGGCGCGCCGGCATCGACATGGCCGGTGAAGCGCGTACTGAAACTTTCGATATTCGGTTCTGTATTGCCGGCCTCCGAAAGCACCGGCGTTTCCACTTCCAGCACGCCGCGTTCGGCGAAGAAGTCGCGGATCGTGGCGTTGAGCCGCGCCCGCAACTGCAGCGCGGCCAGATCCAACTGCGCCGTGCTCATGGCTGTTGGCCGTGGTCGCCCAGGAAGGCCAGCAGACGCGCTTCGTCCCAGATCTCCACGCCCAGCGACTGCGCCTTGTCGAGCTTGGAACCGGCTTCTTCGCCGGCCACCAGAAATGCCGTCTTCTTGGAGACGCTACCGGCGACCTTGGCGCCCAATGCTTCGAGCCGCTGCTTGGCCGCATCGCGTGTCAGCGCAGCCAGGGTCCCGGTGATGACCACGGTCTGGCCATCGAGCGGGCCGGTCTGCAGCGCATCGGCTTGGGGCAGACGCGCCAGCACGGTTTCCATCGCCTGCTGCGCCGCATTCGCGAGCGCAGTGTTTTCGGGGCGATCCAGCCATTGCAGCAACGCGGCCACCACGGGTGCGGGAACGCCGGCCTGCTGCAAGGCATCGGCACCGGCCGTGCGCAGCGCAGCGAACGAATCCACCGACGCGGCAAGCTGCTGCGCGCGCACCGGCGTCACCTTGGGAATGTCCATGTCTTCCAGCACGCTGGCAAAACTCAGCGCCTCGCGCAGCTTGGGCGAAGGTGGATGCGTATCGCCGATGCGCACGCCACGCTGCAGCAGGTCATCGATGGCCTGCTGATTGCCGGCCTGATCGAAGAAGTGCCCAAGCGAACGCGCCACTTCGCCGCCGATGTCCGGCACGCGCTTGAACAGCGGCCACGGCAGATGCCGGATCAATTCCAGATCGCCGAACCAGGCCGACAACGCCTTGGCCGTGCTTTCGCCCACATGCTCGATACCCAGCGCAAACAGGAAACGCTCCAGCGTGGTGTCGCGCGATGTTTCGATCGCCTCGATCAGATTCTCCGCCCACTTGGTGGCGATCTTCTTGCGGTTCCAGTCGAAGCGCGGCAAGCCTGCGCGCAGCAGGTCGGCCTGCCAGGTCTGCGGCACGTCGCGCTCGCCGGCCAGGTCCACGCCGATGCCGACCACGCTGGTTTCCAGCGGCGCATATGCGCCGCTGGCCAGATGCTCGCGCGCCTCGCGCAAGAACGCGTGCGGACTCTCGGCCGTGCTGATCAGGCGCAATTGCAGCAGCTGATCCACGCTTAGCAGATACAGGTCGGCCACGCCTTTCACCAGGCCACTGTCGACCAGCACTTCGATGAATTTTTCGCCCAGGCCGTCCACATCCATCGCGCGCCGCGAGACAAAATGCCGGAACGCCTCCTTGCGCTGCGCCGGGCAGGTCAACTCGCCGGAACAGCGCCAGACCGCCTGACCTTCTTCGCGCACGATCTGCGAACTGCACACCGGGCATTGCGTCGGCATCTGCCAGGCCTGGGTACCGGGCGGGCGCTGGTCGGCCACCACAGCGGCCACTTCAGGAATGACATCCCCGGCGCGGCGCACGATCACCGTGTCGCCCACGCGCACATCCAGCCGCGCGATCTGGTCGGCGTTGTGCAGCGTGGCATTGGTGACGATCACCCCGGCCACATGCACCGGCTTCAGGCGCGCCACCGGCGTGGCCGCACCGGTGCGGCCGATCTGGATCTCGATCGCCTCCACCGTGGTGGACTGCTCCTGTGCGGGGAACTTGTGCGCAATCGCCCAACGCGGCGCGCGCGAGACGAAGCCCATTGCGCGTTGCCCGGCCAGATCGTCGAGCTTGTACACAACGCCATCGATATCGAAGGCCAGCCCATCGCGTGCGGCACCGATGCGCTGGTAATACGCCAGCAGACCATCGCTGCCCTGCACCACCTCGACCAGCGCGCTGACCGGAAAGCCCCACGCACGCAGTTGCGCCAGGATCGCCGAATGGGTCTGCGGCAATGCGCCTTCGCTCACTTCGCCGACGCCGTAGGCAAAGAAGCTCAGCGGGCGCTGCGCGGTGATGCGCGCATCCAGCTGGCGCAGCGAGCCGGCCGCGCCATTGCGCGGGTTGGCCAGCACCTTGCCGCCCTGCGCACGCATCTGTGCGTTGTAGGCCTCGAACGCGGCGCGCGGCATGTAGACCTCGCCGCGCACTTCCAGCACCTGCGGCCAGCCCTCGCCGCGCAGCCGCAATGGAATCGCCTTGACGGTGCGCAGGTTGGCGCTGACATCCTCGCCGGTGGCGCCATCGCCGCGCGTGGCGCCCTGCACGAACTCGCCATTCTCGTAGCGCAGGCTGATTGCCAGGCCATCGAGCTTGGGTTCGGCGGAAAACAGCGGTTGCTTGACCTCCAGCCGCTCGCTGATGCGGCGCACGAACTCGGTCACTTCCTCCTCGCTGAAGGCATTGCCCAACGACAGCATCGGCAAGGCATGCCGCACTTCGGCAAATCGCGAGGCGGCCAGATGGCCGACGCGCTGGGTTGGCGAATCGGCACTGGCCAATTCCGGGTGCGCGCGCTCCAAGGCCTCCAGCTCGCGCATCAACTTGTCGTAATCGGCGTCGGCCATCTGCGGCTCGTCGAGCACGTGATACCGGTAGTTGGCGTCTTCGATGCGACGGCGCAGGGCATCGATGCGCTGAGCGGGATCCGGGTTGGCAGTCATACGATCGCAGGGCTGGCTCTGGGCCGCCTATTCTAACGGGCCATGCCGATGCCAAGGTCAGCGGTGCGGGTGCCGTTCGCGATGACTGAGCGATGCTTGAGCGATGGATGAAGTCGTTTGCGTCGATGCGCACCGGGTGCGTCAGCACCCATTCGCATCCGGGCTGGACAGCGGGCCCGGCAGGAGCACGGCCATTACAGCCAGCCACCGTCACGCCACCTGTCTCTGCCGTCCAACGCCTGCAAGCACGCGTCGAACCAGTTTTATGGCAATTCCCCGATAGGCAGACAGACACAAACCCGCTAGCGTGGCGCCCTCTTTGCCCGCCGCCTATGGAGTTCGCCGTGTCGTTGCCCGTCTCGCGCCGTTCGTTTCTCAGCCTCGCTACCACCGGCGTGGCGGTTTCTGCACTGGGGCTGGCACCCGCAGCCGAAGCGGCCCGCAAGCGCGCCGCGGCGCCGGCAACGCCGGGCGTGGCCGCGGCGGCCGGCACGGTCTACCTCAACCTCAACGAGCATCCGCTCGGGCCTGCCCCGGCCGCCTTGGACGCTGCCACCCGTTCGCTGGCACGCTCGGGCCGCTACCTGCTCGAGATGGAGCAGGATCTGCGTAACCTGATGACCGGCGAGCTGCAGCTGCCCAACGATCATCTGTCGTTATTCCCCGGCTCGCGGGACGCGCTGAACCGTGCCGGCAGCCTGTTCACGTCCGCGCGTGCAGGGCTGGTGGTGGCCGACCCGAGCTTCGACCCGTTGATCGAAAGCGCCACCGCCCGCGGCGTGGCCGTACGCAAGGTGCCGCTGCGTGCCGATGGCGCGCATGACGTCAAGGCGATGGCCAAGGCCGACCCGACTGCCGGCATGCTGTACCTGTGCAACCCCGGCAACGCCACCGGCGCCATCACCCCGCGCGCCGACATCGAATGGTTGCTGGCCAACAAACCGGCCAGCGCCGTGCTGGTGGTCGACGAGGCGTACATCCACTACAGCAACGAGCCCTCGGTGGCCGATCTGGTGCGTCAGCGCCAGGATCTGATCGTGCTGCGCAGCTTCTCCAAGCTCTACGGCATGGCCGGCCTGCGCCTGGGCGCCGCCCTTGCCCCGCCCGGCCTGCAGACCAAACTTGCCGCTTTCGGCAGCAACCCGGTGTCGGTTCCGGCAATGGCCGCCGGTATCGCCAGCCTGCGCGACCCGCTGCTGGTGCAGACCCGCCGCGCCGAGAACGCCCGCGTACGCGAGGAGACCATCGCCTGGCTCAAGGGCAAGGGCTACACCTGCCTGCCCTCGCAAGCCAACTGCTTCCTGCTGGACGTCAAGCGCGATGCGAGCGTGTTCGCCGATTCGATGCAAAAGCAGGGCGTCATCGTCGGCCGCAGCTGGCCGATCTGGCCCAAGCGCGTGCGCGTCAGCGTGGGGACCGAAGCGGAAATGCTGCGCTTCCGCGAGGCATTCGGGAAAGCCAAGCGTTGAGCACTCAGCACTGAGTGGTAGATCCTTCTCCCTGGGGACATTGTCCTCTTTCATGGGGGAGAAGGTGCTCCGAAGGGGTGGATGAGGATGCGAGCGACGCCTGGCGTTGTCCGGCTGCACGAGGGCTTCGCCCCGTACCCGCACCCCACCCCCTCTCCCGCAGGAGAGGGGCTTTAAGTTCCTAGCGATCCAATCCATCAGGCTCCGGTGCGCGCAGCGTGCGGCGGATCCACAGATAGCTGATGACGAAGGTCAGCGCCATCGAGCCGGCGTTCCACAACAGCAGCTCGTGCAGTAGCGGCGGGCCTTGCAGGATGTGCAGGTAATAGCGGCGATCCAGCAGCGCGATGGCGTGCGGCATGAACACGCTGACGAAAGGCGTCGGCACCGGCGCGACCAGTAACGTGATCGCGGCAGCAAAGCCCACGACCACCCAGGGCGAATGTCGCGGCCTTTTGCGCAGGCGCGCGGCGATCCTGGTGAAGATCCACAACAACGGCATCGCCAAGATCGCCCACAGCACCAGCAGCAACGCCACCGCCAACACGCCCCGCAGGCTCAACATGTCAACTCACCAGCGCGGCGACTTGGTCAGCGGCGGTGCCTGGTGCTGGCGATCGTAGGCGCGTAGTTCGTCGCGGATATGCGCAACACGCTGGCGGCCCAACGCATTGCGGCTGTCGTCCAACACCACGCCATCCAGCAGCTCGGCCATGCGCTGCACGGTGGGCAGCATTTTTTCCCAGGCGTCGAGCGCAGTCATCGGTGCCGGCAGCGTGAGGAAGAACGCAATCGCCGGCGTCTGCATCTCGCGGATGTTGGCCATGTCGAAACTGCCGGGCTTGAGGATGCTGGCCATGCTGAAGATCGGCCCGCGCTCCGGGTGGCCTTCCACCAAGCGGTGGAACACGTTCATGTGGCCGAACACCAGCCCGGTCTTCTCTGCGGCCACCACCACATCTTCGCCGCGCAACACCTGGCCCGCCTTGGCGGCCACGAACAACGACACGATCTTGTCGAAATCCTGGTTCGGGCGCTTGCCGACCTCGTTGCCGCCGGAAGCATCCTGCCCTTCCAGGTTGAGCTCGCTCTGCTCGACGCCTTCTGCGCGTTCTGCAGCGTCACCCTCCACACCAAACTCGCTGGAAATCACCGGCTCGCGCCGTTCGCGCTGCTGGCCTTCGTCCTTGTCGACCCGGCGCCCTTGCGGCGATTTCTTCGGGCGACCAAACAGGAAGATGGCCGCGACCAGCAGCAGTCCAGCGATCAGGATCCCGATCCGGATCATGGCCATGTCGGACATTCAGCGTGCCTCCGCATAAGAGTGACAGGTGTCGTTATTCCAACAAGCATGGCACGTCATGCCGCACCCGCCAAACGTGCGGCCTCTTCCAAGTCCACGCTGACCAGACGGCTGACGCCCGGCTCGCGCATGGTCACGCCGGAGAGCTGGCGCGCGGCTTCCATCGTGGCCTTGTTGTGGCTGACGAACAGGAACTGCACCTTTTCGCTCATCTCGCGCACCATGTTGGCAAGACGGCCGACATTGGCTTCGTCCAGCGGCGCGTCCACTTCGTCGAGCAGGCAGAACGGCGCCGGGTTGAGCTGGAAGATCGCAAACACCAGCGCCACCGCAGTCATTGCCTTCTCGCCGCCGGAAAGCAGCGAAATGCTCGACACGCGCTTGCCCGGCGGGCGCGCCATGATGGTGACGCCGGTGTCGAGCAGGTCTTCGCCGGTGAGTTCCAGATACGCATGGCCGCCGCCGAACAGGCGCGGGTACAGCGCCTGCACGCCGGAGTTGACGCGGTCGAAGGTGTCCTTGAAGCGGCCGCGGGTCTCGCGATCGATCTTGCGAATGGCTTCTTCCAGCGTTTCCAGCGCGGTGTTGAGATCCAGGTTCTGCGCGTCCAGGTATTCGGAGCGTTGCGCGGCCTCGCCGTACTCCTGGATGGCGGCCAGGTTCACCGGCTCCAGGCGACGCATGCGCGCGTCGATCTGGCCAACGGCCGCTTCCCATTCGGCCACGTTGGCCGCCTCGGGCAACCCGTTGACCACGTCTTCCAGCACGAAGCCCGCCTTGACCACCGCCGCTTCCAGTTGCTCGGCGTTGAGCACCAGCGCCTGTTGATCGAGCTTGCGTTGCGAAATGCGCTCGCGCTGCGCCAGCGCTTGTTCGTCGCGTTGTTGGCGGGTCTGTTCGAAGCTGCGCAGCTCGCTGTCGATGCTGTCGAGCAGGGTGCGCGCTTCGCCCAGCGCGCGCTCGGTGCGCACGCGTTCGCTCAACGCGGCCTGATGTTCGTGTTCCAGTGTTTCCACCGGCGAATCGCCTTCGCTCAGCTGGGCGACCAGATCTTCCAGGCGCGTATCGAGCTGCCCGCGCTGGCTGTCCATGCGCTCCAGGGTCTGGCTCAGCGATGCGATCTGGGTGCGTTGCGACTCCAGCGTCAGCGCCAATGCATGCATCGCATCGCGCACGCCGCGCGCGGCATCGCGCGCCTGGTCGCGTGCATCGGTGAGTTGACGGCGTTCGCTTTCCAGCGCTTCGCGCGTGCCCTGCAGATCGCCCATCAGGGTGACTGCGTCTTCGAGTTTTGCGCGCGCCTCGCGGGCCTGCTCGCGGCTGGTGTCCAGCGTTTCCAGCAGTTGCGCCAATTCGGTTTCGATGCGCTCGATGCGCGTGCGCGCCGCGTCGACCTTGCCCTGCTGACTCTGCAATTGCCCGGCCAGTTCGGAAACGCTGCGGTGCGCCATGTACAGCTGGCGCTGCGCGTCTTCGCGCTGCTGCTCTGCCGCCAGCGATTGTTCGCGAAAGCTGGAGAGCTGATGCTCAAGCTCGGCTTCGCGCTCCTGCAAGGTTTCGATCTGCGTACGCAGTTCTTGAATCTCGCGCTCACGCAGCAACGCGCCCTGCTTGGCCGCGCCCGAGCGCGAGACGCGCACCCAACCCTCGCCCAGCCGCTCGCCAGTGCGGGTGATCACCGAATCGCCTTCGGGCAGGCTGCGTTGCAGCGTGCGCGCAGCGTCCAGATCCTCGGCGGTGTGCAGACGCGCAAGCAGGCGACGGATCGCGATCGGCCCCTGCACCTTGGCGGCCAGCGAGGTCGGCGCGAAGCTCGCATTGTCAGTGGCACTGGACACCAGCGCGATGCGGCCATCGCCCAACTCGCCCAGCGCGTCGACCAGTTGCTCCGGCGCCTCCACCAGCACGCCTTCGATCAACTGCCCCAAGGCGCCTTCGACCGCGTTTTCCCAGCCGCTCTCGACGCTGATGCGCTCGCCCACGCGCGCGGCCGAATCCAGTCCGCGCGACTTCAGCCACGCCACTGCGGCGCCCTGCTCCTGGCCAAGCGCGGCCTGTTGCAAGGTTTCCAGCGACGACAACCGACCACGCGCGGCCTGCGCCTGCTTGCGCACTTCGGCCAGTTCGCCCTGGCTGGCGCGTTGCTGTTCCTGCAGGCCGGCGAGCGCGTGCTTGCGCGCCTCGACCTGCTCGGTCAGGCCGTCCAGCGAGGTCTTCTGGGTTTCATGGCGCAGTTCGATCTGCTCGAACGCCTCGGCCAATGCGTCCAGGTCCAGCCCGGCACGCTCGTTGACCAGTGCTTCGCGGCGGCGGTCGGCTTCCAGTGCCTGGCGGTCCAGATAATCGACGCGCGTGCGCTCCACTTCACCGGCACGCGAGGCTTCGCCGGTGTCGCGGTTATGGGTTTCCCAGCGCTGCTGCCAGTCGGCCAGCCGCGCTTCGGCTTCGCGTAGCGACTCCTGGCGGAATTCGTGGTCTTCGCGCAGTTGCTCCAGTTGCGGTTCGGCGGCGGCGACCGCTTCGCGCAGCACGCTCAATTTGGCCGAGTCGCCGCTGATGTGCTGGGTCAATTCCTGCAGCTGGCTTTGCGCCTCATCGCGCGCCTTGTGCAAGCGATGCGAGAGTTCGCGTTGGTGCTGGATCTGCTGCTCGATACGCGCCAACGCGCCACCGACCTGGTACACGTCGGCTTGTGCCTTGGCCACCGCTTCGGCGGCTTCTTCGCGGCGCACGCGGCCGGTCTCGATGCGTGCTTCGGCATCGCGTTGCTCGGCAATCAATTGTTGCAGGCGTGTCTCTTCCTGATTCAACTTCTCGCGCAGGCCCTGCAACCGACCATCCAGACCGCGGTATTCCAGCGCCTTCCACTCGGCGTCCTTGATCCGGCGCTCTTCCTGCAGTGCCTGGTACTGCTCGGCCTGCCGCGCCTGGCGCTGCAGATGCGCCAGCTGCTTGGTGATTTCTTCGCGCAGGTCGCTCAGACGATCGAGGTTTTCGCGCGTATGCCGAATACGCGTCTCGGTTTCCTTGCGGCGCTCCTTGTACTTGGAAATGCCGGCGGCTTCTTCCAGATAGACGCGCAGGTCTTCCGGGCGCGCTTCGATGATCTGGCTGATCATGCCCTGCTCAATGATCGAGTAGCTGCGCGGCCCAAGGCCGGTGCCCAGGAACAGATCGGTGATGTCGCGGCGCCGGCACTTGGTGCCATTGAGGTAGTAGGCGCTATTGCCGTCGCGGCTGACCAGGCGCTTGACCGAGATCTCGTTGAACGAGGCGAACTCGCCACTGATGGTGTGGTCGGAGTTGTCGAAGATCAGCTCCACCGTCGCCTGCGATACCGGCTTGCGTGCCGAAGAGCCGGAAAAGATCACGTCGGTCAGCGAATCGCCACGCAGGCGGCTGGCCGAGCTTTCGCCCATCACCCAGCGCACCGCGTCGATGATGTTGGACTTGCCGCAACCATTGGGGCCGACGATGCCGGTCATGTTGGTGGGCAGGTGCAACGTGGTCGGGTCGACGAACGATTTGAAACCGGACAGCTTGATCGTGGACAGGCGCATGGGGGCTGGAGATTCCGGGCACCGCGCGGACGAGGCCGGCAGGTACTTTTCCTGTGAAGCCAGCGCCCAAGCCCTTGATCCATAAGATCCGCGGGCCGTGGAACCGGCAATGGGGCATGAGTATAACGGGCATGCCCGCACTGGCGGCGGCACCCCAAAAACGAAGGGCGCCTAACAAGGCGCCCTTCGGGTGACACATGTGGCCTGGATCAGGCGTCGGATTCGACGATGACCTTGACCGTGGTTTCCACATCTGCGTGCAGGTGCAGCACAACGTCGTATTCGCCGACATTGCGGAATGCGCCTTCGCCCAGGATCACTTCGCTCTTTTCCAGCGGCAGGCCGGCGGCGGTGAACGCCTCGGCGATGTCGCGCGGGCCAACCGAGCCGTACAGCTTGCCTTCGGTCGATGCATGCGCACCGATGGTGACGCTGGCGCCCTCGAACTTGGTGGCGCGGCTCTGTGCCTCGGCCAGGATGCTGTTGGCCTTGGCTTCGTACTCGGCGCGCTTGGTTTCGAACGCTTCAACGTTGGCAGCGGTAGCCGGCACGGCCTTGCCCTGCGGCACGAGGAAGTTGCGGCCGTAACCCGGCTTGACGCTGACCTTGTCGCCCAGGTTGCCCAGGTTGGTCACTTTCTGCAGAAGAATCAGATCCATGGTGTTACTCCGTTATTCGTTAGCGCCGGCATGTGGCGGGCGCAACGGGTGCTGTCCGAAAAGACGGGATTCGGGAATCGGGAGTCGGGAATCGTAAAAGCACGATTAACACCGCATCTCGAATGACCGGCCTCTATATTTTTAATTACCCGCACACGAATGTGCGGGCTCTTCCGAGGGACTCGGATTAAACGTCGTGGTTGTCCGTGTACGGGATCAGCGCTAGGAAACGTGCGCGCTTGACGGCCGTGGCCAACTGGCGCTGGTACTTGGACTTGGTACCGGTTACGCGGCTCGGCACGATCTTGCCGTTCTCGGTGAGGTACTGACGCAGGGTGTTGAGATCCTTGTAGTCGATCTCTTTGACGCCCTCGGCGGTGAACTTGCAGAACTTGCGACGACGGAAGAACTTGGACATGACAGCGCTCCTTAAGCGGCTTCGGCGTTGTCGCCGTCGTTATCGTTGGCGGCGGGCGCTTCGCCCTCTTCGTCGTCACGACGACGACGCTCGCTACGCTCGGGCTTGTCGCCCTTCTCGTCCTTGCTCTTCATGATCAGCGACTGCTCGGTGTCGGCGCCATCGCGCTTGACGACCAGGTGACGCAGCACCGCATCGTTGAAGCGGAAGCTTTCCACCAGCTCGCTCAGCACGGCCTGGTCGACTTCGATGTTGAGCAGCACGTAGTGCGCCTTCACCAGGTTCTGGATCGGGTAGGCCAGCTGACGACGGCCCCAGTCTTCCAGGCGGTGGATGGTGCCGTTACCGCCCTCGATCAGCGACTTGTAGCGCTCGATCATGGCCGGGACCTGCTCGCTCTGGTCCGGATGGACCAGGAACACGACTTCGTAATGACGACTCATGTTGTTTTACCTTTCGGATGTGGCCACGTGGGCCGGACAGCTCCCCGGTGGTCCGCGCAAGCGGCCGGTGGAGCAAGGGTTTCCGCCCGGAATCGGGCAGGAAGCAGGAAAGTATGGCAGATCAGATGCTTAGCCGCAACAGACCGGGCAAGGGTACTTTCAAAGCCCCTCTCCTGCCGGGGCTCCAAGGCGCGGTCTGCGCGCCACTGGCGCGCGTGGCTTGGAGCGCCCGCGCTGCAAGCGCGGGCTGGGGCGCAGAGCGGGGGTTGGGGTGAGGATACGGGGCAAAGCCACTCGTGTCGTTCAACCACGCGAAGCTTCGCCCGTCCCCTCATCCGACCCTTTTGGGGCAGCCTCTCCCGGTGGGAGAAGGAAACACTCCAGCGCCGCTTGGCTCAGGTCGCGCTCAGCGATGCTCGTCCGCGGTGGTGAAGCTCTCCCCGCAGCCGCATTCGGCCGTGGCGTTGGGATTGCTGAAGGTGAAGGTCTCGCTCAGGCCGTGCTTGCCGAAGTCGATGCAGGTGCCATCCACCAGCGGCAGGCTGGCGGGGTCGACGAAGATGCGTACCCCGCCCTGCTCGAAGACCGCGTCGTCGTCGCGCGCCTCGCGTGCCAGGTCGGTGACGTGGCCCCATCCGGAACAACCGGTCTTGGTCACGCCAAAGCGCAGACCCAACGCACCCGGGGTCTGCTGCACGAAACGCTGCACGCGCTCCAGCGCGGCGGGGGTGAGGCTGACGGCCATGAGGGCACTCCGAAACAGTGGTGGCAAGTATAGCGAGGCCGCAACAACCGGGCAGAACGCTGAGTGGCGGCGTCCGCAACAGATGGGGGCAGCCTGCGCCTGCGACAAGCGCCGCCGTCGGCACGCGGTTCAGATGCTCGCGCCGGCGCGGCCGCAGCCAGTAAACTCGCAGGCCATTCAAGGTCGCTACGGCGAGGAACAGTCATGACGGTGGTCAGCGTTGAACATGCGCTTGCGGGAAAGCTCCCGGAAGGCGGCGAAGTCACGGTACGGGGGTGGGTGCGCACCTTGCGCGGATCTGCCGGACTGGCCTTCATCAACGTGACCGACGGCTCGTGCTTCGCTCCGATCCAGGTGGTGGTCAACGACACGCTGCCCAATTTCGACGAGATCAAGCGGCTGACCAGCGGCTGCTCGCTGATCGCCAAGGGCGTACTCGTCAAGTCGCAGGGCAAGGGCCAGTCGTTCGAGATCCAGGCCAGCGGCGTGGAGATCGTCGGTTGGGTCGAAGACCCGTTGACGTACCCGATCCAGCCCAAGCCGATGACGCCGGAATTCCTGCGTGAAGTGGCGCATCTGCGCCCGCGCACCAACCTGTTCGGTGCGGTGACCCGCATCCGCAACTGCCTGGCGCAGGCGGTGCATCGCTTCTTCCATCAGAACGGCTTCAACTGGATCAGCACGCCGATCATCACCACCTCCGATGCCGAAGGTGCCGGGCAGATGTTCCGCGTCTCCACGCTGGACATGGTCAACCTGCCACGCGATGCCAGCGGCAATGTGGATTTCAGCCGCGATTTCTTCGGCAAGGAAACCTTCCTGACAGTGTCCGGCCAGCTCAACGTGGAGGCGTACTGCCTGGCGCTGAGCAAGGTCTACACCTTCGGCCCGACCTTCCGTGCCGAGAACAGCCACACCACGCGCCATCTGGCCGAGTTTTGGATGATCGAGCCGGAAATCGCCTTTGCCAATCTTGCCGAAGACGCACGCCTGGCCGAGCAGTTCCTCAAATACCTGTTCCGCGCGGTGCTCGATGAGCGTGGCGACGACCTGGCGTTCCTGGCCGAGCGCGTGGACAAGAACGCAATCACCAAGCTCGAAGCGTTCATCAATGCACCGTTCGAGCAGATCGACTACACCGAGGCGGTGAAGCTGCTGCAGAACTCCGGCAAGAAGTTCGATTTCCCGGTGGAATGGGGCCTGGACCTGCAGACCGAGCACGAGCGCTGGCTCACCGAAGAACACATCGGCCGCCCGGTGGTGGTGACCAATTACCCCGAGCACATCAAGGCGTTCTACATGCGCTTGAACGAAGACGGCAAGACCGTTGCGGCGATGGACGTGCTGGCGCCGGGCATCGGCGAAATCATCGGCGGCAGCCAGCGTGAAGAACGCCTGGACGTGCTCGACGCGCGCATGGCGCAGTTCGGCCTGGATAAGGAGCACTACAGCTGGTATCGCGATTTCCGTCGCTACGGCTCGGTGCCGCATGCCGGCTTCGGCCTGGGCTTCGAGCGGCTGGTGGTGTACGTATGCGGGTTGAGCAACATCCGCGACGCGATCCCCTACCCGCGTGCGCCAGGCAGCGCGGAGTTCTGAGTGAGCTTGCCGGCCGCCGTCCCCCTGCTGCAATCGCTGGCCTTCTGGCTGGCGGCGATCATGGCCGGGCTGACGGCGGTACGGAGCGTGTTGCTGGCGCGGCTGGCAGCGCGCCAACTGGAGCCGCAACGCTGGTGGCAGACCGACGCCGCGCGCGCCGCAACCCGGCATGCCACCGGTCCAATGCGTTGGTCCATCGCCGCGTTGGTTATCGGCGCGACACTCCCCAAACTCGCACTCCTGCTGGCGGCCACATGACCCTGTTCTTCGCACTGTGTTTTGTCGGTGTCGCCGTCGCCGGGTTGACCGCGCTGCTGATCTTCTGGCCGCTGACCCTGGTGCACATGCGCGACCGCCACCCGGAGGCATTGGCCAGCTTCGGCGACCCTGCCTTCATCAGCCCTGTGGCGTTGCGCTGGTTATTGGCGCGCCGTTACCGCAGCTACCGCGACACTGCGCTGTCCGGTCTGGCCACACCCGCCTGGCTCTCGCTGCTCACCATCTTTTTCGGCCTGGGCATGGCGGCCCTGCTCGGCCTGCTTTCCAAGGTAATGCAATGACCACTTACGAAGACACCCTGCAGGGCGCCCGCGACTCCTGGTGGCTGGCCACGATCGGCCGCACGCTGATCTGGGCGCGCCTGCGCGTCAACGAAGCCGGCACCGCCGAGGTACTGGACAGCGACGGCAAGACGCTGCCCTACGACAGCGAAGACAGCGCACGCGCAGCCTTGTTCGATGCCGAATTCGTGGCACTGGAAGGGCTGGACGAGGAAGACGCGCTCATCCGCGGCTTTTCGCTGCATGAAGTCTCGCCGCCCCAAGGTAACGACGATGCCGAGCTGCGTGCGCGCATGGTCGTGAACATGGGCGGCCGCGCCTGACATGTACGCCCCGCGCGCATTTGCGCAGACCGATCTGGCCTTGCTGGACTGGCTGTTCGCGCGCGATGCGTTCGTCACCCTGATCAGCCAGGACGAGGACAGGCAGCCGGCGATCTCGCACCTGCCGGTGCTGTATCAGCGCGATGGCCAGGATGTCGTGATCGAAGGCCATTGGGCACGCCCCAATCCGCAGGCGCGCACTGCTGGCGACGCGGTCATGGTGTTGCAGGGCCCGCATGCCTATGTCTCGCCCACCTGGTACCTGGACAAGGACGCAGCTGCGCGTGTGCCCACCTGGAACTACGCCGTTGCGCACCTGCATGGACGCTGCAACCAGGTGAGCGATGAAGACGCGCTGGGCAGTCTGATTGCGCGCATGAGCGCGCACTTCGAGCAACGCGTGGGCAGCGATTGGCAGTTCGAAATGGAGCGCGACAGTCATCGCCGGCAATTGCGCGGCCTGGTCGGCTTCCGCTTCGTTCCAAGCCGCATCGAGCTCACCTTCAAGCTGAGCCAGAACCACCCGGCCGGCAATCAACGCAGTGTCGCCCAGTTCCTGACGCAGCAAGCCGACCAAGACGCGCACGCCATCGCGGCATTGATGCAGGCGGCGCTGGATGTCGATACGACGCGCTGAGGCGGCCGCTTCGTACCCCGAACGGCTAGTCACCAAACGGCTGGGGCGCGTCGGCCACACTGCGGCCGACGCCTGCATCGGCCCGCGCACAGGTCATTGCAGGTGTCTCCCACTTCGTAAGGAATTGCCCTTCGCGACGCTCATGGCATGAGCAGTAGTTTGCCGGTGCGGTCATGTTCGAGCATTCGCTCCAGCCGTTGAATCGACTCCAGATTGCCGCCTCGCGCGCCGGCAACGGCACCATTGCCGGCCTTGGACAGCGCGCCAGCCAGATCGGCGCTTTTGGCGCTCAGAAATGTGCCGACGCCGATGTACCGCAGTGCATGCCGACACGCCTCAGCCGGCACGGCGCATGTGCTGCGCTACGCAGCCATCGGATGACTCACTGTTATCGTCGATTGCCGCTTCAAGCGGAGAAAGGCCCTGGGCGATCGCATAACGGGTCAGCTGAGCGATGCTTTGGATATTGAGCTTCAACATGCAGTTTTCGCGATGCGTCCCCACCGTTTTCACGCTCAGGTGCAAGCGGTTGGCGATCTGCCTGGTAGACAGGCCTTCCGAATAGAGCTGCACGATTTCGCGCTCGCGTGAGGTGAGTCGGGTGTAGGCAGAATCGGCCTTGGCGGCTCGACGCAGCCCGGCGATCAGCGAACGCGACATCTGCGGGCTGATATAGGTCTGATCCTGGATGACGCATTGAATCGCCCGCAGCAATTCGGCAAAACGGCTGGTGCGCGCCAGATATGCTTTGGCGCCAGCTTCGAAGACTGCGCTGGCCTGGGTACAGGCATCGGACGGAGCGATACAGATTGCCCGGCTGTTGGGGCTGCGCTGCATCAAGCGCCGCGTCAGATCGATACCATTGAGGCCGGGTAGGAGCACATCCACCAGAACGATATCAGGCCGCTCTCTGGCGGCGATCTGAAGACATGCCAGCCCGTCTTCTGCATGGCCTACCACTTCGATACCGGGAACCTTTTGCAGCAAAGCGACCATCCCTTCCACAAGGATGGTGCGATCGGCAGCGACGACGATACGTGTCTTCATCATACCCTCTGGTGCACGAATGGGGACCGCGCTGTGCAGCGGCTTGCACGCGGCGCGCTGCAGCGAATCGGCAGATGCTCGGCAGGAGCACTTGAGCGAGCTTGTCACACGCTTATCTCCGGGCCATCGGTCTTGAACTGATTTGGCGAGCATCAGATGCTGGTATCGACAGCGCCGCTAATGTCGCTGAGGCGCCGTGTCGGGTGCGCCTGCCTGAAGCGTGTTACGCAATTTGCGCCGACGCCGAAGCGAGCTATGCCGCACGATGCGAACGCGCGCTGCCACCTGATGCCCGGCAGGCCGTGCCAAACCGCACTCTACGGACGGGCAAAGAAGGGCGCACGCGCGTGTTGAGCGCATTTCATGCGCGAACGATCAGGACTCGTCTGACATCATCTGCCTGGCAAGGCCGGTCAGTTGCTGGCGCACCTGATCCAGGCGCGGGTCGGCCTGCATCTCACGCTGCAGGTCCAACAGACCCGCGGCAAGTTCGCCACGGGCGCGGATGCTTTCGGATTCGGCAGACGCCCGCTGCGACTGGATCGCGGCAGCGGCTTGTTGGCCGGAATCGCCGCGCACGACCGTTTCCATGACCTCGACCATGCGTTGCAGCAGGCGATACACCGCGCTTGCCGAGAAGCCGCCCATCATCGCCAATGCGGGCTTTCCGAACGCGCCCAGGCTGCTGTCAGCAAAAAGATTCTCCGGCAGCAACTCCACCAGGATCAGGCCAGCGATGAGACCGAGGATCATGCGCGCGGCATAGGAGGAATCGAAGCGCGGATCGTATGTTGCGTCGGCAACGTAACGATGGGCTTGGAACAACGCGGAGAACGCCGCACCGAGTCCGGCACAGGCCAGGATGAACATCACGTTCCAGCCCAGCGTGCTCCCCGAGGAAGCGAGGAAGCCCAGCGTGATGTTGTGCTCGTTCACCAGGCTGGACATTGCCAGACCGACCACTGAGGCCAGGCAACCGACCGAGGTCAAGGTCAAGGTGCGGATCAACGGAATCGGCCCCAGCCAGCGCAACCAGCCACCGCGCAGGCGCTCGCGCTCGATCAGCACCACCGCCTGCGGCGTTGCCGGCTGGATCGCACGCACCAGCTGTCGGTGCAGACCGGCCAATTCGCGCGCGCCGGATTCGCCGTGCAAGGAGGCGCCAGGCATCACGCGCAGCTCTGCCAGCCGGCCAGGCAGATCGGGAGACATCGCCAGACCTTGCTTCAGTGCGTAGGACACCATCGCCCGGCATTCGAGCTCCAGTTGTTCGAGCACGCTGGAAAATGCCGGCCCGCCGAAATCCGCCGGCGGGACCGGCTGGGCCACTGCACGTCGTCGTAGGCCGGCGCGCCGACTGGCTCGCTTCCACATAAATGACGTCCTTACTGGCAGCCACGCGGCTACGACACCTCAAGGCATCCGCTCGAACAGCGCCGTCTCTCGCTGTCCCTTCAACAGCAATGCAAGCTCGGCACTGCCATCTGCACGAACCTGCAGACTGGCCTGGGCATCGCTGAGCTGACGGCAATAGCCTCTATCGTTGGCCACGACCCAGGCATTCAACGCACCTGCTGCACGCCCGGCATAGCGCAATTCCACCTGGCAATCCCGTGGAGCACCGTAACGCAGGCGACCGAGCACGTCGCCGGGACGGATCGTGGTCGCCACGATCTCCAGCTGGGCGGAGATCAGCCCCGCCCCACGCCAGCGCCCGGCTTCGGCCAATCCAGCACTGCTCTGACTCAGGGCAACGACCAACGGCGAGGCGCCGCCAGACAAGGTGAGCTGCATCCCGTGCGCCCCACCCTCTGCGATCTGGAGTTGGGCAACCCCGCCGGTCAGCGCCTCGCAGAACTTGCCGCCATTGCGCGACAGCAACGCATACCCGTCCGGCTGCGCGCGCAACTCGAGCGCGCAATTGTAGGGAGGCCCGAATCGCAGATCCGCCACCTGGGTGCCCTCGCCTCCAGCCGCGCGCGCACTCAGACGGACGTAGACCGGACCGGTACTGCCGCTGGCGGACAGGATGCCGCGCCAGTCACCAGCCGGAATCCCGCCCGCCGGAGCTGCCTGCGCTGCAGTCAGCGATACACACAAGGCAAGTGCCGAGGTGATGCGCAAAATGTGATGTCGATAGCGATGTTGACCAGCCATGAAAAAGCTCCGATAAGAAATTGGAAAGCATGGAGAGATCGATCACGCTGCCGCTCAGCACACCGAACGCAGCGATGACCAGAACAACAAGCAGGCAGATGACGAAGCTGGAGCGCAGCTTGCGCCGGGACTGCCGACAGAGATCCGCATGCAAGGTGGCCACATCGGTTCCCAGCCGCTCGGCGAGCGCCCGGGCATCGGCATCCGACAGCAGCAGCCTCACCGCAGCGCTCCTGGATCGGATAGTGGCACGTCCATGAACGGGTGCAGCGTCCACTCCTTCAACGCGACACCATCGAACCAAAGCACGCCACGCGGACGCTCGGCTCCTTGATAGCTGATCTTCAGCGTATGCCCAGGCGTGCGGCCATCTGGCGGCGCAAGACGCAATGCCAACCCGGGCGCACCGTCGGCCTGCGTGACCGGCTCGATCTGCACTTGCAGCGTCAACGAAAACTCGCTGATTTGCTGCAGCCGCAGCGCACGCAATTGGCACACAGGAATGGAGAACAGGGTTGCCGTTTCGGCCTGCGCCGTTTGCTCTGCATCCATGCACTGCACCCACAGGTCGCATGCGGCCGCCGCGGCATTTACGACTGCAGCGTGCCGCTGGCGGCACCGCTGTTGCGCGCGTCGGACGGCCTGGTCGAGCAGCTCCACGAAGGTGTCGAGGCAATAGCTCGCACGTGCCATCTATGCCTCCGTCAGCCAGACCGGCTTGCGCTTGAACCCGACGTGGTAGCACAGCCATTGCAGCACGACCTGGTGCTCGCCCAACTGCAGGATATTGAAGCTCTTCTCGATTCCGAGAATTGCCCCCCTGGGCGCTTCGCTGAGGCAGCGATTGAGCAACTGCTGCGCGGCTTCGACCTGCTCGGCAGTCTGCATTTTTGCCGGGTTGTCGCTGCCGACGACGATGCGCTTGATGAAACTGACTTCTGAAAAATCCATCATCGGCAACGACTCGGGTTAGGGAAAAGTACGGGACGCACCAGCGACGTTACGGCACCGGCACAGGTGCGGTGACTTTGCGAGGGGCCGCAGCGGTCTGCAGGATGTCGAGCACACGCGACAGGCCTTCGGGCGTGCCGCGATCTTCGGCGTGCAGCGCGACGTGATACTTGGCCGAGTTATCCGAAGAGCGGGTATTTTCCTTGTGGCTGGACACGGAGCCCTGCACGTTGACCTTGGCTTTGAAGACACCCCAGCCGACGCTGGCTTCCAGATCCACCTTGAGGCTCTTGTCTTCGGCTTCCTTTTCCGAGAACGAGGATTTGACTTCCATATCGAAGGTGACGTCCACGGTCTGAATGCTCAGGTTGGGGACGTTGACGAGGGTCAACAGCGGTACAACGATCTCCACTTCCTCCTCTGCCATGCCGGTACCGCTAGGGTCTTCGACCGGGCGCTTGAATTTGAACTGCGCGGTGCGCGTGCCGCCGTTCCCGTTGGGATCGGCAGGGTCGGTCGGCGGCAGAAAGCCGATGACCTTGATGAAGTCGGCGGTGGCCCGTGCCAGCATGACCTGCGCATCGCAGGCTGCACGCAACGGGGCGCCGATCAGGTCTGCCATCGGCAGGCCCTTGAACTGGTCGGACATGTTGACGATATCGCTCATGATGTTCTCCTGAAGAACGGTTGTTTAAGAAGAAAGCGATGACGGCGGGCGTTACTCTCCCTTGACCGTCTTGAACACACCTTGCGACTGCGCAAGGCGATTGATGAGACGTGCCACGCCCTCGGTCGGCTCGCTGCCTTCCACGCGCAACACGACGTGCACCGCACTGTTTCGTGCATTTTTTGCGTTGGAGCCGAGATCGATGCCGATCTGGCCTGGCAGCGCCGGCGGCTTGGGATGCCAGTCCTCGACGACGGATGCAACCGCCAACGCATCCGGCACGCCTGCTTCGTCCAGCTCGCTGAGTTCACCGAGCTGTGCATCGAAACTGATCTCTACATCCTTGATCCGCAGGACGTTGGACGACACCAGCGGCAACAGCGGTGCCCGATACAGGTCTTCGTCGTTCTCACCCGCTTCCGGGTGCTGCGACGGCAAGCGGATCAGGACGCTTCTAGGACGGTTGTCTTCGTCGAAGAACGCACCCAGGTTGGCCATCTGGTGTTGCTCGATCCGGTCCTGGGCGTCGATGACCGCGCCAGCCAGTGCTTCGATCAGATCATTGAGGGATATCTGCGCCATGTCGGGCTCGTCGGTAGGAAGTGTCGCTGGGCCGCTGCCGGCTCAGACCGAGTCGGGAAAGGAATCCACGCGCGCCAGCCAGCCCTTGAGAAACTTGCCAAGCGCCGGTCGCGCTGCGACGAGCCTGTGGTAATAGTCCCTGCGGCCGGCCTTGTAGCGTGCATACAGGTCTTGCTGGTTGCTGGATGCCAGCGCCGCGAAGGTGGCCGGCCCCATGCGGCCATCAGCGACCAACTTGCCGCCGGTCTGGCTGTTGAGCACGGTCTGCAGCAGTTTGATGGCGTTGTTGCCGGCGTTGACGTAGAAGTCGAACACGATGTTGGCTAACGGCTGCAGCGCGATCTGATCGGCGCGCAGCCGGTCCCAGTACTGCGCCTTGTAGATGACCCCAGCCTGGGCGTCGGTCAACGCACGCAGGTTCGCCAGACTTGGCTCGATGCCCAGCAGGTTCTGCGCGCAGGCCTTGAAGGTCGACAGGGTGATGCCCTTGTTGGTCGCTCCGCCCGGATCGACGGGATCGTTGACGAAACCGCCTTCGTGTTTGAGCAAGGTCGGAAAGAACGCGTTGAAGTCGGCCATCGGCGCCACCTGTGGAGTTGATCGGTGGCGCCAGTTTCCCCAGGGGTGCACTGGCCGGACATCGGTCGTTCGCCGAGACCGTTAAGCCTGAAAGCTGATTCATCCTGGGCGCTCATAGAAGCCGCCACGACCACGTTTTCTGGAATACTGCACGCATGAACGAGCTTAACCACTTGCTTGAAAACAACCGCGCCTGGTCCGAGCGTATCCGCCGCGAGGATCCGGAATTCTTTTCCAAGCTCTCGACCCAGCAGACGCCGGAATATCTGTGGATCGGCTGCTCCGATTCGCGCGTGCCGGCCAACCAGATCATCGACATGGCGCCGGGCGAAGTCTTCGTCCACCGGAATATCGCCAATGTGGTCGTGCATACCGATCTGAATTGCCTGTCGGTGATCCAGTTCGCGGTGGATGTGCTCAAGGTCAAGCATGTGCTGGTGGTCGGCCATTACGGCTGCGGCGGCGTGTTCGCCAGCCTGACCCAGAAGCGCATGGGCCTGGTCGACAACTGGATCCGCCACGTCACCGACGTGGCCGACAAGCACGAAGCCTGCCTGCACAACGCCGGCGAGCTGTCGGTGCAGCACGCACGCCTGTGCGAGCTCAACGTGCTCGAACAAGTGGTCAACGTGTGCCGCACCACCATCGTGCACGATGCCTGGGAGCGCGGCCAGCAATTGAGCGTGCATGGCTGGGTATACAGCCTGCGCGATGGCCGCGCGCACGACCTGGGCATGTCGATCGACCGCCCCGAGTTGCTGCAGGAACGCTATGACGCAGCGCTGGCGCGGATCCAGGCCGATCGCGCCGAGCGCTGAGCCGCACGCACACGTGGCCGGCCGCAGCGTCCATGGGACATAGGCGGCCGGCTGAGCCGGATACCTTACTTTGCCGAGGAACGTCGATGCTGATCCCGCCGATCAACCTGCACGCCTGGATCGAGGAACACCGCCATCTGCTCAAACCGCCGGTGGGCAACAAGTGCATCCAGCAGGATGGCTTCATCATCATGGTGGTCGGCGGGCCGAACGCGCGCACCGACTATCACTACGACGAAGGCCCGGAGTGGTTCTTCCAGCTCGAAGGCGAAATGGTGCTGAAGGTGCAGGACGAGGGCGTGGCGCGCGACATTCCGATCCGTGCCGGCGAAGTCTTTCTGCTGCCGCCCAAGGTGCCGCACTCGCCGCAACGCGTGGCCGGCTCGATCGGCCTGGTGATCGAACGCGAGCGCCTGCCCAACGAGCAGGACGGCCTGCAATGGTATTGCCCGCAGTGCAATCACAAGTTGTATGAAGCGATGTTTCCGCTGAAGAACATCGAAACCGACTTCCCGCCGGTGTTCGATCGCTTCTACCGTTCGCTGGCGCTGCGCACCTGTTCGCAGTGCGGGCATCTGCATCCTGCGCCCGAGCGCTATGCCACGGTCGAGGACTGACAGCGCGATGGCATGCGGCTGCGCGCAGCAGGTTTGCCGCTCGCATGCTCTGAAACCGGCACCATGCTGCGCGCACTGATCGACCTCAAACCGCGCGACGTGCCCCTGCGCGTCGCGCTGCGCAACACCGCTGCAGTCGTCCTGCCGCTGGCGATCGGCGTGGCGACCGGGCAGGTTGCCGCCGGCCTGGCGGTGTGCAGCGGCGCGCTCAATACCATGTTTTCCGACCAGCCCGGGCCGTATCGCGCGCGTCTGCAACGCATGTTGATGGCAGCCCTGGCGGCCGGCCTGGCTGCCTTGCTCGGCATCTGGGTCGGCCACAATACGCCGGCGCTGGTGCTGGCCGGCCTGTTGCTCGGCCTGGGCGGCGGCTTGCTGGTGGCGCTCGGACCGGTGGCCGCGCGGGTGGGCCTGACCAGCATGATCCTGCTGGTCGTCAGCGCAGACATGCGGCTGCCGGTGCAGCAGGCGCCCGGTGTGGCGGCGCTGATCTTCGCTGGCGGACTGCTGCAGGTGGTGCTGGCGTTGGCGGCGTGGCCGCTGCAGCGTTATCGCCCGGAACGCTTTGCATTGGCAGACCTGATGCGCCAGCTGGCCGGCATCGCGCGGCAGCGCCCGGACGCCAGTGCGGCGCCGCCGGCGACGCAGGAAGTACTCGACGCGATGGTGATGCTGCACGGCGAGCATCGCTCGCGCGCGATCGCGGTGCAGAGCTTTCGCATCATCGCCGAGCTGTGCGATCGGGTGCGGCTGGAGCTGCTGTCGTTGGCCGATGCCGAGACGCGCCTGACCGACTCGCAGGCGCGCCCGGCGATCGAACGCGTGCTCGAACGCAGCGCCATCGTGCTGGAACAGCTCGCGCACGCGATGACCATGGGTGAAGACCCGCAGGCCGCCAATGCCTCGATGACCGGGTTCGACGATCTGGTCGGTGCATTGGCACAGTTTCAGCACGACAACGCCGACACGCGCGAACGCCGCCTGGTGCGTGTCGCCGTCGCGCGCGCGCAAGGCCTGGGCGGCCAGCTGCGCGCGCTGATCCGCAACGCGCACTGGGCCAGCAGCCGTGGCGAAATCCAGGCGCAACTGGCCGAAGCGCGGCTGCCGTCGGCGTTGCGCCCGGCCGCGACCTGGGCCACGTTGCGCGCGAATCTGGACCTGTCGTCGGTCGCCTTCCGGCACGCGTTGCGTTGCGGCGTGTGCCTGGCGCTGGCCATCGCCTTCCAGCGCTGGCAGCAGATTCCGCACGGCTTCTGGATTCCGATGACCACCGCCATCGTGCTCAAGCCCGATTTCGGCGGCACCTTCAGCTTTGGCGCGTTGCGCGTGGCCGGCACCTTCGTCGGACTATTGCTTGCCACCTTGCTCGCGCACCTGGCCATGGACGGCGCCAGCGTCCGCATGGCCCTGCTGGCGCTGTTTTGCCTCGGGTTTCGCTTGCTGACACAGGTGAACTACGGCATCGGCGTGGCGTTTTTGACCGGCATGCTGGTGCTGCTGCTGTCCTTCGAAGGCGTTGCACCGGGCGAAGCGGTCGGCGCGCGCCTGCAGGCGACAGTGGCCGGCAGCGCGCTGGCGCTGGTCGCCTATGCGTTGTGGCCCACGCGCGAACGCCGGCAGATTCGCGCCTCGCTGGCGCACTTGCTCAGCGCATATCGCGACCATCTCCGCCATGTGCTGCTCGGCCAGATGGAGGGTCTGAGCGATACGCGTGCCGCCGCGCGTGTTGCCCGCACCAATGCGCAGGCCTCGATCGAGCGTCTTCGCGGCGAACCGCGCAGCCGCCGCAACCTGCAGGAGCTCAAGCTGGCCGAATCGCTGCTGGCCAATGGCAACCGGCTGATCCGCGCCAGCTTGTTGCTGGAAGCGGCGCTGCGCGATGGCCATCCGTTGCCCACGCTGGACGCGCTGCCCATCTTCGCGCGGCAGGCCGATGAGGCGCTGTCCGCGGTGATCGACTGCCTGCGCACTGGCGGTATTCCTGCCGCGACCACCTTGCGCAACGCCGAGCGCCAGCTTTCCGATGCGCTGGCCGCATTGCCCGACAGTTCCCCAACCACCGCCGCGCTGGCCGACACCATCGACCGCGTCACCGACAGCATCGGCACGCTCACCCACCTGCTGCGCCCTGCCCGACCGGCCTCGGCCGATGCGCCGGCCGTGCATGACGGCGTGCACGATGCGGGCAGGTAAACTGCCGCCCTGATCCGTGTTGCGAGCCCGACGATGACCGACCTGCTGTCCCGCGCCCATGCTGCTGCCCTGGATGCCGCCGACTCGCTGCGCGGCCTGCGCGATGCCTTCGTGTTCCCGCAGCACGGCGATGACGATCAGACCTATTTCGTCGGCAATTCGCTCGGCCTGCAGCCGCGTGCGGCACGTGCGATGGTGGACGAGGTGCTCGACCGGTGGGGCGCGCTGGCGGTGGAAGGTCACTTCACCGGCCCGACCCAATGGCTGACCTACCACCAACTCGTGCGCGACGGGCTGGCGCGCGTGGTCGGCGCGCAACCCGGCGAAGTGGTGGCGATGAACACCCTCAGCGTCAATCTGCATCTGATGATGGCCAGCTTCTACCGTCCCACTGCCGAGCGCGGCGCGATCCTGATCGAGGCCGGCGCATTTCCATCCGACCGCCACGCGGTGGAATCGCAGCTGCGCCTGCACGGGTTGGACCCGGCCAGGCATCTGATCGAAGTGGACGCCGACGAACCCAACGGCACCGTGTCGATGACGGCCATTGCCGAAGCCATCGCGCAGCATGGCCCGCGCCTGGCCTTGGTGCTGTGGCCGGGCATCCAGTACCGCACCGGGCAGGCCTTCGACCTGGCCGAGATCGTGCGGCTGGCGCGCGCGCAGGGCGCGGCGGTGGGTTTCGATCTGGCGCACGCGGTGGGCAATCTCCCGCTGACCCTGCACGACGACGGCGTGGATTTCGCGGTGTGGTGCCACTACAAATATCTCAACGCCGGCCCCGGCGCGGTGGGCGGTTGCTTCGTGCACGCGCGGCATGCAAATAGCGACCTGCCGCGCATGGCCGGCTGGTGGGGACATGAGCAGCAGACCCGCTTCCGCATGGACCCGCAGTTCGTGCCCTCGCCCGGCGCCGAAGGCTGGCAGCTGAGCAATCCGCCGGTGCTGGCGCTGGCACCGCTGCGCGCGTCGCTGGCGTTGTTCGACCAGGCCGGCATGGCTGCGTTGCGCGCCAAATCCGAACAGCTCACCGGGCATCTGGAGCAATTGATCCACGCGCGGGTGCCGCAGGCACTACAGATCGTCACCCCGGCCGAACCTGCACGACGCGGCTGCCAGCTGTCGCTGCGGGTGGCCGGCGGACGCGCACGGGGCCGCGCGCTGTTCGAGCATCTGCACGCGGCCGGCGTGCTCGGCGACTGGCGCGAACCGGACGTGATCCGTATTGCGCCGGTGCCGCTGTACAACCGCTTCAGCGATCTGCATACCTTCGTCGAGCAGGTGGAAGCCTGGGCGGCTGCTTGAGCGCGGCAGTCTGACTGCAGTGCCACCAAAGCACTTGTACGGCACGCGGAATCGCCGCGCGCCCACGTACACTCCCAGCCCGCCCGGCGTTGCTGCCGGGGCCACCGTCGTTGCCAGTCGCTGTCTTCCCCTTTTCGCCGGCGCTGCGTCCGGCTGCTGCCGGACATTGCATTGAGCCCAGTTTCTCCGCGTTCCCTGACCCTGATCGGCGCCGGTCTGGCCGGTTGCCTGCTGGCCATCCTGCTGTCGCGTCGCGGCTGGCAGGTCACCGTATACGAACGGCGTGGCGACCCGCGCATCAAGGGCTACGAGTCCGGCCGCTCGATCAACCTGGCGCTGGCCGAGCGCGGCCGGCATGCGCTGCGCCAGGCCGGCGCCGAAGATGCGGTGATGGCCAAGGCGGTGATGATGCGTGGCCGCATGGTGCACCCAATCATCGGCCAACCGCAGCTGCAGCGCTACGGGCGCGACGACAGCGAGGTGATCTGGTCGATCCACCGCGCCGCGCTGAATGTCGCCCTGCTCGACCTCGCCGAAGAGGCCGGCGCGCGCGTGCATTTCTACCGCCGCCTGCATACCGTGGACTTCGACGCCGGCTATGCGCGCTTCATCGACGACCGCGACGACCAGCCGCACGAGATCCACTTTCAGAGCTTGATCGGCAGCGATGGCGCCGGCTCGGCCTTGCGCGCGGCGATGCAGCGCAAATCGCCACTGGGCGAACGCACCGAATTCCTCGATCACTCGTACAAGGAGCTGGAAATTCCGCCGCAGCCGAGCGGCGGATTCCGGATCGAAGGCAACGCGCTGCATCTCTGGCCGCGCGGGCGCTACATGTGCATTGCGCTGCCAAACGATGGCGGTACGTTCACCGTCACCCTGTTCTTGCCCAACGCCGGCGAGCCGAGCTTTGCCACCACGCGCACCGGCGATGAGGCACTGGCCTTGTTCGCACGCGATTTCCCGGACGCATTGCCGCTGATTCCGCAGCTCAGGGAGCATTGGGAAGAGCATCCGCCCGGACTGCTCGGCACGCTGACCCTGGATCGCTGGCATCTGGATGGCCGCGCATTGCTGATCGGCGACGCCGCCCATGCGATGGTGCCATTCCACGGGCAGGGCATGAATTGCGCATTCGAAGATTGCGTGGCGTTGGCAGATCAGCTGGACGCGCACGACGACCTCGCCAGCGCGTTCGCGGCCTTCGAGGCTGCGCGTCGCGACGATGCGGCCGCCATCCAACAGATGGCGCTGGAGAACTACCTGGAAATGCGCGACCGCGTCGACGACCCCGACTTCCTGCTGCAGCGCGAGCTCGAACAGAAATTGCAGGCGCGCTGGCCCACCCGCTTCGTGCCGCACTACACCATGGTGACGTTCCTGCGCACGCGCTATTCGATTGCGCTGGCGCGCAGCGAGATCCAGCGCCAGATCCTGGTGGAGGCCACGCGGGGACACCGCGATCTGTCGCGCATCGACTGGGCTGCCTTGGAAGCGGTTGTGCACGCACGCCTGGAGCCGCTGGACGGCGCGCATTGACCTCTGCGGAAGACACGGAGGACAGCCTTAGAGCGGCTAACAAAACGTAGCGAGCAGTCGTCAGGTGGGCGCGGACGGCGCGCTCAGAACCGCAGTGTACGCGTGGTACATGAGGATTCCGAGCACCGGCTGCACCCGCCTGGCGGCTGCGCAGTAGTTTTGTTGGCTGCTCTTAGCGTGACGTTGCCGCGATGAGGGATACTGGGCGGCACCGGCAGCGCATACGCCGTGCGCCGCGCATCTGGATGTCGTACCCGCATGCCTGACAGCTTTCTCTTCTACGACCTGGAAACCTTCGGCCAGGATCCACGCCGCACCCGCATAGCACAGTTCGCTGCGGTGCGCACCGATGCGCAGTTGCGCGTGATCGAAGAGCCCATCAGCTTTTTCGTGCAGCCGGCCGACGATCTGCTGCCCTCGCCCTATGCCACCATGGTGACCGGCATTACCCCGCAACACGCGCTGCGCGAAGGCGTCACCGAAGCAGAGGCGTTCGCGCGCATCGCCGAACAAATGGGCCGGCCGCAGACCTGCACGCTGGGCTACAACTCGATCCGCTTCGACGACGAATTCATCCGCTGCGGCCTGTTCCGCAATTTCTACGACCCGTACGAGCGCGAGTGGCGTGGCGGCAATTCGCGCTGGGACCTGCTGGATGTGCTGCGACTGGTCCATGCGCTGCGCCCGGACGGCATCGTCTGGCCGCAGCGCGAAGATGGCGCCACCTCGTTCAAGCTGGAGCACCTGGCCGATGCCAACGATGTGCGCGAAGGCGATGCGCACGAAGCCTTGTCGGACGTGTACGCCACCATCGGCATGGCGCGCAAATTCCAGCAGCACCAGCCAAAGTTGTGGGACTACGCGCTGCGCCTGCGCGACAAGCGCTTTGCCGCCACCTTGCTGGATGTCATCGCCATGCAGCCGGTGCTGCATATCTCCCAGCGCTACCCCGCCTCGCGCCTGTGCGCCGCAGCGGTGCTGCCGCTGACGCGCCACCCGCGCATCGACAGCCGCGTGATCGTGTTCGATCTGGAGGGCGACCCGGAGGTGTTGTTGCGGCTGAGCCCCGACGATATTGCCGACCGCCTGTACATCCGCGCCGCGGATCTGCCGGAAGGCGAACAGCGCATTCCGTTGAAGGAAGTGCATCTGAACAAGTCGCCCGCGCTGGTGGCCTGGCAGCATCTGCGCGCTGCAGATTTTCAGCGCCTGGGTGTGGATCACGACGCGGTAGTGGCCAAGGCGGCACGCTTGCGCGCCTTGGGCCCTGAACTTGCCGAGAAGGTGCGCCAGGTCTACGGCAGCGAACGCGCCGCGGCAGCAGCGGTCAACGATGCCGATGCCTCGCTCTACGATGGATTTCTGGCCGAAGGCGACAAACGCCTGCTTGCACAGGTCCGCGCCAGCGCGCCGGACGAACTGGGCGCGCTGGAAGCGCGCTTTCGCGACCCGCGCCTGATCGAGCTGCTGTTTCGCTACCGCGCGCGCAACTGGCCGCAGACACTCTCGTTCGAGGAACAGGAGCGCTGGAACGTGTATCGCCGCCAGCGCCTGTTCGAAGACCGCGGCCTGGGTGAAGTCACCCTGGAGCAATACCACGCGCAGATTGCGGATTTACGGCGTACTCACCCCGACGATGCTACCAAGCAAGCCCTACTCGATCAGCTCGCCGCCTGGGGTTCGGACCTCCAACGCACGCTATGACCACCTACTTTTCCGACGCCAGCTTCAAGTTCCTGCGCGCCCTGGCCCGCCACAACGACAAGACCTGGTTCAACGACCATCGGCATCAGTATGAGGCGCATGTGCGCCAGCCGTTTCTGCAGCTGATCACCGATCTGCAGCCGGCACTGGCACAGGTCAGCGAACACTATCGCGCCGATCCAAAAACCCAGGGCGGCTCGCTGTTTCGCATCTATCGCGATGCGCGGTTTTCCAACGACAAATCGCCTTACAAGAACTGGCAAGGCGCGCGCCTGTTCCATGAACGCCGCCGCCAGATGCCGGCGCCATCGTTCTATATCCACCTGCAGCCGGGCGAAAGTTTTGTCGGCGCTGGCCTGTGGCATCCGGAGCCGGACACGCAACGCAAGCTGCGCCAGTTCATTTTCGACAATCCCGGCAGCTGGAAGGCCGCCGCGCATAACCCGAAACTGCTGCGCAAATTCACCATGGACGACAGCGAAAAACTGGTGCGCGCACCGCGTGGATTCCCCAACGACTTCGAGTTCATCGAGGATCTCAAGCACCGCAACTGGGCGTACTTGCGTCACCTAGACGACAGCATCATGACCGGGCCGCGACTGCGCCAGACTATCGAGACGGACCTGGTGATCCTGGCCCCGTTTGTCGATTACCTGTGCGCGGCTTTGGACCTGGAATTTTGATGACACAGGATCTACCGCTTGGCCGGCAGCGCCGGACGCTGGGCCGCACCAAGCTATTGGTCTCGCCGATCGGTCTGGGATGTTCCGGTTTTTGGGGCCACCGGCGCTTCGACGAGGGCGCCGCCGCACGGGTGGTCGAGCACGCGCTGGCGCAAGGCGTGAACCTGCTCGACACCGGCCACAATTACTCCGCTTTCCATGCGGAACCGCGCCTGGGGCGGATCCTGCGCCCCCTGCTGGCGCAGCGTTCGCGGGATTCGCTTGTCGTGTCCAGCAAGGGCGGTACGTTGACCGGCCAGGCCGGTATCAGTGGTGCCGAACAGCGTGATTTCTCTGCTGCAGCGATCACGGCCAGTTGCGAAGCATCGCTGCGCAATCTTGGCTTGGACTATCTCGACATCTACCAGCTGCACGGCGCCAGCGAGCACGACATCAATGACGACCTGCTGCTGGCGATGCAGCGTCTGCGCGAACGCGGCCTGATCCGCCACACCGGCATCAATACGCATTCGGCATCGACCCTGCGCTGGATGATCGCCAACCCCGACGTCTTCGATGTGGTGCTGCTGGACTACAACGCGCTGCAGCAGGACCGTGAACCGCTGATCGACCAGCTGCATAACGCGGGCATTGGCGTACTGGCCGGCACCGTGCTTGCGCAGGGCCACCTCTTGCCCGCGCGTGCGCGCCTGCCGCATCTGGCCGACGCCTGGTATCTGGCACGCGCCTGGCTGAAGCCCAGCAGCCGCGCGTTGATGCAGTGCTCACGCAACATGCGCAATGCAGTGGCTTCGATCGATAGTCAGCGCCCGGCGCAAACGGCATTCGCTTATGTGCTGCAACACCCGGGTGTGGCCAGCGGCATCCTGGGCACCACGCGCATCAGCAATCTGGATGAAGTGCTGCAGACCCGCATACACGCGCTGGACGCCGTCCAACGGCAACGTCTGGTCACCGCCTTCGGCGATGGCCGCGGCTCTCCCAGTCACTGATCTTCACCTGCGGCGGCGGCGATTGCGGCAGTCTGGGCGCCATGAAAAAAACCATCGGCGTCCTTATCGCTTTCCTGCTGACCGTCACTGCGTGGTGGTTCGGCGGGCCGTACATGACCATGCATGGCCTGTCCAAGGCCATCGAGCAACGCGACACCGCTGCACTGGAACGTTATGTCGACTTCCCGCGTGTGCGCAGCAGCTTGCGCGCCCAGCTCAACGATTATCTGGTGCGGCAAGCCGGTCCAGACATCGCCACCGGTCCGTGGGGCACGTTGCTGTATGGCCTGGGGAACCAGCTCGGTGGTGCGGCGGTGGATACGCTGGTGACGCCGATCGGCATCGGTGCACTGTTGCAGGGGCATGTGCTATGGAAGCGCGGCCGCAATGAACTGCAGGGCGGCGATCCCTTCGGCCCCACCGAACCCGCGCGACCGCTGAAAAACGCCAAACACCGCTTCGAGACGCTGGACCGCTTCGTGATCGACGTCGAACGCACCCCCGGCGAACCACCACTGAAGGTGGTGCTGGAACCACAAGGGTTGCGCTGGAAGGTGGTGGACCTCCAGTTGGCGTTGTCACCGGCGCCATGATGCCGGGTGAGCAACGCAGCCGCCTTCGCCTTATCCTTCGTTGGCCACGCCGTGCGGCACATGTCCGGCGGCCACGTGCTGATGCTGGCGCGCACTGTCGATGTTGTGCTGCGAATCGTCGAAGAAGATATCCGCACCAAACGCTTGAAGAAACGGGCCCTTGTGACGCCCGCCCAGGAACAGCGCCTCGTCCAGACGCACGCCCCACTCGCGCAAGGTGCGGATCACCCGCTCATGCGCCGGCGCCGAGCGCGCAGTGACCAGCGCCGTGCGGATCGGCGAGGCCTGGCCGGGCGGAAACGCCGCCTGCAAGGTGTGCAGCGCCGCCAGAAAATTACGGAACGGCCCCACCGACAACGGCTCGCGTGCGCGCTCGCGCTCGTGACGCCCGAAGGCTTCCACGCCCTGCTCGCGCGAGATGCGTTCGCTCTCGTCGCCGAAGATCACCGCATCGCCATCGAAGGCGATCCGCAGCTGCGTCGACAAACGGCTTTCGTCGTTGTCCACGATTGCCGCCGCGGCCTCGGCGCGTTCGCCCAGTGCGCGCGGCATGATGGTCGCCGCCGCGATGCCATGGCTCAGCGCGCGCCGTACCGATTCCGGATTGGCCGAGAGAAACAGATCGGTCCCGAACGGCTTGACGTACGGCCAGGTCGGCTCGCCCGAGGTGAAGGTGGCACGCACGATGCCCAGGTTGTAATGCTGGATCGAGTTGAAGATGCGCAGGCCGGTATCGGCGGAATTGCGTGACAGCAGGATGACTTCCACCCGCGGCGCGTCCTCGGGCACATCGTGATTGAGCGCCAGCAGCTTGCGCACCACCGGGAACGCAACGCCAGGTTGCAGGATGTCGTCCTCATGCTCGCGCTGGAACGCCGAATACGCCTCCACTCCGTCGGCCTCGAACAGTGCATGGCCTTCTTCGAGATCGAACAGGGCGCGCGAGGTCACCGCGACGGTCAATAACCTTGGGGAGTTGTCGGGCATTGGGAGGCCGGGATTGGTGATTGGGAATTGGTTTAAAGCAGGAACTGGAGGTCGGGATTTGATCGCCCATCCGCGCAGCATCGTAGCGCGTGCGCGCGATTCTAAAGACGACGTGGCACGCTGCTGCCGTTGCCAATCCCGAATCTCGAATCCCAAATCACCGCTCCTCACACCGCAAACTGCTCGCTGAAAATACGCTCTTCCAGATTGTGTTCGGGATCGAACAACAACGTGACCTGGCGCTGCGTGGATTCGCGGATGGTCACTTCGACCACGTCGCGGATTTCGTGCGAGTCGGCGGTGACGCTGACCGGGCGCTTGTACGGGTCGAGCACGCGGAAGCGCACTTCGGTATCTGCCTTGAGGATGGCGCCGCGCCAGCGCCGCGGACGATACGGCGCGATCGGCGTCAGCGCCAGCGTATGCGAGCCCAGCGGCAGGATCGGCCCGTGCGCCGAATAGTTGTACGCCGTGCTGCCGGCCGGCGTGGCCACCATCACGCCGTCGCCGATCAGCTCGGCAATGCGGGTCTGGCCGTTGAGATCCACGCTCAGATGCGCGGCCTGCCGGGTCTGCCGCAGCAGCGAGACCTCGTTGTAGGCCAGCGAGCCGGCACTGGCACCGGATTCGGTCTGCACCTGCATTTCCAGCGGCCGCAGATACGCTGGCTCGGCGCGCTGCAGGCGCTCGAGCAGGTCGTCTTCGTTGTCGCGGTACTGGTTCATCAAAAAGCCGACCGAGCCCAGCTTCATGCCGAACACCGGCTTGTCGGAGGCGCCATGCCGGTGCAGCGTCTGCAACATGAACCCGTCGCCGCCCAGCGCACAGACGATGTCGGCGCTGTCCAGGGCATGGTCGCCATAGCGCTGCGTAAGGCGTGCGCGCGCGGCCACCGCCGGCTCGGCGGGGCTGGCAAGAAAAGCGATGCGAGGTGGTGCGGTCATCGTTGACTCCAGAGCATGCGAATCAGCATACCGCAGCCCTGTGCTGGGCTTGTTGTGGGTGCGTTGCGATCATGCCCACGCCTTCTGCGCGTGCACGGCAGCGGTCGCGTCGTGGCAAGCACGCGCTCCCGCGCCTGCGACGCATGGCACTTTGGCAACCGCGTCTGCTGGCGTCTACGCGAGCCGAGCCGGCGCGCCATCGGACGCAACCGGCGCGAGCTCAGGCCGTCAACCGCCAGGCGCGATGAATGCGCGCATGCCGCTCGAAATCCGGGTCGATGGTGCGCGGGCTGATTTCTTCGCACTGCGCGAACTCCGCCACCCCTTCCTCGTCCAGCTTGAAGCGACGGAAGTTGTTGGAGAAATACAACACGCCCCCCGGCGCCAACCGCGCCACGGCCGCGCGCAAAAGACGCACATGCTCGCGCTGGATATCGAAATCTTCCGCACGCGCTGAGTTGGAGAAGGTCGGTGGGTCGCAGAAGATCACATCGAAGTGTGCACGCTCGGCTTCCAGCCAGGCCAGCGCATCGGCCTGCACCAGTTTGTGCTTGCTGCCGGCCAGCCCGTTCAACGCAAGATTCTCGGCGCACCACTGCAGGTAGGTTGCCGACAGATCAACGCTGGTGGTGGACGCCGCACCGGCCACCGCCGCTTCCACGCTGGCCACGCCGGTGTAGCAGAACAGGTTGAGGAAACGCCGGCCCTTGCTCTGCTGCGCCATGGTGCCGCGCAGCGGGCGATGGTCCAGGAACAGCCCGGTATCCAGATAATCGAACAGGTTCACGCGCAGCAACGCGCCGTGTTCGCGCACGTGGACGATTTCGTTGCGCTGTTCGAAACGGCCGTACTTGCTGCCGCCCTTGCCGCGCTCGCGCGACTTCAGCGCCACGCGCTCGGCCGGCACTTCGAAGACCTCGCGTGCGGCGGCCAGCAATTCGTTGAGACGACGGCGCACATCGGCCTCGGGAATCGTCGCCGGCGCCGCGTATTCCTGCACATGCAGGAAGATGCGCCGGTCGCCGTCGGCTTGCTGATACACGTCGATGGCGGCGGAATATTCCGGCAGGTCGGCGTCGTAGGCGCGGAAACATTCGATGCCTTCGCGCGCGCGCCACTTCTTGAATTTCTGCAGATTCTTGCGCAGCCGGTTGGCCACCATCTGCGCGCCCTCGCTGAGCGCGGTCGGCGCTGCCAGCGGGGTGCGTCGCGGCACTGCGATCGGGTCGCAGACGATCAACGCGCATTCGATCGCACCGTTGAACAGCTGGTATTTCTTGCCCGCGCGCAGGCCGGTGGCATACGCCAGCTCGGCATTGCCGCACAGCAGGCTGGCACGCCACTGCGGCACGACGCGCTGCAAGGTATCGCCCAGACGGCGATACAGCGCCGCATCGGCGGCCAGGCGCTCGTCGTACGGCGGATTGCACACCACCACGCCGGTGGCCTGCGGCGGCGTCTGCAACTCACCGACTTCGCGCACGCCGAACCAGATCGCCTCGGCCACGCCGGCCACCTGCGCATTCTCTTTCGCGGCGCGGATGGCGTGCGGGTCCATGTCGCTGCCATGGATCACCTGCTTGAGCGCAGCACGGCCGACGCCGTCGCGTTCGCGCGCCTCGCTCACCAGCTGCTGCCAGCTCTCGCGGTCGAAGCCGCGCCAGCGGCTGGGCACATCGCTGCCGTAGCGCTGCAGACCGGGCGCGACATCGGCGGCCATCAGCGCGCCTTCGATCAGCAGCGTGCCGCTGCCGCACATCGGGTCGAGCAAGCCGCCGCCATCGGCATAGGCGCGCGGCCAGCCGCCGCGCATCAGCACCGCTGCGGCCAGATTTTCCTTCAACGGCGCCTCGTTCTGCGCCATGCGCCAGCCGCGTCGATGCAGCGGGCCGCCGCCCAGGTCCACCGAAATGGTGGCGCGGCCCTTGCGCAGCGACAGGTTCAGGCGCAGGTCGGGGTTTTCCACGTCCACCGACGGGCGCTCCAGCCCCTGCCGGCGCATGGTGTCCACCACCGCGTCCTTGATGCGCTGCGCCGCATAGCGTGCGTGGGTGATGGCGGTCCCGGACACATGTGCGTCCACCGACAGCGTATGCCCCACAGACAGATGCGCGTCCCAGGGCAGTTCGGCGACGCCGGCGTACAGCGCGTCTTCGTCCGGGCAATCGAATTCGGTCAGCGGCCACAGCACGCGGCTGGCCAGGCGCGACCACAGCACGGCGCGCTGCGCATCGCGCAGTTCGCCTTCGACGTTGACGCCGGAAATAGTGGCGGTGGCCTTGCTGGCACCGAGCGCAAGCAGCTCGTCGGCAAGCAGGTATTCCAGGCCCTTGGCGCAGGATGCGAAGAATTTCACGTAGGCAGGTATCGATAGAGACGCTGGCCGCGGCGGCGAGCGTGAAAGCAGGACAGCGGGCCGGCGCCTGGGTGGGCAATGCCGCGGCCGCGGTGGACGGGCCGCAAATGGTCGGCCATCGCGGCCGGCATTACCAGCCCGGCGCCCGGATCGCCCGCCGCACGGTTCACCACGCCGCCAGCCCCTATTGCGCCTGTGCCGTGTCCAGGCGCTGCTGCAGGCCCAACCGCTGCAGGAGGGCGGCATCATGCGAGGCGACGAGCAGCGCCCCCTGATGGCCACGCAGCAGCGCCTCGATCGCTTCCACCGAGGCCAGATCCAGGTGGTGGGTGGGCTCGTCCAGCAACAGCAGTTGCGCCGGCTGCGCCCGGTACAGCGCGCAGGCCAGCGCCGCCTTGAGCCGCTGGCCACCGCTGAGCTGGCTGCAGGGCAGGTCGGCACGCGCCCGGTCCAGCCCCAGCAGCGCCAGGCGCAGCCGCTGTGCGTGGGCCGGCGCAGCCGGATCCGCGTCCTGCAACTGCGCAACGACCGAGCGCGCTGGGTCCAGCAGCGCCAGGTGCTGATCCAGATAGGCGGTCGGCGCATGCACCTGGCAATGCCCGGCGCCGGGCTGCAGGCGCCCGGCCAGCAGCTGCAGCAATGTGGACTTGCCGCTGCCGTTCGGGCGACCAGGCCAATCCGCCCGACCAAGCCGGTCGCGCGTTGGTCGATATGGATGTCCAGATCGGAAAACAGCGCGCTGCCATCGGGCAGCGCATGCGCCACGCTTTCCAGCGTCAGCGACGGACAGTCATCCGGGTCTCCATTGCATGCCAGCACACGTGCCGATCCAACCGGAACAGCAGCGGGTAGGCCGTCATCACGACGGCGGCATCAATGGCGCATCGGACCAATCCTCAGGTGAAGTGCAGCCAGTCCAACCTGCCGCACTGGCAGCGACACCGGCGCAACAGGCCGGGCCAATGCAGCCGGCGCTCAACCCAGCCCGAACGCCGGGTGGTAAGCCACATCGGCCAGCGGCAGCAGCCGGTCGCCGAACGCCAGGGCTTGCAATTCCGATGCAGGCACCTCGGGCAACGCCAGGCCAGGTTCGACCGCAAAGCCCAAGCGCCGGAAAAACGCCGGCTCGCCCAGCGCCAGGCAGCCTGCGGCGCCGCGCTCGCGCAACGTGGCAAGCGCGGCCTGCACCAGCCGCGTCCCCAGCCCTTGCCGTTGATGGCCGGGCCCCACGGCCAGCGGGCCAAGCGCGAACCAGCCGGGCGAATCGTCCGACAGCGCCACCGGCGAGACGGCCAGATGCCCGACCACGTAGCCGTCGTGGTCGGCGACCAGCGACAACACGAGTGCGCCGTCCTGACGCAATCCTGCAATCACCTGGTGCTCGTCATGCCGGCTGTGTTCGGCGCGCATGAAGGCCACCATGGTCAGCAGTTCGATGGCAGCGGCGTCGCCTTCGGTGGCTTCGCGGATCAACACGTTCATCGGTGGCACCGCGCGCAGCCATGGCTGGCAACCGTCCGCATCACAGGCCCTGCAACAACGCTGCGAACGCGCGCGCCGAGGCGTCGACGTGCGAGGCCAGACGATGGTCATCGTCGACCAGCAGCAGGCGCGCATGCCGGGCCTGCGCCCAGGCAATCACGTCGGCAGCCGGAATCAACGCGTCGCGCCAGGCATGCACGATCGAGATCGGCACCGATGCGGCGTCCAGCGCCGGCATCGGGCCCATCTTGGTCGGCGGCACCATCAGAAACAGGCCGCGCGTGGGCACCTGCAACGACACCATCCCGGCGATATACGAGCCCAGGCTGGAACCGGCCAGCACCACCGGCCCCTTCTCGGCCGCCGCCCGCGCAATTTCCAGCAGGCGTTGCAGCCGGCCTGGCACGTCGCCCAGCGTGCTCACCTCGCGGCGTGCATCCAGGTCGGTATAATCCGGGCGCTCATGGGTCCAGCCCAACTGCTCGGCCACGTTGGCCAGCGCGGTCACCTTCAAGGCGTCCGGGCCGCTTTCGAAGCCGTGCGAGAGGATGCAATGGCCGCGACTCATAGCGCCTGCACCGTATCGCCGATGCGCAGCACGCCGCCACGCAGCACGCGTGCGCACAGCCCACCGTGGCCGCGCATGGCGTTATAGCCGCCCGCACCCAGGGCATCTTCCATGCGCGAACATGGGTCGCACGGGTCGGTGCCTTCCAATTCGATTTCGCCGATTCGGAATCGCCGGCCTTTCAGCGCGATCAAGGCAATTCCGGACACCACCAGGTTGCGCCGCAGCGTCGCCGGCGCGATGGTGGCGTGTCCTGACAGCGCCGCGATCACCGGCAAATGCTCGGCCTGGATCAGGGTCACGCCGCGCTTGCCGCTGCCACCCTTGTAGCGGTCTCCCACAAGACCCATACCGGTGCTCACCTGCGCCGCGTCCACTTCCTGCATCGCCACCTCACGCGCCGGGCGCACGCCGATCCAGGTCACCTGACCGGTCTGTGGCAGCGTCGCCATCAATTTGCCCAGGGGGCTGTCGGGATTCAAAGCCATCGGGCAATGCTAGCATCCGCCCCATGTCCGATGCCGTCTTGCCGTCGCCGCCAATCACCTATGCGCCGTTGTCCTACGAATCGCGGTTGGCCAGGCGCGCGCTCACCCAGATCGACATGGTGGTCATCCATTGCACCGAATTGCCGGACATGGCGATGGCGCGCGAATACGGCGAACGCGTGCTTTATGACAGCGGCACCGGCAACAGCGGGCATTACTACCTCGATCGCAACGGCAGCATCCAGCAATACGTCGCCCTGGAGCGCGTTGCGCATCATGTGCGCGGGCATAACCCGCATACGCTGGGCATCGAACTGGTCAACCGCGGCCGTTATCCGCACTGGCTGGATTCGCGGTATCAGCAGATGACCGAACCGTATCCCGAAGCGCAGATCGCCGCGCTGATCACCTTGTTGCAATGGCTGCAGCAGCAGCTGCCCTCGGTGCGGCGCATCGCCGGCCATCAGGCGCTGGATACCACCCAGGAAGCCGCCAGCGACGACCCGGCCCGTAAAATCCGGCGCAAGCTCGACCCCGGCCCGCTGTTCCCGTGGCCGCGCATCGAAGCGGCGGTGAGCTGGTCGCACACGCCGCGTTAGGAGGCGTTTTTTGCCACTGCCGGTAGGCGAGTCACTGCGTTACGTCGGTCATGCCCGGTCGCGCCCGATAGCGCCGAGAAGCGATCCAACCTGCGTGCCAGCCGCGCCGTCGAAAGACAGCGTCGCCCGGAGAACACGCACGTGACCGCTCCCGGATGCTGTGATGAGCCATCGAAAACACCTCTTGCCTCGCACACCGTCCACCCGTTGCAGCACACTCAACGTTCGGTCGCACGGTAAGTCTTCTCGCCGGCATTCACTGCCACGTCCAACCGGTTTTCAGGCGGCGCGATGGGGCAGACCACATGGGGCGTCAGTGCGCATGGCGGGTTTTCGGCCAGATTGAAATCCAGGACCACCTGACCATCGCGGGGCGAGGTGGCAAACAGATACCGCGCGCCGCCATAACTCTCCTTGCCGCTGGTGCGGTCGGCGAACAGGAAGAACAGGCCCTGGCCATCTTCCTGCAGCAGCGGCCGCAAGCGGTATTCGTGGCCGTTGCGCGAGAACACGGCTTCTCCCGGCACCTCCACGGTGAGCGGCGTGCCGATCGAGGTCAGCAAGGTGGTCGTGCGCGGCGTTGGATAGGGTTGCCACTGCGCCTGGATGCGCCACTGCGGATCGGTCGGGAAATATTCCAGCCCGTCGAACTGCGTCAGCGCCGGCGCTGCCGGGTCGCGGAAGCGCCAGCCATACAAGGCGCCGGTCTGCACCAGGTAGAACTGTCGGCCCCCCACGTCCAGCCGGTCGCCGCGCTGCCCTGCCCGCTCTGGTTGCAGGCGTACGTCGCCGATGCGCTGCCCGTTGAGCGTCACCGCGGCAGAGCCATCTGCGCGAAAGCGTATGTGTCCTGCAGCATCCAGCGTCAGTTGCCCCAGCTGCGCAGGGCCGGCAGGCAGGACGATATCGCTGAGCGGGTCGCTGCCCACACGGTACTGGCCGGCGCGCACGCGCCCCGAACCGGTATAGCTCAACCACCCATCGGGCGCCCGCAGCTGCCTCAGCCGCTCCGCGCGCGCGCGTTCCAGCGCGACTTCGTACACATCATGCGGCGCCGCATTGCGATGAGCGACCGCAGGCGTATCGCTGACATCGGCGGACGACTCCGCCGAACAGGCAGCCAGCGTCCATACCGCGACGCACAGCGCGCCAACCCGTAACTGCAACCGCATGGCTCACCCAGCACTGCAAGAAACTGCGCTCCGCGCAGCGAACCTGCGTCCCCACAGGTCACCGTTCCTGCCGCCATTGTGCCTGCAATCAGGCGCCGGTCGCGACCGGGCGCGAGGCATCTTGCAGCCAACCACTCCAGGAACCGGCGTAGACGCGTGCACCGGACAACCCGGCCACTTCCAACGCCAGCAACAGATGGCAGGCCGTCACGCCCGATCCGCACATCACCACCGCCTGCTCGGGCCGGTACGCACCCAGCAACGCGGACAACTCGGCGCGCAGTTCGGCAGCTGGTTTGAAGCGACCATCACGCAGGCTCAGTCCCAGCGGGCGACTCACTGCACCGGGCACGTGCCCGGCCACCGGGTCGATCGGCTCGACTTCGCCACGGAAACGCTCGCCTGCCCGTGCATCCAGCAACCAGCCCGGCGCCTGTTGCAGGCGCTGCGCGATCTGCTCGGCATCCACCACCGCCGTGGCGTCAAAGTGGCCCGGATACGCGGTGCCGCTGCGCAAGGCAGGCGACTCGGTGCTTTCCGCAAAACCGGCCGCACGCCACGCGGCCAAGCCACCGTCCAGCACCGCCACCCGGCGATGGCCCATCAGCCGCAACATCCACCACGCGCGCGCGGCCGCCATGCTGCCATCGCCTGCGTCGTAGACAACGACCTGGCTCTGCGGATCGATGCCCCATTCGCCGAGGCGTCTTGCAAAAGCCTCGCTATGCGGCAACGGATGCCGCCCCTGCGCCGGCCGTGACAGATCTGCAAGGTCGTGGTCCAGATCGGCATAGTGCGCGCCGGGCAGATGCCCCTGCGCGTACGCCTTGCGCGCTGCGTGCGGGTCTGGCGCAGTCGGTGGCGCGGCACGCGCATCCAGCAGACGCAGCTGTGGATGCTGCAACGCGGCCGAAAGCGTGGCGGCATCGACCAGCGTGGTCCAGTTCGGATCTGCACTCATGCAACCTGCTCCAGGCGACGACGAAGATTGAGAAGAATGGCGGCGGTGGCGCCCCAGATACGGTGGGCAGGCCAGTCGTATTCGAGCACGCGTCGCGGGCGTCCGCGGAACTCCAGCTCCACACTGCGCAGATTGTCCGGATCCATCAGATAGGCCAGCGGCACTTCGAAGACGTCCGCTACTTCATCCGGCTGCGGCACCGCCACGAACGCCGGGTCGATGACCGCCACCACCGGCGTCACCCGAAATCCGCTCACCGTCACAAACGGATCCAGGTACCCCAAGGCATGCACGTGCTGCGCGCCCAGCGCGATTTCTTCGCAACTCTCGCGCAGCGCTGCAGCAGCGGCATCGGCATCGGACGGCTCCATCCGCCCGCCGGGGAAGCTGACCTGCCCGGCGTGATGGCGCAGGCTGTCCGTGCGCCGGGTCAGCAACACCGTCGTGCCCTGTTCGCGCGGCACCAGCCCGCACAGCACCGCCGCTTCGGCAGACGGGTCGCCGTCGGTCAGGTCGATCAGCTCGGCATGGTTCCAACCCGGCCCGGCCGGCGCGGTATCCAGCGGATACAGCGCCCGCCTCAACTGCGCGTATTCGGGCAGCCGCGCTGTCAACGCGCGTGCGGGCAGCACCGTGTGCAGATAGTCCTGGCGTTCGGCGTCGCTCATGCTCATCCAGCGTGCAATTTCATCCAGGCTGCGCAAACAGCCGACGCAGTGCGACTGCGCGTCCAGCGAACATACACCGATACACGGACTGGGCAGAGGGCCGGCCTCGGATCCGACATCATTGCCACTCATCGCTGGGTCCTGCGGCCGCTGCATCGTTGCATCGTTCTCTTCAGACAATCGCTGGACCAAAACGACAACGCCGGCCTGGTGGCCGGCGTTGTCGCAACAACATCACGTGCAATTACTTGACGCTGACCAACTTGATCTCGAACTGCACAGCCACGTTCGGCGGGAACGGGGTACGCGGGTCGGCACCGTAGGCCTTTTCCGGCGGCAGGGTCACTTCCCACTTCGAGCCGGCCGGCATTTGCAGCAGCGTGTCGCGCATGGCCTGCATTTCGACTTCGCTGACCTTGATGGCCGGGATCTGCTGCGCCGGACGTGCCTTCTCGCGGTCCCCGAACGGGAACGGACCGGCCACTTCCAGCTGCACGGTGCTGGCCTGGGTCGGCTTGGCGCCCTTGCCGGCTTCGATCACGCGGTACTGCACGCCGCTCGGCAGCGTCTGCACGCCGGCGGTGCTCTTGTTCTTGGCCAGGAACGCATCGCTCTTGGTCTTGTTGGCTGCAGCGGCCTTGTCGTACTCGGCCTTGGCCTGCTGGGCACGGCCCTGCTCGCGCTTCTGGAACGCCTCAACGGCCGGCTTCAGCTGGTCGGCAGTGATGGCCGGCTGCTTCTTGGCATAGGCGTCCTGCAGACCCTTTACCACCGAGTTGATGTCGAGCTGCTCGCCGCGGCCGGTGAGCTCGGCAAGGTTGTTGCCGTAGTCGTAGCCGAAGTAATAGCTCAACTTGCCCTTCTCGGACGTCGTGTCCTGGGCCAGTGCATTGCCCGTCAGGGCCAGGGCCGCCGCAGCGACCGCGATAGAACGCAACTTCATCAAACAATTCTCCAGGGTGGTGGCACAGGACGGGTCTGCCGCCTGAGATGACGCGCTAGGATAGCGGCCGCGATACCGAACCGCTACTTATCGCGAAAGCTAGGACCAGCAAGGGTTTTGGAAGTTCCGTGTTTACTATTTTTTTACGTTCGCAAGGGTTCACATGTCCAATCACGTCATTCTGATCGCCGATCACGCCAGCGTCCGGACGATTACGGTCAATCGGCCGGACAAACTGAACGCATTGAACCGGCAAACCATGCAGGCCCTGGATCAGGCGTTCCAAGACGCAGCCAATGCGGACGATGTACGCGCCGTGATTCTCACCGGCGCCGGCCCCAAGGCCTTCGTGGCGGGTGCCGATATCGCGGAAATGAGTGACCTGTCGGCAACCCAGGCGCGCGAGTTCTCGTTGCTGGGCCAGCAGCTGATGCGCCGGATCGAGCGCATGCCCAAGCCGGTGGTCGCGATGATCAATGGCTTTGCGCTGGGCGGCGGCCTGGAGCTGGCAATGGCGTGCCACCTGCGCATCGCCGCAGCAACAGCGCGCCTGGGGCAACCGGAAATCAATCTCGGCCTGATCCCCGGCTTTGGCGGCACGCAGCGCCTGCTGCGCCTCACCGGCCGCGCCGCAGCGCTGGAACTGTGCCTGCTCGGCCTGCCGATCGACGCGGCCCGCGCACTGCAATTGGGCCTGGTCAATCGCGTGGTCGAAGCGGATGCCCTGCACGAAGAAACGCTGGCGCTTGCGCAACGCCTGGCAACTGCAGCGCCGCTGGCACTGCGCGGCATTCTGGATGCGGTGGTGTTCGGCGGCGAATGCGCCATCGAGGAAGGCCTGCAGCTGGAAACCGCGCAATTTGCGTTGTTGTTCGCCACCGACGACATGCGCGAAGGCACTCGCGCATTCCTCGATAAACGCCCCGCCCAGTTCCACAACCGCTGATATCGCCATGACGCTCGAACTCATTCCGGCATCGCGTCCGTTGCCGCTGCGGTTGTTCGATTGTGTGCAGGCCGACGACCTGGATCGTGCGCTGGCACTCGGCTTGATGGCCTATCTGCCCGACCCGCAGCACGATACGCTGGACGCCGACTGCCCGCAGGTCTGTGCCACGTTGCTCAGCGCGCAACGCCGTCTACAAGACGCCTGGGCCGCGCGCGAACGCTACCGCGCGCGCTCGGCGCGCCTGCAACGGCGCGCCGCCGAACGCGATGCGCGCAGGGCGCCCGCCCCGGCGCCCAGCCAACCGGCAACGCCCGCACTGCCGCCGCTGGCCGCTGCCATCCTGGCGCGCGCGAAGGCGAAAGCCGCTGGCGGAGCGCAGCCATGAACACACCCCAGGCAATGGTACCGGCGCGTCGTGGCAGCAGCATGCGCAAGCCCGAGATACAGGAGATGTTCGAGCGCCTGCGCGAACTCAATCCGCACCCCACCACCGAGCTGGAATACACCACCCCATTCGAGTTATTGATCGCGGTGCTGCTGTCGGCGCAAGCCACCGATGTCGGCGTCAACAAGGCGACCCGCAAGCTCTATCCGGTGGCCAACACCCCACGCGACATTCTCGATCTCGGCGAGGAGGGCCTGAAGCGGTACATCTCCACCATCGGCCTGTTCAACGCCAAGGCCAAGAACGTCATCGCCACCTGCCGCATCCTGCTGGAGCGCTATGGCGGCGAGGTGCCGCATGATCGCGCCGCGCTGGAAGCGCTGCCCGGCGTGGGCCGCAAGACCGCAAATGTGGTGCTCAACACCGCCTTCGGCGAGCCCGCCATGGCCGTGGACACGCATATCTTTCGCGTTTCCAACCGCACCGGTCTTGCGCCAGGCAAGGACGTGCGCGCGGTCGAAGACAAGTTGATCAAGGTGATCCCGGCCGAGTTTCTACACGATGCGCATCACTGGCTGATCCTGCACGGACGCTACGTCTGCAAGGCACGCAAGCCGGATTGCCCGGGCTGCGTGATCCACGATCTATGCCGCTACCGCGACAAGACGCCACCGGCGCCTGAGCGGCAAACAAAAACCAAGAATTGAGGCAGCAGTGGCGCCGGAGCAACGGCGCAACCGCGCAACCTGATCCCACTCAGCAAACCACAAGGTCGCAGGCTTTCACGACTCCCGACTCCCGAATCCCGAATCCCGACTCCCCACTCCCCCAAAAAAAAAATCGTGACCGGATGATGCGTCTTTCGGCGCCATGCATCACCCGATCACGATGGGGGTCACCCGGCGCGAACGCCGGGCGTTTACAACACTTTACGCAGCTTTCGCCTGCTCGACGCGCTGTTCCACCAGCACGCCATCCACTGTGGGCTGGCCTTCGACACGTCGATCCAGCTCCTTCCAGTCCACCACCAGTTCGCAGCCGCGTGAGGCCGCATTGCGGCTCCAGTCGCGCAACAACTCGATGCAGGCATGATCGACGTGGTGCAGCTTGGCCACATCCAGATGCAGCGCAGTGTTCGGCGGCACGCTTTCCAGCGTACGTGCCATAGCCGGCACCTTCAGGAAGGTGGCCGAACCCTGGAGGGTCAGATGCATTTCGTCCTTCTTGTCGGCGTGCTCGCGCACCTCGACCTTCAGACGCGACGAATGCAGTGCCAGACGGAACAGCGACAGACCGAAGCCGATCAGCACGCCGGTCAGCAGGTCGGTGGCCACGATCGCGAAGGTGGTCGCCAGGTAGATCGCGGCCGTTCCGCGGCCATAGGTCGCCAGTTCCTTGACCTGCCCGATCTTGATCATCTTCACGCCGGTATAGACCAGGATGCCGGCCAGACAGGCCACCGGCGTCATCCGCAGCAGCCACGGCAACAGCATGGCGAACACCAGCAGCCAGCTGCCGTGCAGGATGGTCGATGCACGCGTTGCCGCACCGGCCTGCACGTTGGCCGCGCTGCGCACGATCACCCCGGTCATCGGCAATGCACCCAGGAAACCGCAGAGCATATTGCCCACACCCTGCGCCGCCAGCTCACGGTCGTACTGCGTGCGCGCCCCCTGATGCATGCGGTCCACCGCCGCCGCCGACAGCAAGGTCTCGGCGCTGGCGATGAAGGCGAAGGTCACTGCCGAGACCAGCAAGGTGTGATTGAACACGCCAAAGATGTCGGAAATGCTGGGGATGCTGATCGCAGAGAACAGATTGGTCGGGACATCGACCTTGTTGACGTTCAAGCCCTGCAACTGCACGGTCGCGGTGACAACCACCACCGCGATCAATGCACCCGGCAAAAACCGCAGGCGCTGCGGGCGCAGCTTGTCCCAGGCCAGGATGATACCGATCGTCGCCAGACCCACGAACAGCGCATTACGGCCGGTTCCCTCGCTGATGGCCTGCCACAACACGCCAGGCAATGCAGCGAAGTTTTCCAGACCGCGGGCCTTGGGCGCGGCATCCATCAAGACGTGCGCCTGCGAGGCCACGATCAGGATGCCGATGCCCGACAACATGCCCGCCACAACGGCCGGCGATGTCATCCGGAACCAGACGCCTGCGCGGCACAGACCGGCAATCAGCTGAATTGCGCCGGCCACCAAGATCACCGGCCCGAGCGCAACAGCGCCGTGCTCCCGCACCAGTTCGAACACCAACACAGCCAGGCCGGCGGCCGGCCCGCTCACCTGCAGCGGAGAACCCGCCAGAAAGCCGACGACCAGACCACCCACGATGCCGGTGATCAGGCCCGCGGCGGGCGGCATGCCGGATGCGATCGCGATACCCATGCACAGCGGCAGCGCGACAAGGAAGACCACCACGGACGCCAATAAATCACGCCCAAACAGTCCCTGGCGGAAATATCCGCCGATACCTGATGTGTTCATGGCAGGCTCCGTCAGGCGAGTTCAGCGCGCACGACTTGCTGCAGTCGCGGGCGTGGAGTGGCTTCGGGGGTGCTTTCGGCCAGCAGTGGCCGGAAGCCACCCTTCTCGGCATCGAAGGCGCGGATCTCCCCGTGCGCGATATCGTAGATCCAGCCGTGGATGCGCAACGTGCCCGCCGCCAAGCGCGCTGCCACCACCGGCTGCGTGCGCAGGTGGTCCAACTGCGAGACCACGTTCTCTTCGGTCATGCAGCTCAGCGCTTCATGGCTCTGCGGATCGTGCCCGTGATGCGCGGTGACATGGCGCGCCGCATCGGTGTGCTTGAGCCACGCTGCCACGGAGGGCACGTCTTCCAGCGACTCCGGCTTGAGCACGGCCTTCATCGCGCCGCAGTCGGTGTGCCCGCAGATCACGATGTGGCGCACGCCCAGCACTGCGATGGCGTATTCGATTGCTGCCACCACGCCACTGACATGTTGCGAGTACGGCGGCACCACATTGCCGATATTGCGATAGACGAACAATTCGCCTGGCTGTGCGGAGAAGATCAGCTCCGGCATGACGCGCGAGTCTGCGCAGGTGATGAACAGCGTGTGCGGGCTCTGGCCGCCTGCCAGTTCCTGAAAGCGCGCACTCTGACGCGGATAGACTTCCTTACGGAAATGGCGAAAACCTTCTAGCAAACTTTCCATGGGAGATTCCTCTAGGCAACGAATAGCCATCCGCGGCGCAAACCGCGAATTGCAAAGACAAACAAATCAATTGGGAATCCGGCGCGGAACGCACCGGGTGCATCGACAGCGGGGATCAGCCAAGCAGTGCGTTTGGAGGGCGCAGCTGTGGGATCAGGTCGCGTTTTTGATTTGCCGGCGCGTGATGCGCGTGCCAAGAGGGGGAATACCGCGCCAGCATCGGCCATGCTTGGGAGAGCAAGGGGATATCGTCTGCAGGCTGTGTGTCGACTTGGCTCTGTGTATCGCCGTCGTCCTGCGGATCTTCTGCTGCATCGCGTTCTTCGCCAGCATCCACCATTACCGCCAGGCCGTCGCCCACGAACGCATGATGCAGGCGCGCGTGCGCATTGGCTGCCGACCACGCGGAAAGCGCGAGCAGGCAGACCAACAGCATTTGGAGGAATCGAGGAAACATGGCCTCGAAGCTAACAATTTTGACGCCGCGTATGCAAGTGGTGCGCCGCACAAACTGACGCATGCGTTCAGGCTGACATAGCGCCAGTTCAGGCCGTCAGCGCCACAGCTGGGAAATTCAAAGCGTTGAGGTTGGCACCGAGTACTGTCATAAAACAGCGCCGTTCATTTTTTTGACACACACTGACATAGTTGAAACACACGTAAACTCTTGTCTTTATTGGCAAAAATCACGTATTACGTTTCTGTTGTTTTGTCACATTAACGCAACCTTCACACCCTAGCCTGCGCCCACTTTCTCAGGTCGCAAGGCATCTATGAAACTCGCTCCCACCCTGCTTGGTTCCGCGCTGCTGCTGGCACTGGCCGCCCCTGCAGCACACGCCGAGATCGCCATCGATGTGATCGGTGGTTCGGAAATCTCGCTGGAAGGCCTGGTCCAGGCCGACGGCAACTGGTTCCACAACGATGTGCAGGACCTCAATGGCCCGATCGGTGCCAATGGCGACAATTCCGAATTCAGCATCCGGCGCGCCGAGCTGGTCCTCAAGGGCAAGGGCCCGGGCAACTTCGAATGGGTCGCCGGCTATGACCCGAGCGTGCTGAAGGAGGTCACCATCCGTGGCACCACCATTCGCAGCACGGGCCGCTTCCTGGATAACAACATCAAGTACAAGTTCGGCGGCAACGCGAACAATTACCTGCAGATCGGCCAGTTCAAGCAGCCCAACAGCCTGGAAGAACTGTCCAGCACCAAGAACAACGACTTCGTCTCCAAGGCGTCGGTGACCAACACCTATGGCATCTCGCGCCGGTTGGGCGTGGCCTATGGCATGGGCGACAACAATTGGAGCGTGACCGCCAGTGCATTCGGCCGCGAGCTGACCCGTAACCAGGCGCACGGCAACGGCTATGGCGCGCGCGGCACCTGGGCGCCGATCAACGAGACTGGCAACGTGCTGCATTTCGGCCTGAGCTACCTGGCCTACGACACCGACGACGACACCTTGCGCCTGCGCGCACGCCCCGACGCCGACCTGACCACCGTTCGCCTGATCGACAGCGGCGCCATCACCAATGTGGACAACGTTGGCGTGGCCGGTGCCGAGGCGATGTGGATCACCGGGCCGTTCAAGCTGCAGAGCGAGTACTTCCAGGAAAACGCCAACCGCATCGGTGCCAATGCGCACGACTATAAGAGCGACGGCTGGTACGTGAGCGGCGTCTGGAACCTCACCGGCGAAACCTGGGGCTACAAGGCTGGCGTGCCGACCACCCCGCTGCCCAACGAGCCGGCATCGGGCATGTGGCAGCTGGCGGTGCGCTACGACACCCTGGACCTCAACGATGGCCACCTGGTCGCCAACGGCAACACACCGTTCGTCGATGGCGTGCTGGGCGGCAAGATGAACATCTGGACGGTCGGCGCCAATTGGTACTGGCGCTCGAACTTCAAGTTCGCCCTCGACTACGCCAAGGTCGACAGCACCCGCTACAACAGCACCACCCGCGGCCTGGTCGACGATAACCCGTCGATCATCGAAGCACGCGCGCAGTTCTACTGGTAAGTGCGTCGCTGCCGCGTGCGATCGGTCGAGCGCACGCGGTGGCAGCGCCGCCACTTCCTGCCGGCCTGAACATCCGACGGCGCAATGCCGTCATCGCCCTGTCATTTCCCAGACACCGCATGGTCATGCCATTGCCCTGCAATGGCACCACGGCGGGACGTCCTCATCCCTTCGCTACAGGAGCTGTTCCGTGATCCACTCCTTCAAGACCCGTCTGGCCGTCGGCGTACTCGCCGCCTCGCTGGCACTGTGTGCCCAGGCTGCCGATGTCACCGGTGCCGGTGCGTCGTTCATCTACCCGGTGATGTCCAAGTGGTCGGCCGACTACAACGCCGCCACCAAGAAGCAGGTCAACTACCAATCGATCGGTTCGGGCGGCGGCATTGCCCAGATCAAGGCGGCCAGCGTGGACTTCGGCTCGTCCGATGCCCCGCTCAAGCCGGAAGAATTGGCCGCTGCCGGCCTGGCGCAGTTTCCCTCGGTGATCGGCGGCGTGGTGCCGGTGGTCAACGTTGCGGGCGTCGCCGCCGGTACGCTCAAGCTGGACGGCAAGACCCTGGGCGACATCTTCCTAGGCAAGGTCAGCACCTGGAACGACCCGGCCATCGCCGCGCTCAACCCGGGCATGAAACTGCCGGAAGGCAAGATCACCGTGGTGCACCGCTCCGACGGTTCGGGCACCAGCTTCAACTTCACCAACTACCTGTCCAAGGTCAACCCGGACTGGAAGAGCAAGGTTGGCGAAGGGACTGCCGTGCAGTGGCCGACCGGCATCGGCGGCAAGGGCAACGAGGGCGTGGCCGCCTACGTGAAGCAGATCAAGGGCGGCATCGGCTATGTCGAGTTGTCGTACGCGCTGCAGAACAAGATGGCCTACACCGCAATGAAGAACGCGGCCGGCAAGTTCGTGCAACCGTCGGATGAAACCTTCGCCGCCGCGGCCAACAGTGCCGACTGGGGCACGGCCAAGGACTTCTATCTGGTGATGACCAACGCCGCTGGCGATAACGCCTGGCCGATCACGGCGACCAATTTCATTCTGGTGCAGAAAAAGCCGAAGAACCCGGCTGGCCTGAAGAACACGCTGGACTTCTTCCGCTGGGTCTACACCAAGGGCGATGCGCAGGCCAAGCAGTTGGACTACGTGCCGCTGCCGGACACGCTGGTCACTCAGATCGAGGCGTATTGGGCCAAGAATCTGCCGCACTAAGGACGGCGCAGCCTCTGGTGCAGCGCCAAGGTGGGCAAGCCATGCCTTGAACGGCATGGGCGGTTGTCTGGTCCATGCCGGCGACCTGCAGTGCCGCCTGAAATGGCAATCAGGTGCCCCGCACCGAGGCTCGGCAGCCAGCACGAAAACGCGTAAAGGAACGACGCCGTCTCTCTCCCCGGCGTCGGCCCCGGGACGCGGATCCCGGAGGGTGCCACTCCCTCCGCGGTCCGCGTCCTTTTTTTGTGATGCGTTGGCCAGAAGGCACTGTCATGCAGGTGTAACAAAAACATCATTTCATAGTGTGGTCTGCCGGAGACACCGGCCAATCCAGCCTCGGAGCTTCCATGAAATTGCAGTCGGCCAGCCTGACCGCCCTGTCCCTCACCATCGCCCTCGCCCTGGCCGCGTGCTCGCCCGGCAAGGACGCGCAGTCCGCAGACGCCGCAAAGGGCGCGCCGACCGCAGGCGCCACCGCCAGCGACAGCAAGGGCGCTGAAATTTCCGGCGCCGGTGCGTCCTTCATCTATCCGCTGGTGTCCAAGTGGTCGGCCGACTACAACGCCGCCACCGGCAACAAGGTCAACTATCAGTCGATCGGCTCCGGCGGCGGTATTGCGCAGATCAAGGCCGGCACCGTGGATTTCGGCTCGACCGACAAACCGCTGGACAGCACGGAACTGCAACAGGCTGGCCTGGGCCAGTTCCCGTCCGCCATCGGCGGCGTGGTGCCGGTGGTGAATCTGGAAGGCATCGCGCCGGGCAAGCTGCGCCTGACCGGCGCCCTGCTGGGCGATATCTTCCTGGGCAAGGTCACCATGTGGAACGATGCGGCCATTGTGGCGGCCAACCCGGGCGTGACCCTGCCGGCCACCAAGATCAATCTTGTGCATCGCTCGGATGGTTCGGGCACCACCTTCAACTTCTCCAACTACCTGTCCAAGGTCAGCCCGGAGTGGAAGAGCAAGGTCGGCGAAGGCACCTCGGTGCAGTGGCCGGGCGGCGTGGGTGGCAAGGGCAACGAAGGCGTTGCCTCGTATGTGCAGCAGATCAAGGGGTCGATCGGTTACGTCGAGCTGGCCTACGCCCTGCAGAACAAGATGCCGTATACCTCGCTGCAGAACGCGGCCGGCCAGTGGGTCGAGCCGAATGCGGAAAGCTTTGCCGCCGCCGCTGCCAGCGCCGACTGGGCCAACGCCCGTGACTTCAACCTGGTGATCACCAATGCGCCGGGCGAGAAGGCGTGGCCGATCACCGCGACCAACTTCATGTTGATGCACAAGCAGTCCAAGGACGCCGCGCGCAGCAAGGCGACGCTGGACTTCTTCAAGTGGGCGCTGGAAAACGGCCAGGCCCAGGCCAGCGAATTGCACTACGTGCCGCTGCCGCCGGAGCTGGTGAAGCAGATCGAAGCCTATTGGGGCAGCGAGTTCAAGTAATGCCCTGCACCCGCCCATGCGGCGGGCTGCGCTGCGGCGAGGTACCTGAAGGTGCCTCGCCGTTCCTGCTGTCTCACGCTCCCGCCATTGCGCGGGTGACGAGTCCAATCGAATGAATGCCACCGCCATTCCCGAAGCGATGACCGCGCCACGCGGCCGCGACCTGCGCGACGCACGTGCCGATCGCCTGTTCAAGCTTGCGCTGGCCGCTACGGTCGTTTTCGTCCTGTTGGCGCTCGGCAGCGCGGCACTGTCGATGCTGTGGGGCGGACGCCATGCCTTGCAGATGCAGGGCCTGAGTTTCTTCTACTCGGCCGACTGGAATCCGGTCGAAAACAAATACGGTGCGCTGGCACCGATCTACGGCACCCTGGTCACCGCGGTGATCGCGATGCTGATTGCGGTGCCGGTGAGTTTCGGTATCGCGTTCTTTCTGACCGAAGTGGCACCGCGCTGGCTGCGTGGCCCGGTGGGCACTGCCATCGAACTGCTGGCCGGCATCCCGTCGATCATCTACGGCATGTGGGGCCTGTTCGTGCTGGTGCCGGTGATGACCGAACATGTCACACCATGGCTCAACGATCATCTCGGCACGCTGCCGCTGATCGGCCCGTTGTTCCAGGGCCCGCCGTTAGGCATCGGCCTGCTGACTGCCGGCTTCGTGCTGGCGATCATGGTGATTCCCTTCATCTCCTCGGTCATGCGCGAAGTGTTTTTGACCGTGCCCACGCGCTTGAAGGAATCGGCATACGCACTGGGCTCGACCAAGTGGGAAGTGAGCTGGGACATCGTGCTGCCCTACACCCGCTCGGCGGTGATCGGCGGCGTGTTCCTGGGTCTGGGGCGTGCGCTGGGCGAAACCATGGCGGTGGCCTTCGTGGTCGGTAACACGGTGCGCCTGTCGCCGTCGCTGCTGGAGCCTGGCACCACCATCGCGGCGTTGATCGCCAACGATTTCGGCGAAGCCACTGAAACCTACCGGTCGGCATTGCTGCTGCTGGGCTTTGTGTTGTTCATCGTGACCTTCATCGTGCTGGCCATCGCACGCTTCATGCTGATGCAGCTGTCGCGTCGGGAGGGCAACTGATGTCCGCCGCTTCGGTGTCGCAATCGCTGTACAACCGCCGCCGGGTCGTCAACGCCATTGCGTTGCTGCTCTCCTGCGTCACTGCGTTGTTTGGTTTGTTCTTCCTGGCCTGGATCCTGTGGACGCTGGTGTCCAAGGGCGTCCCGGGCATCGACCTCAACCTGTTTACCAAGATGACGCCGCCGCCGATGCAGGAAGGCGGCCTGCTCAATGCCTTCTTCGGCAGTGCGGTGATGTGCGGGCTGGCGCTGGCCATCGGCACGCCGCTGGGCATCGCCGCAGGCACCTGGCTCGCGGAGTACGGCAATGCGCGCAAGGCCGGCGTGGTGGTGCGCTTTGTCAACGACATCCTGTTGTCGGCGCCCTCGATCGTGCTGGGCCTGTTCGTCTACACCTTGTACGTGATGCAGACCGGTGGGCGCTTTTCGGCATTCGCCGGCGCACTGTCGCTGGCCTTCATCGTGCTGCCGGTGGTGGTGCGTACCACCGACGAAATGCTGCGATTGGTGCCGGCGCAGATGCGTGAAGCCGCATTGTCGTTGGGCATTCCGCAGTGGAAAGTCACCGTGCAGGTGCTGTACCGCAGCGCCTCGGCAGGCATCGTCACCGGCGCGCTGCTGGCACTGGCGCGCATCAGCGGCGAAACCGCACCGCTGCTGTTCACCGCATTCGGCAACCAGTACTGGAACAGCAACATCTTCCAGCCGATGGCCAGCGTGCCGGTGATCATGAATCAATTCGCCGGCAGCCCGTACGACACCTGGCAAACGCTGGCCTGGGCCGGCGCGCTGGTACTGACCGTGTTCGTGTTGCTGGTGAGCCTGGGTGCGCGTGCCCTGCTCTTGCGCAACAAGATTTCCAATGACTGACCTTTCCCTCCGGACACCCGACATGAACGATCTCCAAAACGCCAAGCCGATGCATCGCATCGCTGTTCCGGCCGCCACGGGGGCGCCGACGGCGCAGGCGCCGGTGAAGGTGGCCGCACGCAATCTGGATTTCTATTACGACAAGTACCACGCGCTCAAGAGCATCAACATCGAGATTCCCGAAAAGCGCGTCACCGCGTTGATCGGTCCCTCCGGCTGCGGCAAGTCGACCTTGCTGCGCATCTTCAACCGCATCTATGCGCTGTATCCGAAGATGGAAGCGCGCGGCGAGGTGTTGCTGGACAACGAAAACATCCTGTCGCCGAAGTACCCGATGAACCGCCTGCGCAGCAAGGTGGGCATGGTGTTCCAGAAGCCGGTGCCGTTTCCGATGACCATCTTCGAAAACGTGGCCTACGGCATCCGCCACCACGAAAAGCTGTCCAAGGCCGACATGCAGAACCGCGTCGAGCAGGCCTTGCGCCAGGGCGCGCTGTGGGACGAGGTGAAGGACAAGCTGGGGCAGAGCGCGCTGGGGCTTTCCGGTGGCCAGCAGCAGCGCCTGTGCATCGCACGTGCGGTGGCGCTGCGCCCGGATGTGTTGTTGCTGGACGAACCGACGTCCGCGCTGGACCCGATTTCCACCAGCCGCATCGAACAGTTGGTGGAAGAGCTCAAGCGCGACTACACCATCGTGATCGTCACCCACAACATGCAGCAGGCCGCGCGCGTGTCCGACTATACCGCCTTCATGTACCTGGGCGACCTGATCGAGCATGACCGCACCGAAACCATTTTTTCGCAGCCATCCAAGCAACAGACCGAGGACTACATCACCGGCCGCTTCGGTTGATGTAAGGCGCGCCAGCGCAACGCCGCATTGACGCAGTTCCGCCGCACCGCCCGGCACGACATTTGCATCATCTGCCATGTCGCCAAGGTTACGGCGGACATCCACCACTGCCACGAATCGAGACCACGATGAACCAGCACCTCAACGACCATATCGTCAAAAGCTACGACGAGGAGCAGCACCGTCTTGTCGCCGAGATCGTGCGCATGGGCGAGACGGCGGTGGCGCAGCTGGAAGCCGCGCTGGATGTGGTGGAGCGTCGCGATGACAACGCCGCGCACCGCATCGTGGTCAACGACGAGGCGATCGACGCACTGGAGCATGCGATCAGCCACGACGTGATGCGGCTTGCATTGCGCGGCCCGATGGCGCGCGATCTGCGTGAAATTCTTGCAGGCCTGCGGATTCCGGCCGATATCGAACGTATCGGCGATTACGCGGCCAACGTGGCCAAGCGCTCGATCGCGCTCAATTCCGCACCGCCGCTGCCGCAGACCGTGGGCCTGCGCGCGCTTGGCCAGATGGCGGCCGATGCCGTGCGCGAAGCCGTACAGGCGTATCGCAACAAGGATGCCGATGCGGCGATCCGTGTCCGCGACGAAGATGCACGCCTGGATGCGCAGTACACCGCGTTGTTCCGCGAGCTGCTCACCTACATGATGGAAGACCCGCGCAATATCACTCCGTGTACGCATCTGCTGTTCATGGCAAAGAATCTGGAACGCATTGGCGACCACGCCACCAACATCGCCGAGAACGTGTGGTTCCTGGTGCATGGCGAGCAGCCCTTGCCTCCGCGGGTGAAGCGCGACGACACCAGCAGCACCGGCGTCATCTAGACCGCGGCGGCGTTGCCGTGAGGCGCCGCAAGGCCTTCTCATTACGTATTCAGCTTGAAACTTCTACGGTGCAGCTGCACAGGCATTTCCTGTGACCCAGGAGTCCGCTGATGAAACGTTTCGTTGGATCCTTCATGGCCTTGACGCTGCTGACCTCTGGCGCAGCGTTTGCAGCACCGCAGCAGCACGAGCTGGATCACGACCGTGACCGCAATGCGCAGCGTCACGACGACCATGGTCCTGACCGCCATGACGATCACCGCGACGACAGGCATGACGACAGGCGCGACGATCGCCGCAACGCGCATCACGAGGATCATCGCAACGAGCGCCGCGGCCCGCCGTATCGCCGCGGCGAGCGGCTGGCACCGGACCATCGTGGTAGTCGCGTTGCCGACTACCACAAGCACCATCTCAAGCCGCCGCCGCGCGGGCACGAATGGCGTCGCGTGGATAACACCTACGTGCTGATCGCAGTGGCCACCGGGCTGATTACCAGCGTCGTCGCGGGTCGCTAAGGGCTCGCTCACCGTGTCGTTAGGGAGGCCCGGTCCGTGGCAACGCGGATCGGGCCTTTTCATTTCGGTGTATGGCGACTGTCGCTGTGTGGTCTGCAGTCGCCCGGTTCGGGGAAGACGCTCGCAGACAGTGGGCCGGCAATGCACGCCGACGCCACTCGAGTGGCCGTGCACCCAATCGTCGGGGCGTCGCTGCCGCCGGTGTGGGCGTGCCAGCCTGCAGCCAGGGCAGAGCCCGGCGTGCGACCTGCTAGGCTATGCGGATGAACGAACCGGTCGATGCACAGCCTGCCCCCTCTTTTTTGCCGATGTCGCGCCGCTTTCGTGGCTATCTGCCCGTGGTGGTGGACGTAGAAACCGGCGGGTTCGACTGGAACAAGCACGCACTGCTGGAGATCGCCTGCGTGCCGATCGAGATGGATACCGACGGACGCTTCTTTCCCGGCGAGACCGCCAGCGCGCACCTGGTGCCGGCGCCCGGGCTGGAGATCGACCCGAAGTCGCTGGAAATCACCGGTATCGTGCTCGACCACCCGTTCCGCTTCGCGAAACAGGAAAAGGACGCGCTGGACCATGTGTTCGCGCCGGTGCGCGCAGCGGTGAAGAAATACGGCTGCCAGCGCGCAATCCTGGTCGGCCACAACGCCCACTTCGATCTGAATTTTCTCAACGCCGCCGTGGCGCGCGTGGGCCACAAACGCAACCCGTTTCATCCTTTCAGCGTGTTCGACACGGTGACGTTGGCTGGCGTGGCCTATGGCCAGACGGTGCTGGCACGCGCCGCCCAGGCCGCCGGCCTGGACTGGAATGCGGCCGACGCCCACAGCGCGGTCTACGACACCGAACAGACCGCACGCCTGTTCTGCAAGATCGCCAACGCCTGGCCCGGGCCGGTGTGAGTTGGGAATCGGGAATCGGGAATCGGGAATCGCAAGAGCTTTCCACAGGTAGCGCGCCAGTAGCGCACCTACCTCCTCTGCCTGAGCGCCCCTCTCCCGCAGCGGGGATCGCTCCTACGATTCCCTATTCCCCATTCCCCGCCCCTAACCCACACAGATCCGATCGCGGCCGGCGCTCTTGGCCTCGTACAAGGCGTGATCGGCGCGCTGCATCAGCGACGAGCCGGTGTCGTCGTCGCGCAGCGCGGCAACACCGGCGCTGAAGGTCACCTGCAAGCCCTCGACGCTGGCCCAGTTGTGACGGGCGTGGAAGAGCGCGCGGATGCGCAGGCAAAGCGCCTGTGCCTCGTCCAGCGTGGTGTCGGCCAATAGCAGCGCGAATTCTTCGCCGCCCAGGCGTGCCGGCAGATCCGAGGCGCGCGCGGCCGCCGTCAGGAGCACTCCCACCTCGTGCAGGACCGCATCGCCGCTGGCGTGCGAATAATGGTCGTTGATGCGCTTGAAGTGATCGATATCCAGAATCGCCAGCACCAGCGTCCGCCCACTGCGCCGTGCACGGCTGATATCGCGCGCCAGCGCTTCGTCGAAATGGCGACGGTTGGGTAGCCCGGTCAATGCATCTTCGTGCGCCTGACGCTCGAACACATCGGACTTGATGCGCAAACGCGTCAATAGCTCGCTCTTTTCCTGATTGGCCTGCAGCAAGCGCTGCGCCTGCCGTTGCAGGTCTTCGGTGCGCTTGCGCACCAGCTCGGCCAGGCGCGCGTTATGGGTCTTGTAGCGATGCAGCAACACCCGATACAGCAGGGCCAGCAGCAAGAGCGCCCCCAGCGCCGCGGCAAAGCGCACATCCTGGCGTTGCCACCACAGCGGCAATACCTCGAACGCCCACACCGCTTCGTGCGGGCTCCATGCCCCGCCCGGATGGCGCGCAGCCACGTGCAGACGATATCGGCCCGGCGGCAGGCCGATGAATTCCACGCTGCGCTGCCGGCCGCGTTCGGTCCAGGTGTTGTCCAGGCCTTCCAGCCGGGTGCGGTACTCGATTCGCTCCGGCAGCAGAAAGCTCATGCCGACGTAGGACACGTTCAAGCGATGCCCGCCGGCCAGTTGTGCGCGCTGGCGCCACACCAACGGGCGGCCATCCTGCTGCACGTTCTCGATCACTGCCGGCGGCGGGCGACGTTCGCGAAAGCGCTGCAGACGTGAGGGGTCGACCATGCTTACCCCGCCAGCTGTCACCACCCACACCGTGCCGTCGGCGCGCCGCAGCAGGCTGGGGCCGGAACTGCCGTTGGCCTGTGCATTGCCCATGCCATCGATCTCGCCATAGCGTTCGATCGCGAGCGTGCCGCGCCCATCGGCAACTGCATCGAGCGTTTTGAATTCGGTACGCAGCACGCCGCGATTGCTGCTGATCCACGCATTGCCAAGCCGGTCTTGGACAAGCTGGAACACCGTATCGACCGGCATCCCCTGCTCCAGACCCACGCGTGCGAGAACGCCATTGCGCTCGCGATACAACCCGCGGTCGGTCGCGATCCACATGGCATCGCCGATGGCCTGAAAACCGAATACGCTGCGCGCGCCGCCCAGTTGCTCAAGATTCAACTGGCGCAGCTTGCCGTTGCGTAGCACTGCCGCACCATCGACCGAACCGATCCACACCGCGCCATCGACGTTGGCCAATGCGGTCACCACGCTGGCAGGCAAGCCGTCGATCGCCAACGGCGTGCGCTTGCCATCCACCAGCTGCACCACGCCACGCTGGGTTGCCAGCCATACCGTCTCGTGGTCGTCGATCACGATCGCGCGGATATGCCCGCCGGGAATGCCCTCGGCCTCGCCGTAATGGGCCAGCACGCGCCCGGCGCGCAACACGAAGACACCATCGGCATAGGTGCCTACCCAAAGATCGCCGTGCCGGTCCAGCGCCAGGCTGAGCACCGAAAGGCGTCGCCCCGATGGTGTGGCCACCGGCACCGCCACGATGCGCCCGTCCGGCAGCATCCGGTCCAGGCCGGCGGTTCCGGCGATCCACAGGCTGCCGTCGCGGTCTTCCAACAAGGCGCGGCTGTAGTCGCCGCTTAATCCATCGCGCTGGCTGTAGCGACTGAACAGTGTCTCGCGCAGCCGGAACAGACCGCCATTTGCGCCGACCCAGATGCTGCCTTCGGCGTCCTCGCGCAGACTGACGATGCGCCCGGTCGGCAGGCTGCGACCGGCCGGCAGATGCTCCACGCCGTACGGCCCGATCCGCAGCAGCCCCTGGTTTTCGCTGCCCAGCCACAGGTCGCCATTGCGATCCTGCAGCATCGCGGTGAAGTGACCCTGCCCCGGCACCCGATGCATCAGCTCGGCGCGCTCGCCCTGCAGGCGATACAGCTGATCTCCCGCAACCACCCACACCGTGCCGTCCGTTGCGCGATACGGCCATGCCAACCCCGGCGGAAACCCGAATGCGGCCGGCGCGCGGTGCATGCGCCCATCCGGTTCGCGGTAGATCAATCCATCGAAGGTGCCGATCAACAAGCGCCCCTGCGCATCGACCACCATGCGCGGAAAGCTGCTTTGCAGCGGTGCGTCATCGTGCGGCGGGAAATAGTCGAAGCGCCCATCCGGCCACAGGCAGCCCAGCCCGTGCCCTTCGAACAACAGCCACATGCGGCCTTCGGCGTCCATGGTCATGGCATGGATCAACGCCTGCGGCCACTGCCCTTGCCGCTGCCACTGTCGCCATTGCCCGTCGGCACCATGCCGGACCAGATTGCCGCGCGCATCGCTCAGCCACAGCGCGCCATCGCGATCAACATACAGCGCGCCGACGCCGTTATCGGGCAGCCCAGGGCGCGTGCTGCGGTCGATCACGCTGAATTCCAGCCCGTTGTAGCGCACCAACCCTTCCCAGGTCGCGAACCACAGATACCCGTCGCGGGTCTGGGCGATGTCGCGCAAGGAGTTGTGCGGCAGCCCGTTGCGCGAACTCCAGCTATCGATGGCGTAATCGCGCAAGCGTGCCGTGCCGGCCGGTGAGGCAGCCGCAACAAGCGAACACAGCGCCAACAACAGGCAGGCGCCGACACCGAGCCAGCGCGGCTGCCGTCTATGTTTTCGTCGTGCTGACGCCTGGACGCCGCAACTGCTCTCGCCTGTTTGCCAGGCGCCCACCCCATCGTTCATCACACACAACGCGCCGTTCGCTGGCGATATGGTAGGCAAAAACGTCGCGCTGCGTTCGACGGTGGCTGCGCATGCCTGGAAAGCCTTGCTGCAACTCCCTGCGCGTGCGCCAGTCAACGCCTCGCGAACCGCATCTGCGCGGAACATTGCGCAGATGCCCATCGGCAATGCAACGATCAAGCGTTGGCGCTGCTGTGCATCGCGTAACGCGCGTGGGTTACGCAGGCCGGCACGCCTGCGCTCGCGCCTGATGCATGCGGACCGTTAGGTGCCCAGGCGCTGGCGCACGGCCTCGAACAGGGTCACACCGGTGGCGACCGACACATTGAGGCTTTCAATTTCGCCGGGCATCGGGATCTTGACCAGGCCGTCGCAATGCTCGCGGGTGAGACGGCGCAGGCCATCGGCCTCGCCACCCAGCACCAGCCCGACATTGCCGCGCAGATCCACGCTGTACAACGAAGCCTCTGCTTCGCCGGCCAAGCCATACAGCCACACACCCTGCTTCTGCAGGTCGCGCAGGCAGCGCGCCAGGTTGGTCACCGCCACCACCGGAATGCGGTCGGCCGCACCGGCGGAGGTCTTGCGCACGGTGGCGTTCACCGTGGCCGACTTGTCCTTGGGAATCACCACTGCGGTGACCCCGGCCGCTGCCGCACTGCGCAGGCATGCGCCAAGGTTGTGCGGGTCCTGCACGCCATCGAGGATCAGCACAAGCGCGCGCCCTTCGGCGGCCTCGACCAACCCTTCCAGCTCGTTCTCGGCCCACAGCCGCGCGGCGGCATAGCGTGCGGCCACGCCCTGGTGGCGTACCTGCCCACCCACACCGTCCAGTGCCTGGGTATTGACCCGGCGGACGTCGATGCCCTTGCGGCGCGCCTGTTCTTCGATCTCGGTCAGGCGCGGATTCTTGCTGCCGGCCTCGATCAACACCTCGCGCACGTTGTCGGCGTCGTTCTCGACGGACGAGGCGACAGCATTGACGCCGACGATCCACTGGTTCTGCTTGCTCATTGCGGGCATACGAAGAGGTAAAGGGGAATGGTAGGGCCTGCGGCCTGTCACGTCACGGCCGGTGCGTGGAGCCCGGCGATGCCAACGACGCGATGCGGCGATGGCACTGGTGCTGGACGCGCAGCGCCCGGGGCCAATGGCGCACGCCTGCATTGACCGCACGCTCACCGCGCACCCCATCGTGTCGATGGATGCCTGCCAGATGGCGCACTGGCGCGTGTTGCCGCGGCCAGTGTCGGCCGCGAGCGAGGTGACGCCATTGCTGCTCGCATGCCGCGATCAGCAGCACAACAAACCAAAGCCCTTTCTCACGCCGGCCAATGCGCAGTGTCGTGATCGGGATGTTGTCGCGACACCACGCTGGCCAAAAAAGCCTCCGCGGCAGCATCGTCTTCGGGTGGACGCGTAGGCAGCTGCGCCAGGCCATCGACGAAGGGCAGTTTGCGATCCAGTCCATATTGGATATGCGGCGGCAACTGCTCGGGCGTGTCGAAGGCACCCGCCGCAACTGCCACGCCGTCGGGTGCCTCATACGTCAATGGCGTGCCGCATTCGGCGCAAAAACCGCGCTGCACGACGTTCGACGATGCAAAGCGCTTGGGCTCGCCACGGGTCCAGCGAAACTCGGTGCCTCGCACAGACACCAACGGCGCGTAATACGCGCCGAATGCCTTCTGACACATGCGGCAGTGGCAGATCGAAGCATCCACCAACGCACCACGCACATGAAACCGCACCGCCCCGCACTGGCAGCCACCGCTGTATTCGCTTGAAGTGTCCATGCCCTGCTCCGCGTCAGTCTGTTACGGACATCATTGCAGACCCACTCGCCTGCAACAGCCCACCGGCCTCTCTCACAGCGAATAACACGACTGCGATCACTGCCACGCGGATGCGGCCAATGGTGGAAGTCGCCGCGAACCGCCGGCGCGCCGCGGTTCATCAGCCCCGTCTGTACCCGCCCGACGACCCACGCTTCATTTTAGTGGCTGCTTGTTACCACCACCTCGCGTGGCGGGCTGCCAGTTCGGCCGCCCGCAGCGCCGTCCTGCAACTCAGTACGGCTTCTTCTTGCGCTTGGTCGGCTTCTCGCGTGGCGGCAGCGGCGCTTCGGGCGCTGCACCATTTTCGTCGGCCAGGCGGAAGTCGATCTTGCGCTCTTCCATGCTGGCCTTGAGCACCAGCACGCGCACCCGGTCGCCGAGGCGGAACTCGCGGCCACGGCGCTCGCCGCTGAGCGTCTTGCGAATCGGATCGAACTGGTAATAGTCCTGCGGCAGCTGCGTGACGTGCACCAGGCCGTTGACCTTGGACTGCGTCAACTCCACGAACAGACCAAATCCCGTCACACCGCTGATCACGCCGTCGAACTGGCCACCGACGTGCTTTTCCATCCACGCCGCGCGGTAGCGCTCGTCCACTTCGCGCTCGGCTTCATCGGCACGCCGTCCGCGCTCGGAGCATTGCAAAGCCAGCGCCGCCATCTGACGCGGGGTATAGATGAATGTCTGCGGGCTGGCGCCGGTCAACGCATGCTTGATTGCGCGGTGTACCAGCAGATCCGGGTAACGCCGGATCGGCGAGGTGAAATGCGCGTATGCCTCCAACGCCAGACCGAAATGGCCGTTGTTCTCCGGCGAATACACCGCCAGGCTCTGGCTGCGCAGCAACACCGATTCCAGCAACGCCGCATCCGGGCGCGCGCGCACTTTCTTCAGCAACTTGGTGTAATCGCCGGGGCGCACCTTGCTCCATGCCGGCAAGCTCAGCTGGAACTCCTTGAGGAACTCCAGCAGGTCTTCGTACTTGCTCTCCGGCGGGCGCTCATGCACACGGTAAGGCGCAGGCACATGCACGCTCAGCAGATAGCGCGCCGCCTCGACGTTGGCGGCGATCATGCATTCTTCGATGAGCTTGTGGGCATCGTTGCGCACCAGCATGCCGGCCTGGGTGACTTCGCCGGTGTTGTCGAGCACGAAGCGCACTTCGGAGGTTTCGAACTCGATCGCCCCGCGCTGCGTGCGTGCCTTCGACAGCACGTGATACAGCTGATGCAGGCGCTGCACCTGCGGCAGCAGCGGGCCGATGAAGGCCTTGGTGTCCGCATCGTCTTCGCCCACCGCCTTCCAGACCTGGTTATAGGTCAGGCGTGCGTGCGAATTCATCACCGCTTCGTAAAAACGCGAGCCGGTCACTTCACCATCGCGTCCCACCTGCATGTCGCAGACGAAGCACATGCGGTCGACCTTGGGCATCAGCGAGCAGATACCGTTGGACAGCGTTTCCGGCAGCATCGGTACCACGAAGCCGGGGAAATACACCGAGGTGGCGCGCTTTTGCGCTTCGTCGTCCAGCGGCGTCCCGGGACGGACGTAATTGGACACATCGGCGATTGCCACCACCAGACGGAAGCCGTCGGCATTGGGCTCGCAATACACCGCGTCGTCGAAATCCTTGGCGTCTTCCCCATCGATGGTGACCAGTGGCATCTGCCGCAGGTCCACGCGCCCGCCGATCATCTGCGGCTCGACCACCAACGGCACGGCCGCCGCTTCGTCCAGCACTTCCTGCGGAAATTCGTGCGGCAATTCATGGCCGTGGATGGCCATTTCGACGACCAGCGACGGCGTCAGCTTGTCGCCCAGTACCGCGATGATCTTGCCGATCGCCGGGCGGCGCGCGTCCGGCGGCGCGATCAGTTCGCAGACCACCAATTGGCCTTCGCGTGCCTCGCCGATACCGTCCGGGGCAATCTGCACATTGCGCTGGATGCGCTTGTCGTCGGGGTCGACGTAAGCCACCCCGTGCTCATAGAAAAAGCGCCCCAGCATGCGGGACATGCCACGCTCGAGCACGCGCGCAATGGCACCTTCGCGACGGCCGCGACGGTCGATGCCGGTGACATTGGCGAGCGCGCGGTCGCCATGCATGACCTTGCGCATTTCGAACGGCGGCAGGAACAGGTCGTCGCCGCCCTCGTCGGGCTTGAGGAAACCGAAGCCCTCCGGATTGGCGATGACCACGCCGGCGATCAGGCTGGTCTGCTGCACCGGCGCGTAGCCACCGCGGCGGTTCTGCACCAGTTGCGCTTCGCGCACCATTGCGGCCAGGCGCTTGCCCAGCGCATCGATGCGGTCGCTCAGATTGAGCTGCTCGGCAATTTCTTCGGCGGTCTGCGGACCGTCGCAGGCTTCAAGCAATTGCAGGATGGCCTCGCGGCTGGCGATCGGCTCGGCATACCGAAGAGCCTCGCGCTCGGCATGCGGATCCTTGAATTCGGCAGTCGCGGGTGCAGCGGTCTGGAAGCGTTCCGGCGGCGGCGCAGACGGGCCACTCTTGCGCGGATGCGGAGCGCGCGGCGCAGGCGGCGCGGCCGCCGGCTGTGGCGAGGCTTTGGAGGGGTTGGATGCTTTGTCGGCAGCGCGCTTGTTGGCGGACTTGGTCGATGCGCCGGCTGCGGCGCGGACCAGGAAGTCTGGCATCCAGCCCGGCAACTTCTGCTGTTCGGCAGTGCTGGAATCGCCTGCGCCGGTGGATTTGCGGCGACTCGGCCGATCGGAATCTGGGTTTTTTTTCTTTGTCATTGCTTACATGGTACTGCGTGGCGCGGCGAGATGGGCAGCAAGGCCGGCGCGACCGCCGACGATTGCCGCATGGAACCCATTGACAAGCCGGCCGGGGGCCTGCAAAATTCGCGGCTCACCTGCCCAGGTGGCGGAATTGGTAGACGCACTAGCTTCAGGTGCTAGCGGGGGCAACTTCGTGGAGGTTCGAGTCCTCTTCTGGGCACCAGTTTAAAAAGACCTCCGAGCAATCGGGGGTCTTCTGGTTTCTGGGGTTCGAAAATGCAGTGCGCTGCACTCGATCGCCGCGCCCTTGCCGGCAGCCCGGCCCCGGCTCGCTCTTTCGGCGTTGGAAAACGGCAGACCAGCTCACTGCCGGGGCGCAGATGGCCTCGCTTGAGCCCTTGGCCATCATCACGCTCCACGCCGGAAAGTGGCCCCGCGCACTCCTGAAAACCAAGCGCGCCTGCCGGCCCGCGCGACCCGGCAGCGCGCGGGCGGCCGCACTATCACCCTTACCCGCTGCGCTCGCTTATCGATGAATGCGCTCGCGTGCCGCTACCGTTACGGCGCAGCGGTAATGCCCGCCTCGCGCAGCGCCTGCGCCCAGATGCGGTAGCCGGACTCGCTGGGATGGGTGCCATCGGGCATCAGCGCTTCGGGCAGCGTGCCGTCGGGCTGCAGCATCTTGGGGCCGATATCGACCAACTGCACCGCCGGATCCTTGGCATAGCGCGCGACCAGCAGCCGGTTTGTCTCGGCGATCGGCGCGCGCCGTGCATCGTCGGGGTTGCGGCCACGCGGCATGATCGCCATCAGGATCAGCTTGCTGTTGGGCAGGCGACGGCGCACCTCGCTCACCACCGCCTGCACACCCAACGCCGCTTCAGCCGGGGTGCTGGCGCGCGATTGCGCGGTGCCGCTGAGATTGTTGGTGCCGATATGCAGCACCACCCAGCGCGGGTCCAGACCATCGAGTTCGCCCTGCCGGATGCGCCACAGCACATTTTGCGTGCGGTCCCAACCGAATCCCAGATTCAGGACCGGCCGCGTGCCATACAACCATTGCCATGATTCGGGGCCACTGACGCGCGTGGCCTGCGGCAGCCCAGACCAGAAATGCGTGATCGAGTCGCCGATCATCACCACCTCCGGCTTCAGGCTGCGCGCGACGGCCAGCGCTGCGTGGTGGCGTGCGTACCAGTCGTAGGAATCCTGCTCCAGCCAGTCGACCGGCATCAGCGAGGTCGCCGCGTCACGGCCGAGTTCGGCCACCGGCTTGACCGGTGGCTCGCCCAACAGCCGCGCCAGCGTGGGCTCGATCGCTTCGGCCAGCATGCGCTGCCCCCGCGTGTCCGGATGCAAGGCACCGGCCGCCGGACGGAACCGGGTGTCGTAAAACAGATCGGTGCGGAGTTTGCCGTCGCGCTGGAAGACCGAGCTCACATCCAGATAGGTCACGCGTGGGTTGTCGCCGTAACGCACGGCCAGGCCCTGATTGATCTGCGCATCGCGCCGCGATTTTTCGCTGGAGAGATCGCTGGGCAACACGCTCAGCAGCAGGATGTGCGTTCGCGGCAGCTTCTGCTCGATCGCCGCGACCACCGCATCGATACCGAGTTGGGTCTGTTCGGCGGTTTGACCGAGATGGCCGGTGTTATTGGTGCCGATCAGCACCAGCGCGACCTTCGGCTGCAGCCCGTCGACTTCGCCATTGGCCAGCCGCCACAGCACGTTTTCGGTGCCGTCGCCACTGAAACCTAGGTTCAGCGCACCGCGGCTGCCGTAGAAGGTTTGCCAGGTCGGTTGGAAGTCTTCGTCCGGCGCCTTGGCTTTTTCGTAGTTTTGAGTGATCGAATCGCCGATCAGCAGCAATTTGGTATCCGGGTGCTGCTTGACCTGCTCCAGCACCTGCGCATGCCGTTGCGCCCACCAGGACTCGCGCAGACGATCGGTTGGCACGATCGAAGGCGGCGAGGTTTGCGCGCCTGCCGTCGTGCAGAACAGCAGCAGCCCCCAGCACCACAGGGTATGCGCTAAGCCGGAGCGTGAAACACGGGACAAAGCAGCGTGCGAAGACCGGGACATGCGCGCACCAGACACGGGAGAAGCGTCGATTGTGGTCCGCGCATGCAACGCAGGACAACCCTTGGCATAGCCGCCCTTGATGATCACAACGCACTGCAGCGAGCACTCCGACGTTGCCGCGTTGCTGCAGCAATGCTGAGGGAATGACGGGCTTCGCCGCGACCCTGTCGTGCCGCGTGCGATCACCAAGCGCTGGATTGCCGAGGCGCCCGCGTCGATTTCGGTGATCTTGGCATCGCGGAAAGCGCTCCAGCGGTGCCGCGCGCAGCGGCAGCGCTGGAGCGCGGCAAGACCTCAGCGCAGCCCGGTCTCGCCGCGCGCGATCACCATGCGTTGAATTTCCGAGGTGCCCGCGTAGATTTCGGTGATCTTGGCGTCGCGGAAAGCGCTCCAGCGGTGTCGCGCGCAGCGGCAGCGCTGGAGCGCGGCAAGACCTCAGCGCAGCCCGGTTTCGCCGCGCGCGATCACTAGGCGCTGGATTTCCGAGGTGCCCTCGTAGATTTCGGTAATTTTGGCATCGCGGAGAGCGCTCCAGCGGTGCCGCGCGCAGCGGCAGCGCTGGAGCGCGGCAAGACCTCAGCGCAGCCCGGTCTCGCCGCGCGCGATCACCAGGCGTTGAATTTCCGAGGTGCCCTCGTAGATTTCGGTAATTTTGGCATCACGAAAGTAGCGCTCCAGCGGCATTTCTTTCGAATACCCCATGCCGCCATGAATTTGCACGGCCTGATGGGTGATCCACATCGCCGCCTCGGATGCAGTGAGCTTGGCCACGGCCGCTTCGGTACCGAACTTCTGCCCCTGCCCTTTCAACCATGCGGCACGCAGCGTCAGCAGCAGCGCCGCATCCAGCTTGCACTTCATGTCGGCGATCTTGGCCTGGGTCATCTGGAACGTGCCGATCGCCGCGCCAAATGCCTTGCGCTCCTTGGCGTAGGCCAGCGTGGCCTCATACGCCGCGCGCGCAATCCCGACCGCTTGCGAGGCAATGCCGATGCGCCCGGCATCCAGAACGCTCATCGCAGTCTTGAAACCCTCGCCTTCCACGCCCAGCACCTCGTCGGGCTGCGCAACGTAATCGGCAAACTCGATTTCGCAGGTGGCCGAGGCACGGATGCCGAGCTTGGGCTCGGTCTTGCCGCGATGAAAACCGGCGCGGTCGGTATCGACCATGAAGGCGGTGATGCCGCGCGAGCCCTTGTCCGGCTCGGTCACCGCAAACAACACGATGTACTTGGCCACCGGGCCGGAGGTAATCCAGCTCTTCTTGCCATTGATGACGAAGCTGCCATCGGCCTGCTTGACCGCGCGGCAGCGCATTGCCGAGGCATCCGAGCCGGACTGCGGCTCGGTCAGCGCGAACGCACCGATGTGCGTGCCCTCGGCGATCGCGCGCACGTACAGCTGCTTCTGCGCTTCGCTGCCGTTTTTGAGAATGCCGGTGCAAAACAGCGAGTTGTTGACCGAGACGATGGTGGAGTGCGCGCCATCGGCCGCGGCGATTTCGATCATCGCCAGCGCATAGCTGATCGGGTCCATGCCGGCGCCGCCGTACTCGACCGGCACCTCGATGCCCATCAGACCGTTTTCGCCAAGCAGGCGGATATTTTCCAGCGGGAATTCGCCGCTACGGTCGAATTGCTCGGCGCTGGGCGCGATCTTTTCCTGCGCGATGCGGCGCGCCACATCCTGGATCATCAATTGTTCTTCGGTAAAGCTGAAATCCACGTCGCACCCCTTCAGGCCTGAGCTGGACCCCATTGTAGCGCCAACCATTCGCATGCGTATGTAGTTGACCGCACCTGCCGCCGGCCCGAAAATATCTCCATATCGCGATATAGAGATATTCATGGATCTGGAAGACTGGTCGGCCCGCTTGAAGGTATTCGCCGACGCCACCCGAGTCCGCCTGCTGGCCTTGCTGGAGCAGGAAGAACTCACCGTGGCCGAGCTGTCGGCCATCACCCGGCTGGCGCAGCCGCGGGTGTCCACGCACCTGGCCAAACTCAAGGAAGCCGGGCTGGTCCGCGACCGCCGCGCCGGGGTATCGGCGTATTACCGCTTCGACGAAGTGTCGCTGGACCCGGCGCAGCGCGCGCTGTGGCTGGCACTGAGCACCGGCAGCGACGATCCGTTGTTGCGCCAGGATGCCGAGCGCGTGGCCGCGGTGTTGGCCAACCGTGCCGCGGACCAGAACTGGGCCGATTCGGTGGCCGGCGACATGGAACGGCATTACTCGCCGGGACGCACCTGGGAGGCCCTGGCGCGCACCGCCCTGCCCCTGCTGGAAACCGGCGACGTGCTCGATATCGCGTCCGGCGACGGCGTGCTGGCCGAACTGGTGGCACCGCATGCCACCCGCTATATCTGCATCGATACCAGCGCGCGCGTGGTTGCGGCCGCCAGCGAGCGCCTGCGCAAACTACGCAACGTGGAAGTGCGCGAAGGCGATATGCATGCGCTGCCATTCCCCGATGCCAGCTTCGACCTGGTGGTGCTGATGCACGCACTGACCTACGCGGCCAAACCGGCGCAGGCGGTGGCCGAGTCGGCGCGCGTGCTGCGCCCGGGCGGCCGCCTGCTGCTGTGCAGCCTGGCCAAGCACGAACACCGCGCCGCGGTGCATGCGTACGGCCACGTCAATCTGGGGTTTGCTGCCAAGGAGCTGCGCAAGTTCGTTGAAAAAGCCGGGCTGGACGTCTCCAGCCTGGAGACGGTGACACGCGAAAAACGCCCGCCCCATTTCGAAGTGATCTCGTTGATTGCTGTGAAGCCGGGAATGGGGAATCGGGATTCGGGAATCGCCGACCGCAGCGCCGCTGTCTCACGGAGCATCGCATCATGACGCCTGCAGCACTCCACTCCCCCGTCGCACATGCCCTGCCCTGGCTACGTCCCGAGCGCGCAGCCAAGCTCACCGCCGCGCTTGCCGAGCGCATCCTCATCATCGATGGCGCGATGGGCACCATGATCCAGCGCCACGATCTGCAGGAGCCCGATTACCGCGGCACCCGCTTTGCCGAGGGCTACGACAGTGCGCACGTGCACGGCCCCGGTTGCGACCACGCACACGTACCGCAGGGCCACGATCTGAAGGGCAACAACGATCTGCTGCTGTTGACCCGCCCGCAGATCATTGCCGGCATTCATCGCGCCTATCTGGATGCAGGTGCCGATCTACTGGAAACCAATACCTTCAACGCCACGTCGGTGAGCCAGGCCGACTATCACCTGGAACATCTGGTGTACGAGTTGAACAAGGCGGGCGCGCAAGTCGCGCGCGCCTGTTGCGACGAAGTCGAGGCGTTGACTCCGCACAAACCGCGCTTTGTGATCGGCGTGCTCGGCCCCACCAGCCGTACCGCCTCCATCAGCCCCGATGTCAACGATCCCGGCTACCGCAACACCAGTTTCGATGCACTGCGCGAAACCTATCGCGAGGCCATCGAGGGCTTGATCGATGGCGGCGCGGATACGCTGATGGTGGAAACCATCTTCGACACGCTCAACGCCAAGGCCGCGTTGTATGCGATCGAAGAGGTCTTCGAGGCACGCGGCGGGCGTTTGCCGGTGATGGTTTCCGGCACCATCACCGACGCATCCGGGCGCACCTTGTCCGGACAGACTGCCGAAGCGTTTTATGCATCGGTCGCGCACGGCAGGCCGTTGTCGATCGGCTTGAATTGTGCGCTCGGCGCCAAGGATCTGCGCCCGCACGTGGAAACCTTGGCGCAGATCGCCGACGCGTATGTCAGCGCGCATCCGAACGCCGGCTTGCCGAATGCCTTCGGCGAATACGACGAGACGCCGGAAGAAATGGCGTCCACGTTACGCGAATTCGCACAGGCCGGCCTGCTCAACCTGGTCGGCGGCTGTTGCGGTACCTCTCCGGACCATATCCGCGCCATCGCCGAAGCGGTCGCCGATCTGCCACCGCGGCAATTGCCTGGCGCACAAGAGCTGGCGGCGTGATGCGTCAGGCTCACCCTCATCCACCCTTTGCGCACCTTCTCCCGCCTGCGCGAGCAGGTGGCGCGCAGCGCCGGATGAGGGCTGCATTGCACCGCGCCCCAGGGCAGGGCCGTGAATACCTATTCACCACGACCGATCGCGCCGTCATCGTCCAGCAGAGCCTTGCATGAGCACTCCCCGCTACACCCGCCTGTCCGGCCTTGAGCCGCTGGTCATTACGCCGGACCTGTTGTTCGTCAACGTCGGCGAGCGCACCAACGTCACCGGCAGCGCGCAGTTCCGCAAGCTGATCAAGGAGGAGCGCTACGAGGAAGCGGTGGAGGTCGCGCGGCAGCAGGTGGACAGCGGTGCGCAGATCCTCGACGTCAACATGGACGAAGGCCTGATCGATTCGGAGAAGGCCATGACGCGCTTTCTCAACCTGATCATGTCCGAGCCGGATATCGCGCGCATTCCGGTGATGGTGGATTCGTCCAAGTGGAGCGTCATCGAAGCGGGATTGAAATGCCTGCAAGGCAAGAGCGTGGTCAACTCCATTTCGCTCAAGGAAGGCGAAGCAGTGTTCATCGAACACGCCCGCAAGGTATTGCGCTACGGCGCCGCCGCGGTGGTGATGGCCTTCGACGAGGCGGGCCAGGCCGACACCTGCGCGCGCAAGGTCGAGATCTGCACGCGCGCCTACACGCTGCTGACCGAGCAGGTTGGCTTTCCGCCGGAAGACATCATCTTCGACCCGAACATCTTTGCCGTGGCCACTGGCATCGAAGAGCACGACAACTACGCGGTGGACTTCATCGAAGCCACCCGCATCATCAAGGACACGCTGCCGCACTGCCATGTGTCCGGCGGCGTTTCCAACGTCTCGTTCTCCTTCCGCGGCAACGAAACCGTACGCCAGGCAATCCACTCGGTGTTCCTGTTCCATGCGATCAAGGCCGGCATGGACATGGGCATCGTCAATGCCGGCGGCATGCCGATCTACGACGAGCTGGATCCGGAACTGCGCGAACGCGTGGAGGACGTGATCCTCAACCGGCGCCGCGACGGCACCGAACGTCTGCTGGAAATCGCCGAGCGCTACAAGGGCACCAAGGGCGCGGCGAAAGTCGAAGACCTGGCCTGGCGCGACAAGCCGGTCCGCGCGCGCCTGGCGCATGCGCTGGTGCACGGCATCGACGCATTCGTGGAAACCGACACCGAAGAAGCGCGCCAGCATTCCACGCGCCCTCTGGACGTGATCGAAGGCCCGCTGATGGACGGCATGAACGTGGTGGGCGATCTGTTCGGCGCCGGCAAGATGTTTTTGCCGCAGGTGGTCAAGTCCGCGCGCGTGATGAAAAAGGCGGTGGCCTATCTGCTGCCCTTCATCGAAGCGGAAAAACTGCGCACCGGCGATGTCGGCAAGTCCAACGGCAAGATCATCATGGCAACCGTCAAGGGCGACGTACACGACATCGGCAAGAACATCGTCGGCGTGGTGTTGGCCTGCAACAACTTCGATGTGGTGGATCTGGGCGTGATGGTCTCGGCGCAGGTGATCCTGGATCGCGCTCGCGAAGAAAACGCGGATCTGATCGGGCTGTCCGGCCTCATCACGCCATCTCTGGAAGAAATGTCGCATGTGGCGCGCGAGATGCAGCGGCAGGGCTTTGACATTCCGTTGTTGATCGGCGGCGCAACGACCTCGCGAGCGCACACCGCGCTGAAGATCGACCCGCACTACACCGCGCCCACCGTGTGGGTGAAGGACGCCTCGCGTGCCGTGGGCGTGGCGCAGTCGCTGATCTCGCGCGACCTGCGCCAGGCCTTCGTTGCCGCCAACGATGCCGATTACGCGGAAATCCGCGCACGCCACCGTAACCGCGGCGATGCCAAGCGCCTGGTGTCGCTCGAAAAAGCCCGTGCGCAGCGCTTCGACGGCGATTGGGACACCTACACTCCACCGGCCCCACGCCAGCCAGGCATCCACGTTTTCGACGACTACCCGTTGCAGGAGCTGATCGAACTCATCGACTGGACGCCGTTCTTTCAGGCATGGGAGCTGGCCGGCAAGTTCCCGGCGATTCTCAGCGACGAAATCGTCGGCACCCAAGCCAGCGAGCTGTATCGCGACGCACGCCGCATGCTCAAGCGCATCGTCGAAGAGAAGTGGCTGACGGCCAAGGCCGTGTTCGGGCTGTGGCCGGCAAATAGCGTTGGAGACGATGTTGTCGTCCTGACGGAGCCGGCAGAATCGGGAATCGGGAACCGGGAATTGCAAGGCGATGCCCGCACACTCGACCATTCCCGATTCTCCATTCCCCATTCCCTGCACTTCTTGCGCCAGCAAGTCGACAAGCCCATCGACCGCCCCGACTTCTGCCTGGCCGATTTCGTCGCTCCCAAGAGCAGCGGCAAGCAGGACTGGATCGGCGCGTTCGCGGTCACTGCCGGCATCGGTATCGATGCGCATGTGGCCCGGTTCGAAGCCGCGCACGACGACTACAACTCCATCCTGCTCAAGGCGTTGGCCGACCGTCTGGCAGAGGCGCTGGCCGAGCGGCTGCATCAACGCGTGCGCACCGATTTCTGGGGTTATGTGGAGGACGAAGCGTTGGACAACGAAGCCTTGATCGCCGAGCGCTATCGCGGCATCCGCCCGGCTCCCGGCTACCCGGCTTGCCCGGAACACAGCGAAAAACGCACCTTGTTCGATCTGCTCGATGCCGAGCGCAACGCTGACATGTCGCTGACCGAAAGCTTTGCGATGCTGCCCACTGCCGCGGTCTCCGGTTATTACTTCAGCCATCCCAAGAGCCAATACTTCGTGGTCGGGCGACTAAGCAAGGAACAGGTGGCCGATTATGCAAAGCGCAAGAGCATCACGCTGGCATTGGCCGAGCGTTGGCTGGCATCGAATCTGGATTACGACCCGGAGTAAGGGCATCTGCTGACCGCAGATATCGTAGGAGCGCACCCGGGCGCGATGGGGGTCTTATCGGTAAAGCCTCATCGCGCCCGGGTGCGCTCCTGCGCGGCAACGTCACCGCATTGCGCGGCGGCGCCTGGATCACGCCAGCATCAAGCAGCCGGACGCAACACGTTCAAGACTTCGTAGCACGCGCCCATGGTGTGGTAATCGGTCTTACCCGCCGGGCTTTTCTCATCGCTGTACTTGCGGTTGTCCGCATCCAGGATGCGATACCACGCGCCATACTGATGGTCGATCATGTGCGCCCACGAATAGGCCCACAGCGTGTCGTACCACTGCCAGTAGCGATCGTCGCCGCTGCGCTGCGCCAGCAATGCAGCAGCGGCCAACGACTCGGCCTGCACCCAGAAATACTTGTCGTCGTCGCAGACATTGCCGTCAGGGTCGAAGCCGTAATACAGCCCACCGCGCTGCGTGTCCCATGAGCGCTCCACTGCCACGTCGAACAGATGCTGCGCGGTCGGCAGCAACCAGTCGGCCGGCGCATAGCGATCCAGCAGCATCAGCAGCTTGGCCCATTCGGTCTGATGGCCGGGCTGAAAACCCCACGGGCGGAACAGGTGCTTGGGATTGTCGCGGTTGTAATCCCAGTCGATATTCCACTGCAGATCGTAATGCTCCCACACCAACCCATCGGCTTTGGCTGCCTGGCGACGGGTCATGTTCTCCGCGAGCACCAGTGCGCGATCGAGATAACGCTGCTCGCCACTGGCTTCGTACGCGGCGATCATCGCTTCGCACATATGCATGTTGGCGTTCTGGCCGCGGTAGCTGGTGAAGTTGAACTGCGCGTCGGCTTCGTCGCGGTACAGCCCGAACTCCGCGTCCCAGAAGTACTTCTCCAGCAGTTGCCAGGTCTCGTCCATCCACGCGCGTGCCTTATCGACACCGGCTTTCAGACCACACGCATACGCCAGCAACACGAACGCCACGCCGTAGCAGTGATTCATGTCGTCTTCGACCACGCCATCGCGCAGCGTCCACGCATAGCCGCCGGTTTGCGGATTGCGATGCACATTGCGCAGATAGTCCAGCCCGTGACGTACCGCCTGCAGGTACGCAGCATCGCCGAACTCGCGGTAGGCCATTGCGTAGTTGAAAACGAAGCGCGTACTGCTGACCAGGTGCCGATGCCCGGCATCGTAGATCGAACCGTCATCGCGGAAATACTGGAAAAACCCACCTGCCGGATCGATCGCGCGCGGATGGTAGAACGCCATGGTGTCGGCGATGTGCTGGCGCAAGACGTCAGCCGAACGGAAATCGGGTGCGGGTGTTGCAGGCAAGCGGCTCATGATTGTTCCTGGATCAAGGAATGGACTTCATCGATGCTCGGCATTGCCGCGAACGCGCCCTTGCGCGTCACCGCCAGCGCGCCGACCGCGGCAGCAAACCGAATCACCTCATTGATTGCCGCGGAATCGCCGCATAGCTGCTCCAGCGATGCAGCACGCGTTGCCAGCTGATACAGCAGCCCGCCGACGAATGCATCGCCAGCGGCGGTGCTATCGCGCACCTGCACCTGGAACGCCGGCACCTGGCCCGCATCGGTGCGTGTCTGCCAATGCACCGGCCCGCCGCCATCGGTGACCAGCAACCAACTGGCCTTGCCCTGCCACAGCTTTTGCGTGACCGCACTGGCATCGCCATCGAGCGTTCCCGCCAGATACTCAAGCTCCTCGCGCGAAAGCTTGACCACATCGGCCAACGCCAGCGCCTCCCATAGCAACGCCGCCGGATCGACATCCTGCGGCCACAGCATCGGGCGCAGGTTGAGGTCAAGGCTGACGATGGCGCCATCGGCGCGCGCACGGCGCATGCCGTCGAGCGTGCACTGGGCAATCTGCGGCTCGGTCATGCTGTTGGAGCACACATGCAATACCGCTGCCTGCGTAAACCCGTCCGCGGCGAAGTGCTCGGGACGGAACAACAGGTCCGCTGCCGGTGGACGGTAGAAACTGAAACTGCGTTCGCCCGCGTCGTCCAACGCAACGAACGCCAACGCAGTCTTGGCCTGATCGGTGCGCACGATGCCATCGGTCGCCACGCCGGACTGCTGCAGGCTTTGCAGCAGGAAATCGCCGAACATGTCGCGCCCGAGCATGCCGACGAAATGCGCAGCACCCCCCAGGCGCGCCACCGCAACGGCGACATTGGCCGGCGCACCGCCGGCATATTGCGCGAAGGTACGCGCCTGGTCCGGGCCGGCCTGCGGCAACGCCAGCATGTCGATCAGCGCTTCGCCGAAACACACTACCTGATGCTTGGTCGCACTCATGCGCGTGCCTCCGCCAGTGCGCCGCGCAACCGCGAGCCCCAGATACCGTAGAACACGATGTACAGGTAGCACAGCAACGGCAGCACGAACGACTCATGCAGGCCGATGCTGTCGGCGAGCAGCCCTTGCAGATACGGCACGATGGCGCCACCGACAATGGCCATGATCAGCAGGCTCGAGGCGCGCCCGGTCAGCGGGCCGAGCCGTTCGATACCCAGGGTGAAGATGGTGGGGAACATGATCGAATTGAACAGGCCGATCGCCACCAGCGCATATACCGCCAACATGCCGCCGCTGGCCATGGTCAGGCCCAGCAACACCGCATTGATGGCCGCGAACACCGACAACAACACGCGCGGCGACAACTTGGCCAGCAGCGCCGAGCCGATGAAACGGCCGATCATCGCCAGCGTCCAGTAGGCCGACACGTACTTGGTTGCCTCACGCTCGGTGAACCCACCGATCTGCGGCAGCGAGAAGTAATTGACCATCAGGCTGCCGATGGCCACTTCTGCGCCCACATAGAAGAAGATCGCCAACACACCGAAGCGCACATGCGGGTGTCGCAAGGCATCGAGCAAGGAATGCTTGCTGTCGTCTTTCTGTGCGCTGGCGTCGGTCAGTGCCGGCAGACGGAACAAGAACACTAAAATCGCCAGCAAGAACAGCACGATACCCAGCCCGATGTACGGGCCTTGCACGGCCTGCGCTTCCTGCACGCGATAAGCCAGTTGCTCGGCTTCCGGCAGGGCTTTCAGCTGGTCGCCGCTCATCACTGTGTTGGAGAGGATCAACCAGCCGCCCAACAGCGGCGCGATCGCGGTACCGAGCGAATTCAACGCCTGGGCCAGGGTCAGGCGACTGGAGGCGCTGCGCTCGGGCCCCAGCAAGGCGACGTAGGGATTGGCGGCCACCTGCAGGATGGTGATGCCGGTGGCCAGCACGAACAATGCGCCGAGAAATGCGCTGTACACGCGCAATTCCGCCGCCGGCCAGAAACCCAGCGCGCCGACCGCCGCCACCGCCAACCCGGCCACGATGCCCTGCTTGTAGCCCAACCGATTCACCAGCCAACCGGCCGGCAGCGACATCAGGAAGTACGCACCGAAGAAGGTGAACTGCACCAGCATCGCCTGCGCGAAGTTGAGCTCGAACACCGCCTTCAGATGCGGGATCAGGATGTCGTTGAGGCAGGTCAGAAAGCCCCACATGAAAAAGATCGTGGTGACCACCGACAACGCGACGCCGTTGTTGACGGGCGCCTTGTTGCCGCTGGGCACGGAGGATTGCGTGGAAAGGGAAACCATAGGGATTGCCTGGTCAGCGGCCGGAGGCCTTGGTGGGGGAATGGGCGGATGGACCGCTTGGGGGAGGTGATGACATTCGCGCTGTCGGTCCGCAGGCGCTGCTCGCGCGAATATTCAAGGCAACTGCGGCGGTCAGCTGTTGTGCGGCGAGCTCGGGGCTACCGATGCGTTGCAGTACCAGCTGCGCAGCCTGCCTGCCGCGTGCACGCGGGTCTGCAGCCAGGGTGGTCAATGCAGGCGTGAACAGCGCCGCTTCGGCGATGTCGTCGAAGCCGGTCACCGCAAAGTCGCGGCCGGGCACGATGCCGTGCCTGGCCAGGGCTGCCATCAAACCGAGCGCAACGCTGTCGTTGTAGCAAACCGCTGCAGTCGCAGCCTGCGCCGCAGTGCTCAGCAAGCGCGCCCCGCACAGTGCGGCGTCCTGGCGATTTGGAGCCGACTCGACGTAATGCGTTTCCAGGTCCGCCTCCTGCATCGCGCGCGTGTAGCCGGCGCGACGCTGCCGGCAGGAACTGGATGCGGCATGCCCACCGAAGAACACGATGCGCCGATGACCTTGCGCAATCAGGTGCGAGCAGGCCTCGAACGCGCCTTGTGCGTTGTCCAGCGCCAGCAGATCCCATTGCGCACCCTCCACCTCGCGATTGAACAGCACCACGTTGCGTTGGCGGCCGAGCACCTGGGTCAACGCCTGCGCCTGGCTGCCTTCGGCCGGCGACAGGATGATGCCCGCCGGCGTGTGCTCCATCAGCGAGGTCAGCACTGCCTGTTGACGCTGCGTCGATTCGCCGGTGCTGCCGAGCAAGGTGACATAGCCGGCTGCGCCCAGTGCCTCGTCCACACCGGCGGCGAACTCGGCAAAAAACGGGTTGGACAAATCGTTGATGACCAGCGCGACGCTGGACGAGGTGCGTTGGCGCAAATTCGCCGCGGCGCGGTTGTAGACGTAATTCTGCCGATCCAACTCGGCCTCCACGCGCGCGCGCGTGCTTGCATGCACAAGCGGGCTCCCGCGCAGCACCAGCGACACCGTCGCGCGCGAGACACCGATGGCGCTGGCGATATCGCGTAGCGTCACCGCGCCGCGCCGCGCGCCCGGCGTACCATCGTCCGCAGTCATCTCGGGTGTCGGCTTGGCTGGCGTCACGTGGCGAGCCTTGCGGTGGAAAAAAGACGCATGCAGTGGCATCAAATTGGATCGATCCAATTAGGCCTCTTCCGCGCAGTCAATGCATGCGGCAGTGCAACATACTTCATTTCGCAAGAGGCCAAGCCCAGGTCAACGCACCGACTGGCCAGTGATCCGACAGCGGCGGTTCGCACCAGTCACTCAAACGCGATCGATAGCCCGATGCCACCTTGCCAGTCCGGGCTTTCCGAGGTCAGTCCCCGCAACACCGACACATCCAGCTGCATCGCATGCGGCAGCTGCCAGGCGCCACCCGCGCCGGCCACGCGCGAATGCGCGCTGCCGGTGTCCACGCCCGCTTCCACATAGCTACTGAAATGGTCGCCGGAAAAAAACGTGTAATTGGGCGCGAAGGTCCAGGTGTGCCCGTCGTCATCGCGCGCGTAATTGACGTACAACGCGATGGCACGCTGCTGCGCCAGATCCCAGGATGCAGTCACACCGAGTTCGCGCGAGTAGCCGTCGCTGAAGGCCGGGCTGCCGGTCGGGATGCTGTAAGTGCCCAGCGCAGCCCAATGAAAGCTCTCCGAACGCGATGGCAAGGCCACCTTCAATCCGACACTGCTATCCCCGCCGCCACGTACCCGCACGCCCCCACCATGCTGCCAGTTATAGCTGTCGCTCCCGAGTTGCAGTTCGACATTCTGGAACAACCCCAGACGCAGCAGCGTGTCGGCGGTGTATTGGGTCGTGCGCTGCCCGTCGCTGCGGTCGGTACTTGCATCCGGCAAGCCCTGCTCCCAGGCAAACGCACCTGGCTGCAACGCCTCCGCAGCGAATGGAATGCCCGGCCGGTCGAACGCCGGCGCATCGTCTGCCTGCGCGGCGGCGTGCCCGCTAGCCACGCACAGCGCAAGCATCACCAAGGCCGACGCCGTTCGGCGCGGCGCCTGCACCGGCACCGGCACGCGACTGAAGGCACGACTGTCGACGGCCGCCACGACGTTGAGTGTCAGGAATTTCGACGACAGAGACATATGCAGCACCATTGGCAGGACGGAGCAACCGAGCAGGGACGAGGGCGCGGCAAAAGGCGCCGGCCTGCATCGACACGTAACGGCGCGCATGGTGCCGCGCCACCCGTGACCGGCTTGTATAGCGTCGCGCTGCGTGTTGTCTTCCGCGCCAGCGGTCGGGGTGAGCCCCGATGGCCTTGCATGAAGCACCATGGTCAAGCAACCAACCCGCATTCTGCGCCAGACAATCCGATGACCGCCCTCTGGCTTGCGCGGTGGCTACGCGCCTATTGCCTGGGGAAAATGCAATGAAAATGGGCACCCGCAGGTGCCCATGTACAACACACAACACGCATCGGGCGTTCTACCAGACTAGGTCGTCGGGCACCTGATACTTCGGATCAGCGTACGGGTCATCGCCCGCTGGTGCGTTCGGGTCCACCTTCAAGGCGACCGATGGGGCGAACACCGCCTCGGCTTCGGCAAGCAGCTCGGCAGTCACCAGCAGATAGCGTCCGTTGAGTTGCAGCACACCCAGCTCGCCGGCGTTGAGCGCCTTGAGCTGATCGGCGGTGACGTAGATGCGCTTGATCTTGCCGCCATACGGAAAATGCCGGGCGATATCGGCAGCGGCATCATTCAAACCCTTGTCCTTCACCAGCGCTTCGAGCTTGGCCTTGGCTTCGCGACGCAGGCGTGCTTCTTCCTGCTTCACTCGCTCGGCTTCGATGCGCTCGTCCTTCTCGCGCTGCGCACGAATCGCATAGGCCTTGGCCAGATCGATATCTTCGCGCGTGCGTGCCGGCCGGGGGCCGTGACGGTCTGCAGCGGCATGCTGCGGACGCGGCGCTGCGCCGGGCTTGCCGTCATGCCGACGCTCGGGCCTGCCAGCGGGTTTGCGCTCGCCATTGCCGTCGGTTGACGCGGCGGCATGCGGCCGCTGCGGTCCCCTGCCCTGGCCCGGCCGATTCCCTCCGGGTGCTGGCTTGCCGCCATTGCCATGTGCACGCGCTGCAGGCCGTGCGTCGGGTTTGCGTTCGGGCTTGGGCGCGGACTTGAAGCCCAACCCAAGCAACTGGTCACGTAAGGTATCGCTCATGGCGGCGGCAATCTGCAATCAATAGTGCGGAGGCGGCGGTTCGTCCGCTGCATCGGCAAACAATGTGGAGCGCACCTTGCCCAGATCCTCGAGCAGGTGGCGGATCAGTTCGGCGTTGCGTGCACCCGTCAAACGGGCGTCTGCAAGTGCTTCACTCAGTTCGTTGAGCGCCTGCTCCTGAAAGGACAGGCGCGTTTCCAATTCGATCAACCGCGCTTCCAGCGCGCGGTCGTGCAGCGGGAGTTGCTCATGCATATAACGAACGGCCTCGTCCAATGGCGTAGTACGCCAGACCTGCGGCTTCGATCTCCTGCGGGTCGTAAAGGTTGCGGCCGTCGAAGACGACATCGTCCTTCAAGGCCTGCTTGATCTTGCCGAAGTCCGGGCTGCGGAACTGCTTCCACTCGGTGACCACGACCAGTGCGTCGGCACCTTCCAGTGCAGAAAAGGCATCGTCGCAATACGCCAGATCATCGCGCTCGCCGAAGATGCGCCTGGCTTCGCGAGTGGCTTCAGGATCGTAGGCGCGCACGGTGGCACCGGCTTCCCACAACTGTTCCATCAGGCGACGGCTGGACGCAGCACGCATGTCGTCGGTATTGGGCTTGAACGCCAGACCCCACACCGCGAAGGTCTTGCCGGCCAGATTACCGGCGCCCTCGGCACAGTAATGCCGCTGCACCAATTCGAACAGATGGCCCTTTTGCGCGTTGTTGACGCTTTCCACTGCCTCGAGCAGGGTCGGCCGCATGCCGTACTGCTCGGCCGTCTTGGCCAATGCCTGCACGTCCTTCGGGAAGCACGAGCCGCCGTAGCCGGCGCCGGGATAGATGAAGTGCCAGCCAATACGCGGATCCGAGCCGATACCGTTACGCACCTGTTCGACGTCCGCACCGACACGCTCGGCAATATTGGCGATCTCGTTCATGAAACTGATCTTGGTCGCCAGCATCGCGTTGGCCGCGTACTTGGTCAGCTCGGCCGACCGCACGTCCATTTCCACGATGCGATCGCGATTGCGGTTGAACGGTGCGTACAAACGCCGCATGCGCGCAATGGCCGCCGGCTTCTTGGCACCAATCACGATGCGGTCCGGGCGCATGCAGTCGGCCACCGCGTCGCCTTCCTTGAGGAATTCGGGGTTGGAGACGACATCGAACTCATGGTCCACGCCGCGTGCGTCCAGCTCTTCCTGGATCGCCACGCGCACGATGTCGGCCGTGCCGACCGGCACCGTGGACTTGTTGACCACGATCGCCGGGCCGTCGATATGCCGGCCCACCGTGCGCGCGACTGCCAGCACGTATTGCAGGTCGGCGCTCCCGTCCTGGTCAGCCGGCGTGCCGACGGCAATGAAGGTGATCTCGCCATGCGCGATGGCTGCAGCCGCATCACTGGTGAAGCGCAACCGGCCGGCGGCATGGTTGGCCTTCACCATCGGCTCCAGGCCGGGCTCATAGATCGGAATCAACCCGCGATTGAGGGCATCAAGCTTGGCTTGATCGATGTCCACGCAGACGACCTGGTGCCCCACTTCGGCCAGGCAGGCACCGGTCACAAGACCCACGTAGCCGGTGCCGAAGATCGCAACGCGCATGGAATGGAATGCCTGCCACGGAAGATCAGGGAAGGATACCCATCAGCTCGACATCGAACGTCAACGTTGCGTCAGGTCCGATCGGCCCGCCTTGCGTGCCGTTCGGGCCATAGGCCAGGTTGGATGGAATCCAGAAACGGTATTTCGAGCCGACCGGCATCAACGCGACGCCCTCGGTCCAACCGGGGATGACTTGATCCAGACCGAACTCCGCCGGCTGGCCGCGCTGGTAGGAACTGTCGAAGACCTGCCCGTTGAGCAGCTTGCCTTCGTAGTTCACACGCACCTTGCTGGTCCGCATCGGGCGCTCGCCGCTGCCCTGGCGCAACACCATGTACTGCAGGCCGGACGCGGTGGTGATCACGCCCTTCTCGGTCTTGTTCTTGGCAAGGAACTCATTGCCTTGCTTGCGATTGTTGGCAGCGGCGGCACCCTGCTTGGCAGAGGCGAATGCCTGCATGGTGGCTGCGGCTTCCTGCTGGGTCAGACGCGTGGTGCCCTTGGCGAACACGGTACGCACTGCTTCCATCAGGATCGACAGATCGATCTCGTCCTTGATGCCGGCCAGCGACGGACCAACCGCACGATCGCCGAGCATCAGGCCGACATTTTCCTTGGACGGTGCGGCCGGCGCGGCGCCCGGCGCCATGCCTGGCACCTGCTGGCCATTGCGGGCAGCGAGCGCGGTACGCAATGCGGTGTCGGTGGCCTGGGTCTGCTCATCCGACAACAGCGGCTTGCCGCCCTTGAATGCATTTTCGATGGCGCGTTGCATCGCGTTCACATCGATGTCCTGAGCAATCGGCTCGAACGAACGTGCCACGTCCATACCGATGGCGTAGCTCACGTCCTCGCGCGTGCTCTTGTCAGACGATGCATTCAAAGCTGGCTTCTCCTTGGTGGCCGCTGCGGCCGGTTGCTGCGACATCGCCGGCATCGATGCCGACATTGCCACCATCAGTAACGACGCCGCCGCGCCGCGCTTTCCCATCTTCATTCGATGCACTTCCCAAAAGTGAAAAGACACGCCACCGATGGCGCTGAATGCGCATTGTCGCATGCGCGCGCGGCGATGCGAGTGCTCAGTGCGCCGGTGCCTTGAGCTCGCGTTCGATTGCTGCCAGCACGCTCGGATCGTCCGGTTTGATCTTGCTGGGGAACTGCGCAACCACCCGGCCATCGCGACTGATCAGATACTTGTGGAAGTTCCAGCCCGGCGCCACGCCAGTGGCCTGGGTCAGGCGCTGATACAGCGGCGTTGCCTGCGCACCCAGCACATGGACCTTTTCGAACATCGGGAACTTCACCCCATAGGTCAGCGTGCAGAATTCCTGGATCTGTTTCTCCGATCCCGGTTCCTGTCCCTGGAAATCGTTGGATGGAAAACCCAGCACCGTGAAGCCGCGGCTGCCGAAGCGCTGGTTGAGCGCTTCCAGCCCCTCGTACTGCGGGGTGAAGCCGCACTTGCTGGCGGTATTGACCACCATGACGACCTTGCCGCCGTAGGTACGGTTCAGGTTGATTGGCGTCTTGCCGGCCAGCGGCCGGTATTCCACATCCAGTACCGGAGTGCCGGCAGCGAACGCGGATGTTGCAAAAAAGCCAGTCAATACAAGAGCTAGCAGACGATTGAGCAACATGAGCAATGCCCTTCGAAAGTTGAGGCGGCGCACCGATGAGGGGTGCCATCAGTTGGGGATGACAAACAGTTGACTGCCTGCGTGTCGGTGTTATAGTTTAATACAACACCAGTCACCCAACGCAGGGGAAAGCATGAACAGCACACGCTTGACGCGACCAGTTCCGCTGTTGCTGTTCGGCAGCACCCTGTTTGCCATTGGTTGCCTGGGAGCCGCTTCCAGTCAGGTGACGGAGTCCGACGCCGATTATGGCGTGTCGGAGGCGGTTACGGAAAACGCGACAACTCCCCCCGAAGCGCGTTCCCGGCCTGGCCGGCATGTGCGCGCCTCGCTGTCGATGCCCTATTTCTCCTTCGCGCAGGCCCTGCGCCCACGGAGCTGATCATGAACGACATTCAGTGGAGCGACGGCGCTCCCATCTACCGCCAACTCAAGGAACGGGTGATTGCCATGATGCTCGATGGAATTCTCAAGCCCGGCGATGCCCTGCCCTCGGTGCGCCAGGTGGCGGCCGATTACCAACTCAACCCCATCACCGTCTCGCGCGCCTACCAGGAACTGGCCGACGAGAACCTGGTGGAGAAACGCCGCGGCTTGGGCATGTTCATGACCCCGGAGGCCGCACAGAAGCTGCGTGGCAGCGAACGCGAGCGTTTCTTGAATGAAGAATGGCCCGCCGTGCTGGAAAGGATCCAGCGCCTGGGACTGTCCATCGACGATCTGTTGCCACAGGGAAAAACACCATGACCGCCGTCTCCTCCGACCATGTGGTCGACGCACGTGGCCTGCGCAAGGCCTACAAGCATCGGCTCGCGCTGGACAACACCAGCTTCACCATTGCCGCCGGCCGCATTATTGGACTGATCGGCCCCAACGGCGCCGGCAAGACCACTGCGCTCAAGGCGGTGCTGGGGCTGACCGATTTCGCCGGCGAGTTGCAGGTATTGGGCATGGATCCGCGCACCCAGCGCAATGCGCTGATGAACGAGGTCTGCTTCATTGCCGACGTGGCGGTGCTGCCGCGCTGGCTGCGGGTCGGCGAAGCGATCGACTTCGTCGCCGGCGTGCATCCGCGTTTTGATCGCGCCAAGTGCGAGCGCTTCCTGGCCAATACCCAGCTCAACCGCAAATCGCGGGTGCGCGAGTTGTCCAAGGGCATGATCGTGCAGCTGCATCTGGCGCTGGTGATGGCCATCGACGCACGCATCCTGGTGCTGGACGAACCGACCCTGGGCCTGGACATCCTCTACCGCAAGCAGTTCTACCAGCGCCTGCTGGAGGATTACTTCGACGAGCAGAAGACCATCATCGTCACCACCCACCAGGTCGAAGAGATCGAACACATCCTCACCGATGTGATGTTCATCCGCGACGGCCGCATCGTGCTCACCGCCGATATGGAAAGCGTCTCCGAGCGCTACACCGAAGTCCTGGTCGGTGCCGACCAGCTGGATGCAGCGCGCGCCCTGAAACCGATCGACGAGCGCGGCCTGCCGTTCGGCAAGACCGTGATGTTGTTCGATGGCGCGCCGAAAGAGCAGCTCGCCCGTTTTGGCGAAACCCGCAATCCCGGCCTAGCCGACCTGTTCGTTGCGGTCATGAAGGGGACCTACGCATGAATGCAGTGACCAACCAAGCATCACCCGCACGCACCTTCGCCTGGCTGCTCAAACGCGAATATTGGGAGCACCGTGGCGGCTTCGTGTGGGCGCAGTTCATCACCGGCGGCATCGCGGTGTTCTTCGCGCTGCTGGGCGCGGTGATCGGTGCGATCAGCGCCCGCCGCAACATGGTCGGCGACAGCATCACCATGGACGATCTGGCCGAATACACGCGCACGCTGGGCCAGGTCGGCGACGGCCTGCTGCTGGGCGGCATCGGCATCGCCTCGGTGGTGCTGGCATTCGTGGTGTTTTTCTACGCACTCGGCAGCCTGTACGACGATCGCCGCGACCGCAGCGTGCTGTTCTGGAAATCGTTGCCGGTGTCGGACGTGCAGACCGTGTTGTCCAAGGCTGCCTGGGCGTTGCTGCTGGCGCCGCTGATCTCCATCGCGATCGGTGCGGCGGTCGGCATGGCGCTGTGGCTGATCGCCATCGTTGGCGCCCTGATTGCCGGCGTGCCCAGCCCCTGGGCGCTGGCGACCCATTCGCACCCGTTCTCGCTGCTGTGGCTGTTGCTCAAGACCGTGCCGATGAGCCTGCTATGGGCGCTGCCGACCGTGGGCTGGCTGATGTTCTGCTCGGCCTGGGCCAACAGCAAGCCGTTCCTGTGGGCGGTGCTGTTTCCGCTGCTGGCCTGCGTGATGCTGAGCATTCTCTCGGCGATGCCGGGCGTGTCGCTGCCGATCGGCTGGATCTGGTACATCGTCGGCTACCGTGGCCTGCTCAGCGCCCTGCCCGGCACCTGGTCGCCACTTGCCGTCAGCGGGAACCTGGACAGCAGCACCCTGCAAAGCCCCAGCGACCTGGTGCAATGGGCCCTGCAGCACACCGACAGCACGCGCGTCTATGGCAGCGCGGATATCTGGATTGGCGCAGCCGTCGGTATCGCCTTGATCGCCGCTTCCATCTACCTGCGCCGTCGGCGCTCCGAAGCCTGAGGGACCTCCCATGCGCCTGACCCTGAGCCTGGCCATCCTGCTCGCATTGCCCGGTGTTGCAGCGGCAGAGGAGCAGTGCAAGTTCTCCGAACCACGTAGCCTGGACCTGCAACTGACCGGCGTGAAGTCGGTCCTGTTCGAGGTCGCTTCCAACGACCTGCATCTGGACGCCTCGCCCGGCGGCGGCGGGAAACTGGGCGGGCGCGCCTGTGCTGCCAGGGCCGAATTGCTCAAGAGCCTGACCGTGACCCAGAAGCGCGTCGGCGACAAGCTGGTGGTGAGCTTGAACGATGACCGCCGGTTTTCCTTCGGCAACAGCTATTCCTACCTGGACCTGCGCGGCAGCGTGCCCAACACGGTGCTGGTGCAATTTGACGTGGGTTCCGGCGATGCGCAGATCAACGGGGCCGCCGCAGTGAGCGCCGACGTGGGTTCGGGCGACATGACCATTCGTCACACCAAGGGCCGCGTGACCGCCAAGGTGGGTTCCGGCGATGTCGAGCTGGAAGATCTGGGCGCGCTGCGCGTGCTGGCAGTGGGCTCGGGCGACCTCAAGGCGCGTGAGGTGCACGGTGCGGCAGAGGTGGCGAAAGTGCAGTCCGGCGAGATCAAGCTGCACGGCGTCGCAGGCAACATCAAGATCGGCACGATCGGCTCGGGCGATGTCGATATCCGCGATGTGCAAGGCAATGTCAACGTGGAGTCGGTCGCTTCCGGCGCGTTGAATGTCCGCAAGGTGCGTGGCGATCTGAGCGTGGCGCACAAGGGCAGCGGCGATATCGATGTGAGCGAGGTCTCCGGCAGCACCCGGGTACCGACAGACAAATGACGACGACTTCTTTCAGGATGTGGGGGAATTGCTGATGAAATTGCTTGTTTCGGCGGTAGTGATGAGCGTATTGCTGGCGGGTTGCGGCAAGTCCGAACCCACCGTCAACGTCTCCGGCCAGGCCAATGGTGCCGGCGTGACCTTTACCGGCAAGAGCCTGACGCTCAAGCGCGACGGCTTGCCGGCCGCCACCATCGGTGTCGATGGCGCGCTCAGCATCGACGGCAAGCCGGTGGACTTGAATGAGGCGCAACGCCAGGCGATGCGCAGTTACTACGCGCAGGTGCAAGGCGTGGCCAAGAAGGGCATCGACATCGGCACCCAGGGCGCGGCGTTCGGCGCACATGCGGCAGGCGAAGCGATCAAGGGCGTGCTCAGCGGCAACTCAGATCAGATCGGCGACAAGATCGAGGCCGAGGCAGACACCTTCAAGCACAAGGCCCTGCAGATCTGCGATCAGCTGGCCACGCTGCGCACCGCACAGGATGCAGCCGCGCAGCTGGTGCCGGCCTTTGCGCCGTACTCGACCCTGACGCAGCACGACATCGACGATTGCCGCAAGTAGATGGCCCGACAGACCGACGACGCGCACCGCCGGGCGGGCGTCGTCGGTGCGCGGCGCGGCATGTACCGATCGTCCACTGCGACGCCGGTGCGCCACACGCCTGGTTGACGACCGTTCGCAGGCAGGTGGCAGCGCCTCCATCCGCAACGCTCAGCAACTGCGTATCGCACCGCCTGCGCAGCTGTCCGCATGGCGCGTGCCATCGCTGATCGGCCGGCCGGAACGCGCTTGGAACCGGCGATGCGTGCACGGTAACCAAACGCATCGACGCCCTGCGACATTTTGGCAGGCACCGGACGGCCGCTTTGCCGATCCGCAGACCGGAGCGGGATTACACTAATGCGCTTCCCTCACTCCATCGACCCCATGAACAAGTTCGTGATGCTCTGCATGGCGCTTCTGCTGTGCACGCTTGCTGCCTGCGGCGACCAGTCGTCTCGCCGCGCCGAACGCGGCAAGCCGCGCGTTGCGGTCACCACGCAGTCGGTGATGATCCGCCGCCCGCCGGCTGCCAATGCCGAAATCACCCCCGACGGCACGCTCAAGATCGACGACATCGCGCTGCCGCAGAAAGAAGCCACACGCGCCAAGCTGCAGTTGCTGTTCGGCCACCTGCAGATGTTGCGCCAGCAGGCGGTGAACGAGGCCGGCCCGGATCCGGAATACAAGTCGATCAAGCTGACCGCCACGCCGCAGATCCAGACGCTCAGTGGGGAATTGCTGGATGAAATTCCGTCGCTGCAGCCGTATCGCGAGAGTTTTAGTAACCTGCAAGCCGAGCGGCATTGACGCCCAGCGCACGTCAGCCAAGCGGCCAGAAGCAGCAAGAGACCCGCAGGAACGCGCTTGCGCGCGATGAGCAGTGACCGATCAGCCTCATCGCGCACAGGTGCGCTCTTCCATATGCACTGCGGTGATCAGCCGCCGCCGCCACCGCCGCCGGCCTGGATACCGCCGCGCGTCAAGGCTGCCGGGTCGAGCAATCGCCGCAGTTCCGCTTCGCCGAGCCCGCTATCTTCCTTGGCCACATCCAGTACCGGCCGCTGCTCCTTGTAGGCACGCTTGGCGATGGCCGCGGCTTTTTCGTAGCCGATGATCGGATTCAGTGCCGTCACCAGAATGGGGTTGCGGTCCAGCGCCTCGCGGACGCGCTCCTGACGCACCTTCAGCCCGGCAATGGCCGTGTCGGCCAACAGACGCGAAACATTGCCCAGCAAGTTGATCGAATCCAGCAGGTTGTAGGCGATCAGCGGCAAGGTCACGTTCAACTGGAAGTTGCCGGTTTGCCCGGCAATGGTGATGGCAGTGTGGTGGCCGATCACCTGCGCGCACGCCATCACGGTGGCTTCGGGAATCACCGGATTGACCTTGCCCGGCATGATCGAGCTGCCAGGCTGCAGCGCCGGCAGTTCGATTTCGCCCAGTCCCGCCAGCGGTCCGGCATTCATCCAGCGCAAGTCGTTTGCGATCTTGATCAGCGCCACCGCCAGCGCGTTGAGCTGACCGGACAGCTCCACCGCATCGTCCTGCGCGGCGAGGCCTTCGAACTTGTTTTCCGCGCTCTCGAACCTGGCTCCGCTCAGGCTGGACAAGGCCTTGGCCACCTTGCCACCGAAGCGCGGGTCGGCATTGATGCCGGTCCCGATCGCCGTACCTCCCAGCGGCAAGCGTCGCAAGCGTTTGAGCGCGTCGTCGACACGCTCCTGCGCCGAACTCAGCTGCGCCGACCACGCGCCGAACTCCTGCCCAAAGGTGAGCGGCATCGCATCCATCAAATGCGTGCGACCGGTCTTGACGATCTTGTCCAGCGATTTGGCGCGCTTGTCGATGGTCTTGCGCAGATGCTTAAGCGCCGGTTGCAGATGTTCCTGCACAGCCAGCAATGCAGACACGCGAATGGCGGTGGGCACCACATCGTTGGAACTCTGGCCGAGATTGACGTGGTCGTTGGGATGCACCGCATCCTTGCCGGCACGCGTGGCCAAGGTGGCAATCACCTCATTGGCATTCATGTTGGACGAGGTGCCCGAACCGGTCTGGTACACATCGATGGGAAACTGCGCATCGAAGCGACCCTCGGCCACTTGCAACGCGGCGGCCTGCACGGTCTTGCCGATCGACTTGGGCAACAATCCAAGCTCGGCGTTGACGCCGGCTGCCGCGGCCTTGATCAAGCCCAGCGCGCGAATGAAACCACGCGGCATCGGCTGCCCGGACACCGGGAAATTCTGCACCGCGCGCTGGGTCTGCGCGCCCCACAGCGCATCGGCGGGTACCTGCAATTCGCCCATGCTGTCGTGTTCGGTCCTGAAACGTTCGCTCATCTGCACTCTCCGCACATTGCTGACTTGTGGTGATCGATGGCTGGCGGCGGGCGTACCCACGCTGGCGAGGCCGTCTACGATACTCGCTCGCCGCGTTGCGACGATGTCGTCGTACGCTGTCGGCTAGACTGCCTGCTGATCATGACGAGATACCAAGCCGCCATGGGCGACGAGCCTGACTGTAGAAACGCAGACTCCACATCTGTTGCCGGGATACCCCGCACCTCCACCGCACATGCGCTAGCACGCAGATGTACCGCTCCTGCAGCGCACGGAGGCGGACATGTTAGGTAACGTCTTGCTCCTGTTGGTCGCGCTGTTGCTGGTGCTGTTGAATGGGTTCTTTGTCGCCGCCGAATTCGCGCTGGTCAAGCTGCGGCACACGCAAGCGGTGGGCCTGGCGCAAACCAACGGCTGGCGTGGGCGCTTGCTGCTCGGGGTGCACGCCCATCTGGATGCGTATCTGTCGGCCTGCCAGCTCGGGATCACCCTGGCCTCGCTCGGATTGGGCTGGGTCGGCGAGCCGGCGTTCGCACATCTGCTGCAACCGCTGTTCGATACGCTGGGCCTGTCGCCGGAAGCGGCACAATTCACTGCGCTGGCAATCGCCTTCAGCCTGATTTCGTTCCTGCACATCGTGCTGGGCGAACTGGCGCCCAAGACCATGGCGATCCGCCGACCGGAACGCATGTCGTTGTGGACCGCCGCGCCGCTGTACGTTTTCTACTGGCTGATGTACCCGGCCATCTGGGTACTCAATACCAGCGCCAACCGCTTTCTGCGCCTGCTCGGCTGGGGCGAAGTGGAACACCACTCGCATCGTTATTCACGCGAGGAATTGATGCTGATCGTCGGCCGCCAGGACCCGAACGCCGCAGCGCCCGACCAGGGGCTGGCCTTGATGAGCCACGCGTTGGAATTGCCGGATCTGGTCGCCGGCGACCTGATGCGTCCGCGCGAGCACCTGCGCAGCCTGCGCGAAGGCATGACCCTGGAAGCGGTGCTGGCCGAATTCAGTGAGTCGCGCTACAGCCGCTACCCCTGGTTCGACGCCGATGGCGAGCAAGTGCTGGGCATCCTGCACACCAAGGATCTGCTGGTGGCGATGGCACGCGGCCAGAACCTGGACGATCTGCGCCCGCTGCTGCGCCCTCCCACCATGCTGACCCTGGAAACGCCGATTCCCAACGCGCTGGAGCAATTCCGCGCCGGCACCACCCATCTGGCGCTGTGCGTGGAAGAAGAAGGCCGCATCCTGGGCTTTTTCACCCTGGAAGACCTGCTGGAAGTGGTGGTCGGCGACATCGAGGACGAGCACCGCCATGTGGTGCGCGATGCCCCGATCCGTGGCCAGGACGGCTCGCTGCTGGTCGCCGGCAGCACCTCGATCTTCCGCCTGGAACGCCTGCTCGGTCAGGATCTGAGCGCGCCGGACCACGTCAATTCGGTCGGCGGGCTGATCCTGTATCAGCTGCAGCGCCTGCCCGAGGAAGGCGAAACGCTGGAACTGGATGGCCACTTGCTGACCGTAAGGCGCATGGCAGGCCACCGCATCCAGGCGGTCACGGTGCGCCCGGTGGGCGAAGCCGTCGATGCGGCCAGCTGATGTCGTCGATTCATTCGGTGGACGCGCGAGGCGATTGGCCGATGCGAAACCAATAACGGTAATCGCGCGACTGCCCACCGAACCGCACCCCGCGGATGGTCACGTCGTATATCACACCCGGCTGCAAGCGCGGCACCCGGAATTGCAGGCTGTTGGGCACCCCGAAACTTTCGTGGTCCTCGCTCAGGTTGCGCACCTGCAGCTGGCGTCCATCGCGCTCACGGATCTCCACCTGCGCATCGGCGTAGTCGACATCGCGATTGGCGAACTTGCGCTTGCGGTCCGGCAAGGCGGTGAACGACAACAACGCATCGTCGGCGTAGTACCGGCCCGGGTACTCGCCGATCGGCCAGGCGACGAAATCCTCGCGCGTTCGCGCGGCGATGCCGACCGTCGGAACCAAGCGCAGCGCGGCACCGCTACTGAACGCAGCGCCATCGCGGCCGGCCACCATGCCGAAGGCGACGCGTTGCAGAAACGGATCCAGCAGCCAGCGCCGGTGTCCCAATCCACCGGCGCTGACGTTGTTGGCGTCGGTCAGCCACTCGATCACGATCTCATCGGCGCTGGAAAAACGCAGCAGCGGCGAGCTGACCCCGCCATAGATCAGGCTGCGGCGCGCGCCCTTGGCCGCGCTGTCGGAATAGCAGCGCCAGTCCGGCGTCGGCGCATGGCTGAGGCGGCCGTTGGCGGCAATCACCAAGGCCGCCTGGGTGGCCTCGGGCTCGGCCGCCGGGTCGTCGTCGACCGCGTCGAGACCGTGCAGCCGACGGATGTCGTTGATCAGCGCCAGCACGCGTTGTCGCTGCGCCGGCTGCAACTCGCCGGCCCGGCAGCTGGCGATTGCTGGCGGGGTGCGATACAGCGCCGCCGCCTGCGCGGCGAAATCGGCATCCTGCGCGGTGGCGGGCAGCGCGGCGGGCAAGATCGCGAAGGCGAGGCGAGCGAAGATCGGGCGCATGGCAGGTCGGAACAGCGCGGGGAGCTCTACCATAAAGTGCAGCTCGCGCCATGTCGGGCGTCTCTGCCGCGCTGATAGCCCGCCATTCAGCCCACGCTGGCGTGGGCCTGGCAACCCACTTTCCAGCGCAGCGGGCCTGCCCGCGGCCCTGGCGGCGTAGAATGCTGGCCCCACTGTCACCGCTGCCTCCCTTGCCCATGTCGGATTCCGCCCTGCTCGCCCTGTCCCCGCTCGACGGCCGCTACGCCTCCAAGGTGGATGCGCTGCGCCCGATCTTCTCCGAATACGGCCTGATCAAGGCGCGGGTCAAGGTCGAAATCGAATGGCTGCTGGCACTGGCCGCCGAGCCGGGCATCGCCGAACTGGCGCCGTTCTCGCCGGCTGCCGCGCAGCGCCTGCGCGCCCTGGCCGACGATTTCAGCGTGGCGCATGCCGCGCGGGTCAAGGAGATCGAGCGCACCACCAACCATGACGTCAAGGCGGTGGAGTACTTCATCAAGGAGCAGCTCAAGGACGACGCCGAGCTGGGGCCGGCGCTGGAATTCGTGCACTTTGCCTGCACCAGCGAAGACATCAACAACCTCAGCTACGGGCTGATGCTGGAGCAGGCCCGCCGCGAGGTGCTGCTGCCCAGCCTGGACGGCATTACCGCCGCGTTGCGCACCCTCGCCCACGCCCAGGCCGCCCAGCCGATGCTCTCGCGCACCCACGGCCAGACCGCCTCGCCCACCACGCTGGGCAAGGAAATCGCCAATGTGGTCGCGCGCCTGGAGCGCCAGCGCAAGCAGATCGCCGCGGTCGAACTGACCGGCAAGATCAACGGCGCGGTCGGCAACTACAACGCGCACCTGGTGTCGTACCCGGACCTGGACTGGGCAGCGTTCGCACAGCGTTTCGTGGAAAGCCTGGGGCTGGTGTTCAATCCCTACACCACCCAGATCGAGCCGCACGACAATGTGGCCGAAATCGGCGATGCCAGCCGCCGCGCCAACACCATCCTGATCGACCTGGCGCGCGACATCTGGGGCTATATCTCGCTGGGCTACTTCAAGCAGAAGCTGAAAGAGGGCGAAGTCGGCTCCTCGACCATGCCGCACAAGGTCAACCCCATCGACTTCGAAAATGCCGAGGGCAATCTCGGCATCGCCAACGCGCTGTTCGAGCATTTTTCCGCCAAGTTGCCGATCAGCCGCTGGCAGCGCGACCTCACCGATTCCACCGTGCTACGCGCACTCGGCACCGCGTTCGGCCACACCCAGGTCGCGCTGGATTCGCTGGCCAAGGGCCTGGGCAAGCTCACCGTCAACCCCGAGCGCCTGGATGGCGACCTGGATGCGGCCTGGGAAGTGCTGGCCGAAGCCGTACAGACGGTCATGCGCCGCCACGGGCTGCCGAACCCCTACGAACAACTCAAGGCGCTGACCCGCGGCCAGGGCATCACCGCCGCCTCGATGCAGGCCTTCGTGGAAAGCCTGCAACTGCCGGAAGACGACAAGCAGCGCCTGCGCGCACTCACCCCGGGCGCCTATACCGGCCTGGCCGAGCAGCTGGCGCGCGCGATCTGAGCTGACCGAACCGCACGCGGTGCAGGACTTGCGAAGCGGGCCACGTCATCGGACCTCATCGGCGAAGCTGCATCGGCATCACCACATGCCGATGCAGCACGATCAAGGCCAATGATGACGAGGCCAAGACGCCCGGGGCGGGATGCGTCGCACCTCGCATGCGGACGGGCGGCCGGCGAGGGCCTGCACATGGTGACCAAACCGGACTGCTATCTTGCCGGCCTCACTTCCAGGAGATCGGCGATGCGCGTCACTCACACGGCACTGACCCTGTTGACGCTGGGAAGCGTCCTTGCACTGAGCGGATGCGGCGGCGATGGCCCCGCCGCGCAGGCCCCGTCGGCGGTATCTAACACGCTGACCGATCCGGCCAGCGGCGCAGACTGTGCCGGCAAGGATGTCCGGCTGACCCGCAATGACAGCGAATGGATCCTGCACGGCGAGTGCGGCACGGTCACCATCACCGCCTCGCGTGGCGCGATGAATCTGGACACCGCGCGCAGCATTCGCCTGGAGGGAAGCAACTTCACGGTGCTCAACCAGCAACTTGGCCAGCTCAGCGTGAGCGGTCACGACAACACGCTCAATCTCACCGATGTCGATCGCGTGGATATCCAGGGCAACAAGAATCTTGTGCTCGCGCGTGCCGTGAAACAGGTACGGTTTTCGGGCAACGACAACACCGTCAACCCATCCAGCAAGCCCGTACTGGACGACCGTGGCAGCGGCAACAAGGTGATGTGATGCGCGCTGGTGCGCTATCGGCGCACGCGGCGATCAGCGTGCGCCGATAGCGCCACCATGCCGCTCGCAAGGCCATCGACATCAAGAAGCGATTGGAAATGCCGACCAGCCCTGCAGCGGCGAACGCGAGCCGGCACGCTGCGCGCCGCACAGGTGGACATCCGGCTCGGGCAGTCGACAATAGGCCATTGGCGCCGGCCGATGCCGCGCACCACACTCTCTTCTACATCGTGTAAGGACCCCACATGGCCGTACGTAAAGCGACCCCACTTGCCATCGAAGTCCAGGCCCGTCCGGGACAGCCGCTGGGCATGCCGGTCGAGCGTTTCCTGCGCAATTACTGGCACAAGCACCCGCTGTTGATCCGCAATGCGTTCGCGGATTTCGCCTCGCCGCTGCAGCCGGAAGACCTGGCCGGGCTGGCCTGCGAAGACGGCGTGCTGGCGCGCCTGATCAGCCACGACCGCGCCACCGACGGCTGGGACGTGCGCACCGGCCCGTTCCAGGAAACCGATTTCCCCGGCCTGCCCGACCACGACTGGACCTTGCTGGTGCAGGACGTGGACAAATGGGACGCCGACGTGCGTGCCCTGCTGGAGCACTTCAGCTTCCTGCCGCGCTGGCGCATCGACGACATCATGATCAGCTTCGCCGCCACCGGTGGTTCGGTGGGCGCGCACGTCGACCATTACGACGTGTTCCTGCTGCAGGGCCAGGGCCACCGCCGCTGGCAGATCGATGCGCGCACCGTCCAGGGCCGCAAGGCCACGCCGCTGGCGTTCCGCGACGATGTCGAGCTCAAGCTGCTGCGCGAGTTCAAGCCCACCCACGATTGGGTGCTGGGCCCGGGCGACATGCTCTACCTGCCGCCGCTGATCCCGCACCACGGCGTGGCCGAAGACGCCTGCCTGACCTTTTCCATCGGCACCCGCGCACCGTCCTCAGCCGAGCTGATCGGCGATTACCTGGACACCTTGATTGCCGATGCCGACGAGGCCGTGCGCTATCACGACGAAGACCTCAAGGTGCCGGCCGACCCCTACGAGATCGACGTCACCGCGATGAACCGCGTGGTCGCTGCGCTCAATGCGCTGCGCATGAACGACCCCGACCGTCTGGGCGACTGGTTCGGCCGCTTCATGACCACCTACCGCGCCTCCGGCGACGTGGTGCCGGCGCCCGAGCCGATCCCGCGCGAAGCGGTCGAGCAGGCGCTGGAAGAAGGCGTGCTGCTGCACCGCCACCCGTGGTCGCGACTGGCCTGGCGGCGCGCCAAGCGCGGTGCCACGCTGTTCTGCAGCGGCCTGGAGTTTGCGCTGTCGGCCAAGGATGCGTCCCGGCTGGCGGCAGCCGAAGAGATCGACGGCACCTTGTACGCGCAGTTGTCCCCGCGTGGCCGCGAGGTGGTGCTGGAGTTGCTGGCACAGGGCCACTACCAGCGCGCCCACGAAGATGCCCAGGACGACATCGCAGACGACGACCACGCGCATGCCCTGAGCGTGTCGGCCGACCACGACGACCAAGACGCCGACGACGACACGCCGGAGGCGGACGAGGACATCGATGCCGACGCCGATGTCGAACAGGTTGCCGACGCTGCCGACACCCCGGCAGAGGCGCTGGAGGCCGATGTCGAACCCGGCGACGCCGCCGAAGCCGGAGCCGAGCAGGACGTCGACAGCGCGATCGCCGACGAGACCGATTCCGACGACAGCGACGACGCCACCAAGCCTGCATGAGCGCGCACGCCAGACCGCAGATCGTCACGCTGGATCCGGCCGCCGACGCCGCGGCGCTGCGTGCGCTGCGGCCGGCCTGTGCCACCGACACCGCGGGCGACACCAGCGGTGTCGAGTGGGATGCACTGGACCCACTCAGCCTGCATCTGGCAGCGCGCACCGACGACGGCCAGTTGATCGCCTCGGTGCGGCTCACCGCCGACCGCCGTCTCGACCGGCTCGGCGTTCTGCCCGACTGGCGCCGCCGTGGCGTGGCGGACCAACTGCTCGCTGCCGCGGTCGACGCGGCACGGCAGCACGGCTGGCCCGGCCTGCACGCATGTCCCACCCCAGCTGCGGAAGCGGTCTTCGCGCGCCTGGGCTTTCTGCCCGACGCGCCCCCCCTTTCACCCGAGCGCATCGGCCAGGCCCGCGATGCGCCCGGCACCGTCGTGCACCGTCGCCTCGACGGCCCGATGGCAGTGGACACCTTCACTGCAGCCCTGGCCGCCACCACCGGGCTGCTGTGCGCCGCGCGCCGCCAGGTGCTCATCTACACCCGCGCCCTGGACCCGCCCCTGTTCGACAACGCGGCGGTGCTGGATGCGCTGCGCCGTTTCGCCACCGCCCGCCACGACAAGCGCGTACATGTCCTGGTGCAGGACACCGCCAGCGCCGCGGCCAGCAGCAGCGCGATGCTGCGCCTGGCACAGCGCCTGCCCAGCGTGTTCCGGTTCCGCGCGGTCAGCGATCCGGTCGATGCAAGTTTTGCATCGGCCTATGTCGTCGGCGACGACGCCTACTACTTTCGTCCAACAGGTCATCGCTTCGATGATGGCGAAACCTGGCTGTCGGGCGCAGCGCGCAGCCGCCAGTTGGAGCGCGAATTCGCGCAGATATGGGAGCGCAGCGCGCTCTGGAACGAGCCGCGCGCGCTCGGCATCTGACGCCGCAGCGCCCCTCGCACGTAGGCGCGCGCGCAATTGGTCTACCCCGCCGGTCAGCTTGCAGACGCCCCCTCACTAGCGCAAGGGGGTATAATTTTTCGAGATTTGAGACCGACCGATGGGGCATCTCGCCCTGCCGCTTCCGCACAATCATCCCCACAGCAGACCCGACTTACCATCGTGGATAATCTCCTAAAGCAGTTCGCGCAGTCATCGCAGCTCGCCGGCGGCAACGCCGCCTATATCGAGGATCTGTACGAGCAGTACCTCGTCGCCCCGGACAGTGTCGATCCGAAGTGGAAGAGCTACTTCGATGGTTTCGAAGGTCGCGGTGCCGGTGACGTCCCGCATTCGGCGGCCATCGCCCACATCCTCACCGCTTCCAAGCAGGCTGCCAACGCCGGCACCGGCGCAGGCGCCAGTGACGAGCGCGAGCGCAATGTCGGCCGTCTGATCACCGCCTACCGCGCCCGTGGCCACCTCGGCGCACAGCTCGACCCGCTGGGCCTGGTCCCCCCGGTCAACCCGCCCGACCTGGACCTGCCGTTCCACAGCCTGTCCCAGGCCGATCTGGACAGCGAATTCAGCACCGGCGGCGTCGGTGGCCAGCCGCGGATGAAGCTCAAGGATCTGCTGACGCGCCTGAAGGCGACGTACGCCAGCAGCATCGGCGCCGAGTTCATGCACATCCAGGAGTTCGACCAGCGCCAGTGGATCTACAAGCGCCTGGAAGACGCCGGCGGCAAGATTGCCGGCGATGCGGCCAGCCGCAAGCGCACCCTGGAGCGGCTCACCGCTGCCGAAGGCCTGGAGCGCTACCTGCACACCAAGTACGTCGGCCAGAAGCGTTTCTCGCTGGAAGGCGGCGATTCGCTGATCCCGATGATGGACGAGATCATTCGCCAGTCCGGCAACGATCAGGTCAAGGACATCGTGATCGGCATGGCCCACCGCGGCCGCCTCAACGTGCTGGTCAATACGCTGGGCAAGAATCCGCGCAAGCTGTTCGACGAATTCGAAGGCAAGTTCGAGCATGCCCATGACGACCGCGCGCACACCGGCGACGTCAAATACCACATGGGCTTCTCGGCCGACATCGCCGTTGGCACGGACAAGCAGGTGCACCTGGCGCTGGCCTTCAACCCCTCGCACCTGGAAATCGTCGACCCGGTCGTGGTCGGCAGCGTGCGTTCGCGCCAGGAGCGTTTCGGCGATGCCGAGCGCAAGAGCGTGTTGCCGATCCTGATCCACGGCGATGCCGCATTCGCTGGCCAGGGCGTGGTGATGGAGCTGTTCCAGATGTCGCAGGCGCGCGGTTTCGCGGTCGGCGGCACCGTGCACATCGTGGTCAACAACCAGATCGGCTTCACCACCAGCACCCGCGACGACGCCCGCTCCACGCTGTACTGCACCGACGTGGCCAAGATGATCGGCGCGCCGGTCTTCCACGTGAACGGCGACGACCCGGACGCGGTGATGTTCGTGTCCAAGCTGGCCTACGAGTTCCGCCAGCAGTTCAAGAAGGACGTGGTCATCGATCTGGTGTGCTACCGCCGTTGGGGCCATAACGAAGCCGACGAACCGGCAGCGACCCAGCCGGTGATGTACCAGACCATCCGCAAGCACAAGACCACCCGGGAGCTGTATGCCGCCAAGCTGGAAAGCGAAGGCGTGCTGAGCGCCGACGAGGCCAAGGCACTGGTGGACGGCTACCGCAACAAGCTGGATTCGGGCGAATACACCACCGAACTGGCCAAGCGCAAGCCGGACGAATTCGCCATCGATTGGTCCAAGTACCTGGTCGGAACCGCTGCCGATCCGGTGGACACGCGCGTCAAGCGCGACCAGCTGGACCGTCTGGCCAAGCTGATCACCACCATCCCGGAAGGCGTCGAACTGCACGCCCGCGTGGCGAAGATCTACGAAGATCGCGTCAAGATGGCTGCCGGCGATCAGCCCGGCGACTGGGGCTTTGCCGAAAACCTGGCCTACGCCACGCTGCTGGCCGAAGGCCACAAGCTGCGTCTGGTTGGCCAGGACGCCGGCCGCGGCACGTTCTTCCACCGTCACGCGATCCTGCATGACCAGAAGACCGACGACTACTATCTGCCGCTGCGCCAGCTGGTGCAGAACCCGGAAGACGCCACCGTCATCGACTCGTTGCTGAGCGAAGAAGCGGTGATGGGCTTCGAATACGGCTACTCCACCACCGACCCGAATGCACTGTGCATCTGGGAAGCGCAGTTCGGCGACTTCGCCAACGGCGCGCAGGTGGTGATCGACCAGTTCATCGCCGCCGGCGAAGCCAAGTGGGGCCGCATCGCGGGCCTGTCGCTGTTCCTGCCGCACGGCTACGAAGGCCAGGGCCCGGAACACAGCTCCGCACGTCTGGAGCGCTTCCTGCAGCTGTGCGCGCTGGAGAACATGCTGGTCTGCGTGCCGACCACGCCGGCGCAGTGCTTCCACATGATCCGCCGCCAGATGCGCATGACCACCCGCAAGCCGCTGGTGGTGATGACGCCCAAGTCGTTGCTGCGCCACAAGCTGGCGGTGTCGAGCCTGGAAGAACTGGCCGACGGTCAGTTCCAGCATCTGATCCCGGACGCCAAGGCCGACGCGGCCAAGGTCAAGCGCGTGGTGCTGTGCTCGGGCAAGGTCTATTACGACCTGCTCGAAGACCAGACCAAGCGCGGCCAGGACGACGTTGCCATCGTGCGCATCGAACAGCTGTATCCGTTCCCGCGCGCGCAGCTGGCGGCCGAGCTCAAGGCCTACGGCAACGCCACCGATGTGGTGTGGTGCCAGGAAGAGCCGCAGAACCAGGGTGCGTGGTACCAGATCCGCCACCACCTCAACTTCTGCCTGGCTGGCGGCCAGAGCCTGCATTACGCCGGCCGTGCCCGTTCGCCCTCGCCTGCCGCCGGCCACATGGCCGACCACATCATCGAGCAGCAGAAGCTGGTCGCCGATGCGCTGCTCAACCCGTTCAACGACCAAGTCGCTGAATAACTCCTCTTCCCCAAAGAACGAAAACCCTAGGACGCTCCCCGAATGGCCACCGAAGTCAAAGTTCCGGTACTGCCCGAATCCGTTTCCGACGCCACCATCGCCAGCTGGCACAAGAAGGCCGGCGAAGCGGTCAAGCGCGACGAGAATCTGGTCGACCTGGAAACCGACAAGGTCGTGTTGGAAGTTCCTTCGCCGGTCGACGGCGTACTGAAGGAAATCAAGTTCGACACCGGCAGCACGGTCACCAGCAACCAGATTCTGGCGATCATCGAAGAAGGCGCCGTGGCTGCCGCTGCACCGGCTGAAGCCAAGAAGGCCGATGCACCGGCGCCTGCCGCTGCTGCGCCGGCCGCCGCTCCGGCACCGGCTGCCGCCGCCGCGCCTGCTGCTGCGTCCAAGTCGGCTGCCGATGCGCTGCCGCCGGGTGCGCGTTTCTCCGCAATCACCCAGGGCGTGGACCCGTCGCAGGTCGAAGGCACCGGCCGTCGTGGCGCGGTCACCAAGGAAGACATCGTCAACTTCGCCAAGGCCGGCGGCGTCGGCAAGGCCTCGGGCGCCCGTCCGGAAGAGCGCGTGCCGATGACCCGCGTGCGCAAGACCATTGCCAAGCGCCTGATGGAGTCCAAGAACTCCACCGCGATGCTGACCACCTTCAACGAGGTCAACCTCGCCAAGGTGTCGGCCGCGCGCAAGGAACTGCAGGACGAGTTCCAGAAGGCACACGGCATCAAGCTCGGTTTCATGAGCTTCTTCGTCAAGGCCGCCGCCAACGCGCTGCAGCGCTTCCCGCTGGTCAACGCCTCCATCGACGGCGACGACATCATCTATCACGGCTACAGCGACATCTCGATCGCGGTGTCGACCGACAAGGGCCTGGTCACGCCGGTGCTGCGTAACGTCGAGCGCCAGTCGTTCGCCGATGTCGAGCAAGGCATTGCCGACTACGCCGCCAAGGCGCGCGCCGGCAAGCTGGGCCTGGACGATCTGCAGGGCGGCACCTTCACCATCACCAACGGCGGCACCTTCGGCTCGCTGCTGTCCACGCCGATCATCAACCCGCCGCAGAGCGCCATCCTGGGCATGCACGCGATCAAGGAACGTCCGATCGCCGAGAACGGCCAGGTCGTGATCGCCCCGATGATGTACCTGGCGCTGTCCTATGACCACCGCATCATCGACGGCAAGGATTCGGTGCAGTTCCTGGTCGACATCAAGAATCAGCTGGAAAACCCGGGCCGGATGTTGTTCGGTCTGTGATGAAAGCCGGGATTGGTGATTCGGGATTCGGGATGGCGAAAGCATCCCGGTCTCGAGCATCCTGCGTTTTGCGAATCCCCAATCCCCAATTCCTAATCTCGTGAGCGAAGAATGAGCGAACAAGAACAATTCGACGTCGTCGTCATCGGTGCCGGTCCGGCCGGTTATCACGCCGCCATCCGTGCGGCGCAGCTGGGCATGAAGGTCGCCTGCATCGACGCGGCATTAGGCAAGGACGGCAAGCCGGCGCTGGGCGGCACCTGCCTGCGCGTGGGCTGCATTCCGTCCAAGGCGCTGCTGGATTCCTCGCGCCAGTTCTGGAACATGGGTCACCTGTTCGGCGACCACGGCATCAGCTTCAACGACGCCAAGATGGACGTGCCCACCATGATCGGCCGCAAGGACAAGATCGTGAAGCAGTTCACCGGCGGCATCGCGATGCTGTTCAAGGCCAACAAGATCACCCCGTACTACGGCTTCGGCCAGTTGCAGCCGGGCAACATCGTCAAGGTGACCCAGCACGAAGGCGGCGAGATCGAACTCAAGGGCACCAACGTGATCCTGGCGGCCGGCTCGGAATCGATCGAACTGCCGTTCGCCAAGTTCGACGGCGACACCATCGTCGACAACGTCGGCGGCCTGGATTTCACCGCCGTTCCCAAGCGTCTGGCGGTCATCGGCGCCGGCGTGATCGGTCTGGAGCTGGGCAGCGTGTGGAAGCGCCTGGGCGCCGAGGTCACCATCCTCGAGGCGCTGCCGGACTTCCTGGCGCTGGCCGATGCCGAGGTTGCCAAGACCGCGCTGAAGGAATTCAAGAAGCAGGGTCTGGACATCAAGCTGGGCGCCAAGGTCAGCAAGACCGAGATCACCGGCAGTGGCGATGCCAAGCAGGTGGTGCTCAGCTACACCGACGCGGCCGGCGAGCAGACCCTGACCGTGGACAAGTTGCTGGTGGCCGTGGGCCGCAAGGCCGCCACCAAGAACCTGCTGGCCGAAGGCACGGGCGTCAAGGTCACCGACCGCGGCCAGATCGAGGTCGATGGGCATTGCCACACCGGCGTGGATGGCGTGTGGGCGATCGGTGACTGCGTGCGCGGCCCGATGCTGGCGCACAAGGGCTTCGAGGAAGGCATCGCGGTCGCCGAGCTGATTGCTGGCCTGCCGGGTCACGTCAACTTCGACACCATTCCGTGGGTCATCTACACCGAGCCGGAAATTGCCTGGGTCGGCAAGACCGAGCAGCAGCTGAAGGCCGAGGGCGTCGCCTACAAGGCCGGTAGCTTCCCGTTCGCGGCGATCGGCCGTGCGGTGGCCATGGGCGAGCCGGCCGGCTTCGTCAAGGTGATCGCCGATGCCGAAACCGACCGCGTGCTGGGCATGCACCTGGTGGGCGTGGGCGTGTCCGAGCTGGTGCACGAAGGTGTGCTGACCATGGAATTCAACGGCTCGGCCGACGACCTGGCGCGCATCTGCCACGCGCACCCGACGCTGTCCGAAGCGATCCACGATGCCGCCATGGCGGTGAGCAAGCGCGCGATTCATAAGGCTAACTGAGGCCGGGATTTGGGATTCGGGAGTTGGGATTCGCAACTGCGGTTCCCGCCTCTGACTATTCCCAGCCATGACATAACGCCGGGTAGATTCCGGCGTTAAGTTTTTCAGGCCCAGTCAGAACAGTCGTGCAACGTGCATTCCACGGCTTTCCAGATGACATCGACGCGGCGCGCCCCCGCTTTTACGAATCCCTACTCCCCAATCCCGAATCCCATGAAAAGCATCTGCGTCTACTGCGGCTCCAATGCCGGCAACAAACCCGCCTATGCCGAGCGCGCCATTGCGTTGGGCGATCGCATCGCCAAGCAGGGCTTGCGCCTGGTGTATGGCGGCGGCAACGTTGGCTTGATGGGCACCGTGGCCAATGCGGTGTTGGCGGCCGGCGGTGAAGTGACCGGGGTGATTCCGCAGCAGCTGGCCGATTGGGAAGTGGCGCACCGTGGGTTGACCACGCTGGAAATCGTCGGTTCCATGCATGAGCGCAAGATGCGCATGTTCGAGCTGTCGGATGCGTTCGTGGCCCTGCCCGGCGGCTTCGGTACCATGGAAGAGATCTTCGAAATGCTGACCTGGCGCCAGCTCGGCATCGGCAACAAGCCGTGCGCGTTTCTGGACATCGAAGGGTTTTACGCACCGCTGATTGGCATGATCGACCGCATGGTCGAAGAGCGCTTCCTTCACCCGGACCAACGCGCCGACCTGTGGTACGGCGCCGACATCGAGCAGATGCTCGAATGGATGCAGCATTACACCCCGGCGCAGGCGTCGAAGTGGATCGACGAGAAGCGTCGTTCCACCCTTGTGTAATCGAAGGCAGCCAAGACAAACGGCGTCTCACTGCGCGTCGGCTGGGTTGCAGAGCGCGGCTCCCTGGTCGCCCGGCACACGATGACAGGCGTACGTAGCCGCTGCCGCGGCGTCGGCACGCACGATGCCACTGCCGGCGCGTCGCCCGCCGTCACTGCCACACTGCGCAGGTGCTGCAGCACGACGGCACGCGCACGGCGCCGTGTTGCCAGCTTGCAACGGCAGTCACGATGGCTGCAGCGATCGGTAGCACCGCCTCGCATAGAATGGCGGCGATGCTCGATACCCTCGCCGCTGATGCGCACCACAGTCTGGACATCAAGCACAGTCGCTTTGTGGCCCACGCTGCCGCATTGGATGCTCCCGCGCATGCGTTGGAGATCGTGCAGCGCGTGGCAGTGCCGGACGCGACGCACAACTGCTGGGCCTATCGGTTCGGGCAGGACTACCGCTCCAGCGACGACGGCGAGCCAAGCGGCACCGCCGGCCGGCCGATCCTGGCCGCCATCGATGGCCAGGGCTTCGATCGGGTGGTGGTCGTGGTCACGCGCTGGTATGGCGGCATCAAGCTCGGTGCTGGCGGGCTGGTGCGCGCCTACGGCGGTACCGCGGCCGAGTGCCTGCGGCTGGCAACGCGACAGCCATTGATCGCGTTGTCGCTGGTGCAGGTGCAATGCCGGTTCGACGATCTGGGCCTGGTGCACGCAGCACTGGCGGCCTTCCATGCCGACAAACTGGACGAACGCTTCGATGCCGAAGGTGCAGCGTTGCGCGTGCAACTGCCTGCAGATCAGCTCGCCGGCTTGAAAACCCGCCTGTGCGACGCCACTCGCAATCGTGTCCATCTCTCAACCCCGGAAGCCGCATGACCGAGCCAGCCGCTGCACGTTCCAACCCGTTGCGGAAGCTGGGCAGCCTGCGCACCTTGTGGCCATTCGTCCAACGCCAGCGCGGCCTGTTCGCCGCCTGGCTGGTCGCGCTGTCGATTTCCGCTGCCGCCACACTGAGCCTGCCCGCAGCGGTCAAGCGCATGATCGACCAGGGCTTCTCCGGCGACTCGCAGATCAACCAGGCGTTCTCGCTGCTGTTCGCAGTTTCGGTCGTGCTGGCGTTGGCAACTGCGGCGCGCTTCTATTTCGTCGCCCTGCTGGGCGAGAAAGTGGTCGCCGACCTGCGCGGCCGGCTGTACGCGCACCTGATCGGACTGGACGCCGGGTTCCATGACCGCAGCCGCAGCGGCGAACTGGTGTCGCGCCTGTCGGCCGACAGCGAATTGCTGCGGGGGCTGATCGGCACCACCATGTCGGTGGCCTTGCGTAGTTCGGTCACGGTGATCGGCAGCATGGTCATGCTGTTCGTCACCAGCCCGCGGCTGGCCGGCTTCACCTTGATCGGCATCCCGCTGGCGGTGCTGCCGATCGTGCTGGGCGCACGCCGCCTGCAGAAGATTTCGCGCGCAAGCCAGGACCGCGTGGCCGACGCCAATACGCTGGCGGCCGAAACCCTGGGCGCGGTGCGCACCGTGCAGGCACACGCGCGCGAGCGTTACGAAAGCCAACGTTTCAGCACTGCGCTGTTTGCCGCCATCGATACCGCCAAGCTGCGCATCCGCACCCAGGCCACCGTGACCGCGGTGGCGATCATGCTGATCTTCGGTGCGATCGTCGCGGTGTTGTGGCTTGGCGCGCACGATGTGATCGCTGGCCGCATGACGCCGGGCACGCTCGGCCAATTCGTGTTGTACGCGCTGATCGGCGGCGGGTCGGTCGGGGCGCTGGCCGAGGTCTGGAACGAGTTGCAGCGTGCCGCCGGCGGCATGGGCCGGGTGAGTGAATTGCTCGACGAACAACCGGCGATCGTGGCGCCGGCCACGCCGCAGGCCTTGCCGCAGCCGCTGCGCGGCGCGATCCATTTCGACCGGGTGGTCTTCCATTACCCGCAACGCCCGGACGCGCCGGCGCTGGATGGGTTCGACCTGCATGTCAGCCCCGGCGAAACCGTGGCGCTGGTGGGCCCGTCCGGAGCGGGCAAGAGCACGGTGCTATCGATGCTGCTGCGTTTCCACGACCCGGTCAGCGGCAAGGTGCGCATCGACGACATCGACCTGCGCGACGTCGACCCGGTCCTGCTGCGCGAACACATCGCGCTGGTACCGCAGCAACCTACGTTGTTTGCCGCCAGCGCCGCCGACAACATCCGCTACGGGCGCCTGCAAGCCAGCGATGCACAGGTGGAAGCGGCAGCGGCCGCCGCCGAAGCCGATGGCTTCATCCGCGCCCTGCCCCAGGGCTACGCCAGCGAACTGGGCGAGCGCGGCACGCGCCTGTCCGGCGGACAGCAGCAACGCGTGGCCATTGCGCGTGCGCTGCTCAAGGACGCGCCGATCCTGCTGCTGGACGAAGCCACCAGCGCGCTCGATGCGCAGAGCGAGCGCGCCGTGCAGCAGGCGCTGGAGCGGCTGATGGAAGGCCGCACCACGCTGGTGATCGCGCACCGCCTGGCCACCGTGCTCAAGGCCGACCGCATCGTGGTGATGGATGCCGGGCGCATCGTCGCGCAGGGTACGCATGCGCAGTTGATCGCCGAAGGTGGGCTGTATGCGGAGCTGGCGCGGCTGCAGTTCATCGACCAATGAGCGCCGCCAGGCGCCGTCGTTCCAGCGGTGGCACCTGGCGCAACCAGCGAAACGACTGCGCCCACCGCGATGCGGGCGCGGCCGGTGCTCGGAATCGGCATGCGCCATTCGTACACTGCGGTTACCGCGGCTCGTCCGCACTCGCCGGACGCGCTACCGCTGCACTCGCTAGCCGTACCTCGCCCGTCTTGTCTCACCGGCCATGCCGGCCGTGCGCTCCCACGCAATCCGATGTGACCCCATGCCCCGCCCCAGAACCACCCTTCGCCAGCTGAGCTATTTCGTCGCGCTGGCCGATACCGGCAGCTTCACCCGTGCCGCCGAGCAGATGGGCGTCTCGCAGCCATCGTTGTCGCAGCAGATCCGCGCGTTGGAAGCGATCATCGGTGCGCCGCTGTTCGAGCGCGGCGCGCAGGCGATCCTGACCCCGCTCGGTCGCGAGCTGCTCGACCGCGCACGCAGCATCCTGCTCGATGTCACCGATCTGGAAGAGGTCCGCGCCACCGCCGCCGATACCTTGATCGGCACCATTCGCCTTGGCGTCTCGCCCACGCTCGGCGCCTATCTGATGCCCAGCCTGGTGGCACGTCTGCATCGCGAGCATCCGGCCCTGCGCGTGCACGTGCGCGAAGGCCTGCCAACCGCACTCGCCGCCGACCTGAGCAGCGGCACGCACGATCTGGTCCTCGCGCAACTGCCGGTGGCCGGCCGCGGCCTGCACAGCGAGCGGCTGTTTCGCGAACTGCTGCATGTGACCATGGCGGCCGATCATCCGCTGCGCACCAAGGCCTGCATCACCCCGGCCGATCTGCGCGGTGCCAACTTGCTGACCTTGATGCCGGAATACCGATTGGCAGAACAGGTTGCCGCGATCGCCATGGACGTGGGCGCCAATGTCTTGCGCGATTACGAAGGCACCAGCCTGGACGCGATCCGCCAGATGGCCGGCATGGGCATGGGTCTTGCCTTGCTCCCGGACCTGTACGTGCGCCAGGAAATCCGCGAAGGCGACGACGTGGTGGTGCGGCCGGTCAAAGGCGGGCGCTACTATAGGGAGATCGGTCTGCTCTGGCGCCAGGGTGCCGGTCGCGCACCGGCCTTCGGTTTGATCGCCAATCTGTTGCGCGCGGTGGCTGCATAGGAAAATCCTATGCGGCACATAAGCGCGATGGCCTTGTTTGCGGGCCGGCAACTCGTCAATGCTTCACTGAACTCATCAACGGATATCGAATGGCGGCCAAGCGGATTGGATGGCGGGAAGCGGCGAGCTGGCTGACGGAAGTTGTTGGCCCGGACATGCCGTATGTGCGCCTGACCCTGGTGTACGGCGTTGCGATCAGCCTGCTGTCGCTGGCCACGCCGATCTCGGTGCAGTTGCTGATCAACAGCGTTGCCAACACCGCGCTGCCCACGCCGCTGTGGACCTTGTCCGGCCTGCTGCTGGGCCTGCTGCTGCTGGTGGCGGCACTGAGCGCGATGCGGGTGTGGGTGATGGCGCTGTTCGAACGTCGCCTGTTCGCACGCGTGGTGGCGGAAATCACCGTGCGCGCGGTACATGCGCAAAATCCGTTCTTCGCCGACCAGAACCGCGGCGATGTATTCAACCGCTACTTCGATCTGGTGGTGGTGCAAAAGGCAGTGCCCAGCCTGGCGGTCGGTGCGTTCACCATCGTGCTGCAGTCGGCGGTCGGCTTGATCGTCACCAGCTTCTATCACCCGTTTTTCCTCGGCTTCAACGCGCTGCTGCTGCTGACCATCTTCTCGATCTGGATGATCTGGTCGCGCGGTTCGATCCGCTCGGCGGTCGAACTGAGCCAGGCCAAACACAACGCCGCGCATTGGCTGGAAAGCGTCGGCGGCTCCAACGGGTTCTATAAATCCAGCCGCCATCTCAACTTCGCCATGGATCGCTCGGAAAAGGTGACCGCCGACTATGTCGACCGGCATCGGCGCCATTTCCGCTACACCTTCACCCAGACGCTGGCATTCCTGCTCACCTATGCAGTGGCCAGCGCGGCGCTGCTGGCGCTGGGCGGCAGCCTGATCCTGCGCGGCGAGCTGTCGATCGGCCAGCTGGTGGCAGCCGAACTGATCCTGAGCGCAGTGTTCTACGGCATTGCACAGCTGGGCAGCTACCTGGACACGTTCTACGACCTGGTGGCCAGCGCGGAGGAGTTGTCGCTGCTGTACGCCATCCCCCAGGAACGCCCGGTGCTTGCCGCCGGCGAGGCGCCGCGCAACAGCGGGGTACGCCTGGATGGGGTGGTGATCGAGGGCGCGCGTTTCGATTTCGCGCTGGAAGCCGGCGAGCAGCTGGTCACGCTGGCCGATGGCGGCGCCGAGCGCCTGCTGGCCATGGTGCTCAAGCGCCACGTCGTTCCCGACCGCGGGCTGGTGATGGTGGGTGGTGCGGACATGGCCACGTTCGATATGTACCTGCTGCGTTCGGAAGTCACCGTGCTCGACCGCCCGACCATCGTGGAGGTCACCATTCGCGAATACCTGGCAATGGCCTCGGCCGATGTGACGTCCGAAGCGATGCTGCAAGCCATCGATACGGTGGGCCTGCGCGCGCGCATCGCCGCGTTGCCGCAAGGCCTGGACACCCGGCTTGCCGCCTCCGGGTTCCCGCTGTGGATTGGCGAAGTCATGGCGCTGAAGCTGGCCAATGCACTGTTGGTGCGCCCGCGCGTGCTGATGCTGTCGCAGCTGTACGACCTGATCCCGGCCGAGCGCCTGACCCAGGTCCTGCGACGCTTGAAGGATGCAGGAACCACGGTGCTGCTGTGCACCGGGCGGCCGGAGGACATCACCCTGGATGGCTGGTTCCGGCTGGAGCCGGAGCGCCAGCAACGCTACGCCACACGCGCCGAGTTGATCGCATCCACGCAGGAGGTGCCGCATGCCGCACGCCCCTGATCGCATGGCGCATTTCCCGACCCTGGCGGCAATGCGTCCGCCCAGCATCGCCAAGGCGGTCGCCTGGATGCTGTTGATCGGCATCGGCATCGCCGCGGCGATCCTGGCACTGGCGCCGTGGGTGCAGACCGCCAGTGGCAAAGGCCAGGTCGTCTCGCTGGATCCCAGCGACCGTCAGCAACCGGTCACCGCCTTCGTGCCGGGCCGCGTCGAGCGCTGGTACGTGCATGACGGCCAGCATGTTTCCAAGGGCGACCCGATCGCGCGTGTCGGCGATCTGGACCCGGACCTGCTCACCCGCCTGGCCAGCGAGCGCGCGCAGGCGCAGGCGGAAATCGCCGCCATCCAGCAGTCGCGTGCAGTGGCCAGCATCGACGTGGCGCGTAGCAGACAATTGCTGGCCGAAGGCCTGGCCGGACGCCGCGACTACGAGCTGACCCAGATCAAGGTGGCCGAAGCCGACGCCAAGCTGGCCGAATCGCGCGCCAAGCTGACCCGCATCGACATCCAGCTGAATCGCCAGTCTGCACAGCTGGTGCGCGCCCCGCGCGACGGCCGCGTGCAGCAGCTCAATGCCGCCAGCGGCAGCGCCATGGTCTCGCCGGGCACCGTGCTGGCGGTGATCGCGCCGGAACGGGTGGAACGCGCGGTCGAGCTGTATATCGACGGCCGCGACGTGCCGCTGATCCGCCCCGGCCGCCCGGTGCGGCTGGAATTCGAAGGCTGGCCGGCGATCCAGTTCAGCGGTTGGCCGTCGGTGGCGCACGGCATGTTCGACGGCCGGGTGCGCGCCATCGACCCCAACGCCGCGCCCGATGGGCTGTTCCGCATCCTGGTGGAGCCGATGCCGGGCAAGCCGGCATGGCCGGCGCAGGAATTCGCCCGCCAGGGCGGCAAGGTGCGCGGCTGGGTGCAGGGCGAAACGGTCAAGGTCGGCTACGAACTGTGGCGCCAGCTCAACAACTTCCCCTTGGAATTCGGACGGCGCCCGGCTGCGGCCACGCAGGAAGAGAGCAAGGCCAAGCCGGCCGCACCCAAGTCCGAAGACGAAGCGACGGGTAAGAAATGATCGGCCGTCTTGTCGTCCTGTTGATCGCACTCAGCCCCGGTGCGGCATTCGCCCAGGCCGCTGCGCTGACGCTGGATGAGGTGCTGCAGTCCTCGGCACGCTCGGCACCGCAGATCGTCGAAGCGCTGGCGAAGGTGCGCCAGGCCGAAGGCAAGGGCATCTCGGCCGATGGCGCCTTCGACACGGTGTTCGACATCGAAGGCCGCTCGCGCGAGGCCGGCTATTACGACGGCAGTACGATCGAAACCGGGGTCAAGCGGCCGTTCGAAGAGAACGGCGGCTATTACTACGGTGGCTACCGCTCCTCGCGTGGCTCCTTCCCGATCTACGAGGACAAGTCTTATACCGATCGCGGCGGCGAAGTGAAGGTCGGCGCGCTGTACGCGCTGCTGCGCGACCGCGTGATCGACGAACGCCGCACCAAGCGCAGTATCGCCAGCACCGATATCGATGTGGCCAAGTACGAAGCGGAAATGGTGGCCATCGGCGTGCAGCGGCGCGCCGTGGATGCCTACCAGAACTGGGTCGCCGCCGGGCTGAAGTTGCGCGCCTACAACGAGCTGCTGCAACTGGCCGAGCAACGGCGCAATGCGATTTCGCGCCAGGTCACGCTCGGTGCGCGACCCACCATCCTGCTGACCGAAAACGACCAGAATCTGGTGCGTCGTCGCGCCTTGGTGGTGCGCGCGGAACAGGACTTCGCCAATGCGGCCAACGCCTTGTCGCTGTATTTGCGCGACGAGGCCGGCATGCCGCTGATCGTGTCCGCCGAACGCCTGCCGGCCGACACCTCGGCGCTGGAAGGACTGGCCGGCGCCAGCAAGATCACCGCGCCGGTGGAGCGCCCGGATTACCGCGCCGTGCTGACCCGCATCGACCAGGCCACCGCACGGCTGATGCTGGCCCAGAACGATCTCAAACCACGCCTGGATGTCAGCGTGGAAGTCAGCAAGGATCTGGGCCCGCCCGGCGTCGGCGGCCCGAACCGGTCGCTGACCGACGCCATCATCGGCTTCCGTTTCAGCGTGCCGCTGGAAAACCGCGCCGCCAGGGGCCGCGTGGCCGAAGCGCGTGCCGAGATCGAAGCGCTGGATCAGCGCAGCCGTTTTCTACGCGACCAGATTTCGATCGAGGTCGAATCGATCGTCATCTCGCTCAATGCCGCCGAGCGGCTGGCCAAGATCGCCGATGAGGAACGCGGCTTGGCAGACCGCCTGGCCGCGGCCGAGCGGCGGCGCTTCGAGCTGGGCTCGGGTGACTTTTTCCTGGTCAACCAGCGCGAGGAAACCGCCAACGACGCGCGCGTACGCCTGATCGATGCGCAGGCGCGCATCGCCTCTGCGCGTGCCGAACTGGCGGCGGCCACCGCCGACCGGGATGCCTTGCAGTTGAGTCGTTGACCGCTCGGCTGCGCGCCGGGCAGGCGGTGATGCCGGGCAATCGCGCGGTTGTGCGAGTGACTTGGCGATGCCGCAGCAGCATCCCTGGATTCAAGCAAAGCCTACGCAGCGCACGCACGTACGCAACCGTCACGCAGGTGGCTGGCTGATTACGCCCAGCGACGCTTCAGCGCGCTTGGCGCGTGGTCGAACCCGAGGTTGCAGCTGCCTGCCCCATCGCTGCCAGGCAGCCGTCCATGCCACGCACGCGTACTCAGCCGCTTGTCGGCGTGGCCAAACACTGTCGCCACCGCGCCTGACGAGCTCAACCAGCAGGGCTCGCACACCTCACCGCATATCGACATCTGGGTAACACCTGCATGCGCATGCTCGCCATACCGGCTCGGCGCCGGGCGTGCAGTCCATCGCGATCTGCACTGCAAACTCAGGAACTTTCGGAGGTGCGTATGTCTTTCCGGCAATTTCCCGCAATCGGTGCAGATGGCGAGCCTTACGTCATCATCGAATTTCGCGACGAGCAACAACCGCGCGCAAACCCGCAGTCGGCACCGCGTTACGAGCTTCCCGACGGTCGACATCTGCAACGTCAGGGGCAGCGGTTTGTGACCGACGGCGGCGAGCTACGCCTTTCCGCGCTCTAGGTACGGCAGCCAAACCCGCGCTTCGTCACCTCACAGCCTGGTCAAATTTTGACCACCCACTGCCCGACCCTTGCGCTGCAAGGGCCGTGCGCAGTTATCCACACGCTTGTGCAAGTTTCATCCACACCCTGTGTGGATGAATTCGACCGCGTTGGGGCGGGCTTGGTCACGCCACTAGCTGCCGGAACGCTCCAGCACCCGGCCGATCCCGCTTCGGTCGATCTCGGTCGCTGCCTGCGCCAATGCGGCACGATCGCTCGCCACCTCAAAGCCAATCCGGAAATGCAGTTCGCCAACCGGCGTGCGCGACGAGTGGATCGAAGACAGGTTCACTCCATGCCGCTCGAACACATGCAGCAAGGCGCGCAGCGAGCCGGGCTGGTCTTCGGGCAGATACACGCTCAGTGTCAACGGCTCGGTGAGATCGGCCAGCAGGTAGCCCACGCGCTCGTAGGTGTAATTGCCTGCCGCAAGCGCGTCGTGCTGCAAGGCTTGCGCGTTGTCGTGCAGGAACTGGGTGCGGAACTGCGCACGCGCAGCATCGTCGCCCCGCGCCACCAAGGCACGCAGTTGCTGCAGCTGCTGCAGCAACCGGTCGAGCATCTCGCCCACATACGGGTTGCCGAACTGGATGTCTTCGTAGATCGAGGGGTTCAGCGAGAGAATGCGCGCGATCACCGCGGTATCCAGTTCGAAGGATGCCGAGCGGTACGGCATCAGTGCGCGCAGCTCGCCCAGCAGCGGTGCGTAGTCGCGCAGGGTGCCGGCCTGCGCTAGGTGAGTGGCGTGTACCATCGCCTGCACCAGCGCCATCACGCGGTCATGGTGCTCCGGCGTTGCATACACGCATTCGGCCTGCAGCGCGCTGCACAAGTTCTGCACCCACGCCGACCAGCGCTGCAGCCGCCCTTCGCAGACCACCATCACGCGCCCTTTCAAGGTCGGCGATTTTGGCGGTGCGGTCATCGGATGCAGGCCGACCACGTCCGCCTGCGAGGTCAGCATTGCCGCGACCGGTGCCTGTTTGATCGAGGTGACATCCAGCCACAGCTGCGCGGCAGCGCGTGCGCCGGCGAGTGCCACATACCGCTCGATCAATGCGGCGGTATGGCGAATCGGCGCGGCGAAAATCAGTACGTCAGCACGCTGCGCCAGTGTGGCTTCGTCCATGCTGCCGCTGTCGGCCGGATCGAACCCGATCACGTCCAGCTGCATGCGCGTGCGCAGGAACTGCGCCAGCCAGCGCCCGTACGCGCCGGCGATGCCGACGATGCCGACCACCGGCTGCGCGATCATGCCAATCGCTCGACGGCAAATCGCGGCGTCCCAGCAAGTGCGGCCGGCGCCGCGGCCAGCACGTCGAACTCCTCGAAACCTGCGGCCAGCGTCGCTTCCAGCGCGCCATGCACGCCGCTGAGCGCGTGTCCCACCGCCTGCTCGAACGGCACATCGCGCAACAGAAAGCCAATCAGCAGCGCCATCAGCACATCGCCGGTGCCTGCCACATCGACCGGCAGGTGCGGGCTGGCCCAGCGATACACCGCCGCATCGCTGACTGCCAAGGTCACCAGCTCACCTGCGGCACCGGCCACGCTGTGTGCAAGTACCCATTGCGGCCCACGCGCCAGCAACGCGCGCGCGGCGGCGATGGCCTCGTCCTGCTGCAGGCTCGGCAAACCGGTCAACCGCCCCAACTCGAACGCGTTGGGCGTCACCAGCCAGGCGTGCGGCAGCAGACGCTCGGCGAACACGCGCTCCAGCCCGGGTTCCACATATGGGCCGGTGTGCGTGTCGCCAATCACCGGGTCCAGGCAATAACGCAGCTGCGGGGCCTGCGGCAAGGTCTGCTCCAGCCAGTCGGCAAAGGCTTCGCCGTTGGCCAGGCTGCCGAAATAGCCGGACACCAGCATGCGTGCACGCTGCAGCAAGCCACGTTCGGTGGCGCCCAGCAACAAATCCGCCAGCCAGTCGGCTGGCAGGATGCGCCCGCGCAGGGTCGCGTAAAACGGCGCGTTGCTCAGCAACGTGGTGGGTACTTCGGCCACACGCAGTCCCAGCGCGCGCAGCGGCGGCACCGCAGCGCTGTTGCCGGCATGGCCATAGACCAATTGCGATTGCACCGAAATCACGTCGATCGGCGAAGGGCCGTCCGGACGCTGGCGGCGACCATGGACGAGGTGGCTGTCGGTTGCATCGCTCATGCGGGCGGCCGTGCTGGAGAGATGGCACCGATTATCCGCGCAACCTTGCCAGGATGTCGTGGAGGAACGGCACCACCGGCAGTGGGCGCTGCTGAATAGCACGCCCCTAGTCTTGAACACATCATGGCCAGATGCCCAAGCCCGCCGGCGCAGCGTGAGTGGCAATACGCTCGTTGAGCAAGGTGAGACGCCAAAAGACGCTCGACCGATGCTGCAGGCCAATGGCCGAACTGCACGATCAAGGACTGGCGTTGCCTCGCGTTGCGGGCGACAGCGTGCTGCGTCTGAAGGCAATGACGACGCGTCAAACACACACGTGCGATGTGCGGAGATGTCGCTGGAGATCTCGCAGTGGCGCTACTGAAACGCGCGCAGCTGCCCCGGCAATTCTCACGCTGACATCGCGTTGCGTCCGCAACTTCAACGCATCGGCCGCATCGCGGGCAGCCTTCGGGACAACCCAAAAAAAGAGCCCGACGCGCAGCAAGCCGCACGCCGGGCCATCGTGACATCACGCCACCTGGGTCAGGACGTCATCCGATCCCAAAACCCCTTGACGCCGTCGATGAAGGTGGCCGACTTGGGCGAATGCTTGCGTGCATCCTCGCCGGTGAACGTCGCTTCGAACTGCTGCAGCAGTTCGCGCTGGTCGGCGGTGAGATTGACCGGGGTCTCCACCACCACGCGGCAATACAGATCGCCTTCGCTACGGCTGCGCACCGAACGCACGCCCTTGCCGCGCAGACGGAACAACTTGCCGGTCTGGGTCTCGGCCGGGATGCGGATCTCCGCTTCGCCGCCCAGGGTCGCCACGCGCACGGTATCGCCGAGCGCGGCCTGCGAAATGCGGATCGGCACCTCGCAATGCAGATCGTCGCCGTCGCGCTGGAAGATCGCATGCTCGCGCACCCGCACTTCCACATACAGATCGCCCGGCGGCGTGCCGGCCGGGCCGGCCTCGCCTTCGCCTGCAAGACGAATCCGGTCGCCGGTATCCACGCCGGCGGGCACCTTGATCGACAGCACCTTGTCTTCTTCCACGCGACCGGCACCGTGGCAGGTCTTGCAGGGGTTCTGGATCAGCGTGCCGCGCCCGTCGCAATGCGGGCAGCTCTGCTGCATGGCGAAAATGCCGCGCTGGATGCGCACCTGGCCGCGCCCATGGCAGGTACCGCAGGTCTCGACCTTGCCGTCTTCCGAACCGCTGCCGTGACAGGGCGCGCATTCGACCAGCGTCGGAATCTCGATGCGGCGCTCGATGCCGGCGACAGCTTCTTCCAGATCCAGTTCCAGGACGTAACCAACGTCGGCACCACGTCGCGCAGCGCGCGGACCGGCGGCGCCACCGCCGAAAATATTGCCGAAGATATCGCCAAAGATATCTCCCATGTCCGGGCCACCCGGCCCACCGCCACCGCCCATGCCGTGCTCGAAGGCCGCATGGCCGTGCGCGTCGTAGGCGCGCCGCTTATTGCCATCGGACAGCACCTCGTAGGCTTCCTTGCATTCCTTGAACGCCGCTTCGGCAGCCGCGTCGCCAGGATTGCGGTCCGGGTGGTGCTTCATCGCACAGCGCCGGTACGCCTTCTTCAGCTCCTCGTCGCTGGCGCCACGGGCAACGCCCAGCACTTCGTAGTAATCGCGTTTGCTCATAAGCCGGGATTCGGGATTCGTGATTTGAGATTCGTTGAAACGCAAAAGCGGACAGCGTGTGCTGGTCCGCCCTGGCGACGCGACGCGTTAAGGATATCGGGACGGGAATCGGCAAGCTTTAGCGCTTGCCAATCCCCACTCCCGACTCCCAAATCACGGCTTACTTCTTGTCGTCCTTGACCTCGGTGAACTCGGCGTCCACCACGTCGTCGGCGGCCTTGGAGGCCTGGGCATTGCCGCTGGCCGCATCGGCGTTACCGCCCTGCTCTGCCGCCGCAGCTGCTGCGTACAACGACTGGCCGGCTTCTTCCAGCGTCTTGGTGCGTGCTTCGATCTGCGCCTTGTCGTCGCCCTTCATGGCGGTTTCCAGATCCGACAGCGCCGCTTCCACCTTGCCGATCACATCGCCACCGACCTTGCTGCCATGCTCGGTGATCGCGGTACGGGTGGCATGGATCAGACCATCGGCCTGGTTGCGGGCCTGCACCAGCTCCTGGAACTTCTTGTCTTCTTCGCGGTTGGCTTCCGCGTCGGCGACCATGCGCTGGATCTCTTCGTCCGACAGACCCGAACCGGCCTTGATCTCGACCTTCTGTTCCTTGTTGGTCTTCTTGTCCTTGGCCGACACGTGCAGGATGCCGTTGGCGTCGATGTCGAAGGACACTTCCACCTGCGGCATGCCGCGCGGCGCCGGCTCGATGCCGGACAGGTCGAACTTGGCCAGCGACTTGTTGAAGCGGGCCTGCTCGCGCTCACCCTGCAACACATGCACGGTCACGGCCGACTGGTTGTCTTCGGCGGTGGAGAAGGTCTGCGAGGCCTTGGTCGGAATGGTGGTGTTCTTTTCGATGATCTTGGTGAACACGCCGCCCATGGTCTCGATACCCAGCGACAGCGGGGTCACGTCCAGCAGCAGCACGTCCTTGACGTCGCCGGCCAGCACGCCGCCCTGGATCGCCGCACCCACGGCCACCGCTTCGTCCGGGTTGACGTCCTTGCGCGGTTCCTTGCCGAAGAAATCGGCAACCGCCTGCTGCACCTTCGGCATGCGGGTCTGGCCGCCGACCAGGATCACTTCGTTGATGTCGCTGGCGCGCAGGCCGGCGTCGTTCAACGCGGTGCGGCACGGTTCGATCGACTTCTTGACCAGGTCTTCCACCAGCGCTTCGAGCTTGGCACGGGTCAACTTGATGTTGAGGTGCTTCGGGCCCGACGCATCGGCGGTGACGTACGGCAGGTTCACTTCGGTCTGCTGGCTGGACGACAGCTCGATCTTGGCGCGCTCTGCGGCGTCCTTCAGGCGCTGCAGCGCCAGCGGATCCTTACGCAGGTCGATGCCCTGGTCCTTGTTGAATTCGTCGACCAGGTACTCGATGACGCGGTTGTCGAAGTCTTCGCCGCCCAGGAAGGTGTCGCCGTTGGTGGCCAGCACTTCGAACTGCTTTTCGCCATCGACTTCGGCGATCTCGATGATCGACACGTCGAAGGTACCGCCGCCCAGGTCGTAGACGGCAATCTTGCGGTCGCCGCCGTTCTTGTCCAGGCCATAGGCCAGGGCTGCGGCGGTCGGCTCGTTGATGATGCGCTTGACGTCCAGACCGGCGATGCGGCCGGCATCCTTGGTGGCCTGGCGCTGGCTGTCGTTGAAGTACGCCGGCACGGTGATCACCGCCTCGGTGACCTTCTCGCCGAGGAAGTCTTCGGCGGTCTTCTTCATCTTTTCCAGCACGCGCGCGGAGATTTCCTGCGGCGCCATGCGCTTGGCATCGCTGGTCTGCACCCAGGCGTCGCCGTTGTCGTGCGCCAGGATGCCGTACGGCACGTGCGAGATGTCCTTCTGCACTTCGCCATCGGTGAACTTGCGGCCGATCAGGCGCTTCACCGCGTAGAAGGTGTTCTTCGGGTTGGTCACGGCCTGGCGCTTGGCCGAGGCGCCGACCAGCACTTCGCCGTCCTTGGTGTAGGCGACGATCGAAGGCGTGGTGCGATCGCCCTCGGAGTTTTCGATGACGCGGGCCTTGCCGCCGTCCATGATCGACACGCACGAGTTCGTGGTGCCGAGGTCAATACCAATGATCTTGCCCATGGATACGCTCCTGATGATTCTGTAGCTGTGTCCGGCGACGCCGGGTCTGGCTGAGATGTGGGGGTGGTGCGCAGGTGTTCAAGCCACCGGCGCACATCTGTGTTTCATGCCTGCGCCTGGCAGTTCAGCCGGCGCTGCGGTTCAGTCGTGCTTGGCCACGACCACCAGGGCCGGGCGCAGCAGGCGATCGTTGAGCAGGTAGCCCTTCTGGAAAACCTGCACGACGTGGCCCGGCGCAACGCCCTCGGCCTCGCCCTGGCTGATCGCCTGGTGCTGGTCCGGGTTGAACGGCTGGCCGACCGGATCGAGCAGGGTCAGGCCGTTGTCGGCGGCCACCTTGAGCAATTGCTTGTAGGTCATGTCCAGGCCGTCGCGCAGCGGGCTGGGCTCGGTGCCGGCGGCGGTGAGTCCCGCGTCCAGGCTGTCGAACACCGGCAGCAGTTCGCCGAGCAGCTTCTCGTTGGCGAACTTGCGCGCGTTTTCCACGTCGCGGGCGATACGCTTGCGCTGGTTTTCCAGGTCGGCGCGCTCGCGCAGGGCATCGGCCTTGACCAGGGCGATCTCGCTGCGCAGCGATTCGATCTCGGCCTTGAGCGGATCGGTCTCGGGCGGGTTCTGGGACAGGTCTTCGGAGTCGAATTCGGGGTGGTCTTGGTTCATATGCAGTTCCCGGGCAAGCGGAACGCCCGCCCCAACGTCACTCCGTATATGGGCGCCCGCGCGCGTTTCAAGCAAAGCATCGCGCCGATCGATGCCGGTTATCGCGTACCGGGCGACTCCATGGCCGCGCCCAGCACGTCGGCGGCGGTCTGCACCAGCGGAATCAGCCGGTCGTAGGCCATGCGTTTGGGCCCGATCACCCCCAGCACGCCCAGCACCTGGCCATTGGCGGCGTAAGGTGCAGTGACCAGCGAGACGTCTTCCAGCGACACCATGCCGGTTTCTTCGCCGATGAAGATGCGCACGCCCGGCGCCTGGATGGTGCGTTCGAGCAGCTGCAGGATCTCGCGTTTGCTGGCGAAGGCCTCGAACAGTTCGCGCAGGCGATCCAGATCCGACAGGTCCTGCACGCCCATCAGCCGGGTCTGCCCGGCCATCACCATGTCCTCGGCATCGGCCGGTACCAGCGCCTCGCTGGCCAGGTCCACGCTGTGCGCCAGCAGTTGTTCCATCTCGCTCTTGGCCATGCGCAGCTCGCGCAGTAGGCAGGCGCGGATGTCGGCCAGCGCGCGCCCGGCGAACTGCGCATTGAGGTAATTGGCCACCCGTTCCAGCTCGGCCGGCTCGTAAGCGCGGCGCGGCTCGATCACGCGGTTTTGCACCTCGTTGTCGGCAAACACCAGGATCGCCAGCACGCGGCGCGCATCCAGCGCCACGAAGTCGATATGCCGGAACGCGAACTGCTCGCGGCGCGGCGCGCTGACCACGCCGACGAAGTGGCTCATCGCCGACAGCATCTGCGAGGCGCTGCCCAGCAACGATTGCGTGCCGTTGCCGCTGGCCAGCTCCGCGCGCAGGCGGCGGACTTCCTCTTCGCCAGGCGGCTGCATCTGCACCAGGCTGTCGACGAACACCCGGTAGCCATGCGCAGTGGGCACGCGTCCGGCCGAGGTATGCGGGGAGCTGAGCAGGCCGACGTCTTCCAGGTCGGCCAGGATATTGCGGATGGTGGCCGGGCTGACGTCCAACCCCGCATGCTGGGCCAGCGTCTTTGACCCCACCGGCTCGCCGTCGCGGATGTAGCGCGCAATCAGGGTGCGCAGCAACTGGCGGGCGCGGGGGTCGAGCATTGGGGACTGGGACGCGCGCATGGGATCATCCGGTGAGACAGCGCATAGATAATGTCTGGCCCCGGGGATGGCAAGCGTCCGATTCCCCGTCTGCCCCTGCCACCCTAAGCTTCCCCAAAGCGTTCACACTCGACCTCATGCTCAGACACCTCTCGATCAAGGATTTCGCCGTTGTCCGTGCCACCGAACTGGAATTCGGGCCGGGAATGACCGTGGTATCGGGCGAAACCGGCGCCGGCAAGTCGCTGATGGTGGACGCGCTGGGCTTTCTGTCCGGCCTGCGCGCCGACAGCGGCGTGGTGCGTCATGGCGCCGAGCGCGCCGAACTGTCGGCCGAATTCCAGCTGCCGGCCGAGCATCCCGGGCTGCGCTGGCTGGCCGACAACGAACTCGACGACGAGGCGCAATGCCAGCTGCGCCGGATCATCCGCGCCGACGGCGGCTCGCGCGCCTGGATCAACGGCCGCCCGGTCACCTCCTCGCAACTGGCGGAACTCGCCTCGAGACTGGTCGAAATCCACGGCCAGCACGAGCACCAGGCGCTGATGGCCCGGCACAGCCAGCTCGCCCTGCTCGATGCCTACGCCCGCAACAGCGCCCAGCGCGAGCAGGTGCGCCAGGCCAGCCAGCGCTGGCAGGCGCTGCTGGACGAGCGTGATGCGCTCTCCGCGCAAGGCGATGTCTCCGACCGGATCGGCTTTCTGGAACACCAACTGGCCGAACTGGAACGCGAGGACCTGGATCCGGCCGCGATTGCCGCACTGGACGTCAATCACCGCCGCCAGGCCCATGCCACCGCGCTGATCGGTGCCTGCGACAGCGTCGCCCAGCAGCTCAACGGCGACGACGGCGCCAGTGCCCTGGGCCTGTTGCAGGACAGCCGCCACGATTTGTCGCGCGTGGCCGAACACGAACCGCGGCTGGGCGAAGTGGACGCGCTGCTGGACAGCGCCGTGATCCAGATCGAGGAAGCGCTGGCCCTGCTCGACCGTGTGCGCGACGACCTGGAGGCCGACCCGGCCCAGTTCGAGGCGATGGAGCGCCGCCTTGGCCGCCTGCACGACCTGGCCCGCAAACACCGCGTCACGCCGGACGAACTGGCCGCGCATCGCGACCACCTGAGCGCCGAAGTCGAGAGCCTGCGCGGCGCCGACGAGCGCCTGCAGCAGCTCGACAAGCACATCGAAATCGCCACCGGCGCCTGGCGCAGCGCGGCCGGCGTGCTCAGCGACAGCCGCACCGCCGCCGCCGAGGCGTTGTCGGCCGCGACCACCGCGCTGATCGGCGAGTTGGGCATGGGCGGCGGGCAGTTCCTGATCCAGCTACAGCCGCACGAGAGCCCCCGGCCGGACCCCAATGGCGCCGAACGGGTGGAATTCCTGGTCGCCGCCAACGCCGGGCAGCCCCCGCGCGCTTTGCGCAAGGTCGCCTCCGGCGGCGAGCTGTCGCGCATTTCGCTGGCCATCGAAGTGGCGGCGCTGGGCCTGGACAGCGTGCCCACCATGGTGTTCGACGAAGTGGATTCGGGCATCGGCGGCGCGGTGGCCGACATCGTCGGGCAGAAGCTGCGCGCGCTGGGCGAAGAGCGCCAGGTGCTGTGCGTTACCCACTTGCCGCAGGTCGCCGCCAAGGGCCACGCGCATTACCGGGTCAGCAAGGCGCCGGTGGACGGCATGACCCAGAGTGCGGTCGAACTGCTCGGCCCGCAGGCCCGCCAGGAAGAATTGGCACGCATGCTGGGTGGTGTGGAAGTGAGCAAGGAAGCGCGCGCGGCCGCCCGCAAGCTGCTGCAAAGCGCCTGAGCGGGGCCGGTCGTTCGCAAATTCACAGTCCCCGTTCCCTCCCCCGCTGATGAGTCTCCCTTCCCCCGCCTGGGGGGAAGGTGCCCGAAGGGCGGATGGGAGCATGGGCCTGCAGCAAACCCACCAACACGCCCCAGCACGCACAAGGCGGCCGAAGCCGCCCTGTCATTAGATCTCTGCAGACACTGAACTCAACGCGGACGCTTTTTGCGCACGTACAGCACCAGCGAGTGCTCTTCCAGTTCGTAGCCATGCTTGGCGGCGATCTGGCGCTGCAGCGCCTCGATTTCCTCGCTCTCGAACTCGATCACATGACCGGTATCCACGTCCACCATATGGTCGTGATGACCGCCGCGGTCCAGCTCGTAGACGGCCTGCCCGCCTTCGAAATTGTGCTTCAGCACCAGGCCGGCCGCCTCGAACTGGGTCAGCACCCGGTAGACCGTCGCCAGCCCGATCTCGTCGCCGTGATCGAGCAGTTGGCGATAGATGTCTTCTGCGCTGAGGTGATGCTGATTGCTCTTCTGTTCGAGCAGTTCCAGGATCCGCATGCGCGGATGGGTCACCTTGAGCCCGACTTTGCGCAGGTCGTGGGTTTCCATACGTTCTCCGTTCATTGGCGATTTAGCGCCAGCTGCCATCAAACGGGTCGCGGCGACCGGCGGAAGTGTATCATCGGCGTGATTTCCTCAGCACTTAATCCCCGATGCGTAATCTCCTGCTGGTCGCCGCCATTGCTCTTTCCACCGCTGGCTGCGGCATCATCTACAAGCAGCCGATCTACCAGGGCAATCTGATCAAACAGAACGCCGTGGAGCAACTGCAGGTAGGCCAGAGCAAGCAGCAGGTCAGTGCGTTGCTGGGCACGCCCTCGATCCCCGACCCGTTCCATGCCCAGCGCTGGGACTACACCTCCACGCAGCGCGTGGACCGTCTGGCGCGTACCGAGATCAAGAATTTCACCGTGTTCTTCGAGAACGAACAGGTCGCACGCTGGGAAGGCGACTATTTCCCGTCGCAGGACGAGCAACTGGCCAAAGCCGCGCCCAAGCAGTTCGGCCGCAACCTGGCCCGCGACAAGAAGAAGCAACGCGGCCGTTGATGCGGTTACCGGGCGGTCTCGTGATCGCTTGATCGGACCCAAAACGCATCCCTTCGAACGGATGCGTTTTTCGTTTTGCCCGATGCCAACAGAGCGCTTCAGTGACTCTACAGCGCTGACTCCCAGGACCGATCGATCGTGCTGTCTGTCGCATGTCTTAGTCCAAGCGCGCTCGTTCGAACTCAACCAACACGGCTGATTCTTCGAGACACGCCGTCAGCAGCGATGGCGTTGCAGCGAGTCTGCGTCGTCGCAGCGCTGGCAATCGCTAGCGGTTGGGGCCGGCTTTCTTGCTTGGTCCGGCACGCCTGCGGCGGGCTTCCTTCGGATCCAGCAACAGCGGCCTGAGCAATTCGACCCGGTCGCCGTCGCGCAACCCCTGCTCCGGCCGCGCGATCAGCCCGTGCACCGCATACGCGGCGGGGGCCCGCTCCACCGCCAGATCGGACATGGCAACGGCTTCGGCCACCGTTGCGCCTTCAGGCAATTCCAGGTGTACCGAGCTGTAGCGATCCGGCCAGGCCAGCACGACTTCGATGCGCATGCCGCTGCGCAACCTAGACGTCGCCGCGGTCGGCGACGCGCACGAAATCATTGACCATGCGATCGGCCAGGCCCTGAAACCCCAGCGCCAGCGCCGGGCCAAGCAGCCGCGAGCTGGTTTCGACCTCCAGGGTGAGACTCACCTTGCAGGCGCCCTCGCCCAGCGCCTGGAACTCCCACAGGCCTTCCAGGCGCTTGAACGGGCCATCGCGCAGGTGCATGACGATGCGCTCCGGGCGTTCAAGGATGTTCTCGGTGGTGAACCAGGTGCGGAACGACCCCAGCCCCAAATCCAGGCGCGCCACGATGTGCGCCTGGTCCTGCTCGAGCACATTGGCAGCGTCGCACCAGCCGAAGCGGCGCGGATAGGCGGCGACATCATTGACCAGATCGAACATGCGGGAGGCGCTGTGTTCGACCAGGGCGCTGCGACGGATGGTAGGCATTCGCTAACTTGTGAAAGACGGAAGATCGTTTGACGACACCGAATCGGCGACAATGGGCGGATGAGCAAGAAACAGACCAAGGATAAAGCAAACGGCGCGAAGGCCACGAAAACCATCGCGTTGAACAAGCGTGCGCGCCACGAATACCACCTGGAAGAACGCTACGAAGCCGGCCTGGCACTGCAGGGCTGGGAGGTCAAGGCGATCCGCGCCGGCCGCGCCAACATCGTCGACGGCTATGCCTATGTGCGCTCCGGCGAGATCTACCTGATCGGCGCACAGATCACGCCGCTGATCCAGGCCTCCACCCACACGGTGCCAGTGGAACGGCGCGACCGCAAACTGCTGCTGCACCGGGCCGAGATCGACAAGGTGCTCACACGCGTGGAGCGCGAAGGCTACACCCTGGTGCCTACCGCGCTGTATTGGAGCAACAACAAGGTCAAGCTGGAAATCGCCCTGGCCAAGGGCAAGCAGAATCACGACAAGCGCGACGCCGCCAAGGACCGCGACTGGCAGCGCGACAAGCAGCGCGTGATGCGGCGGCATAACCGCGATGCGTGAATTGGGAATTGGGAATTGGGAATCGCAACGGCAAGATCCTTTCCCGCAACGGCAGGCGATATAGCCGGCTGAGCACGAGCTGAGGTCGTGGATGCTGGTCGCTTTTACGATTCCCGATTCCCCACTCCCGATTCCCGGATCACGTCGTTCCCAGCATCCGCATCAAATTCGGCACTCCCCTGCCCTGCACATAGCGGTCGCGCTGCAGGTCGGTGCAGGTATCCAGCAGCAGTTGCTTGACCCGATCGGGGAAGCCGATGAACTCACGGCGCGCCGACAGGAAGCCGGCCAGCACGCCGGAGACATGCGGTGCGGCCATGCTGGTGCCGCTCATCTCCACCATCAGGCTGGTCGGGTCGTTCGGGTCGAAGTCGTAGTAGGCCGACAGGATCTTCTCCCCTGGCGCGACCACATCCGGCTTGCTGCGGCCGTCGGCGGTCGGCCCGCGCGAGGAAAAATACGACACGCCATAGTTGTGCGGACTGCTCTTGTGCACCGAACCGACCACGATGGCGTCTTCCAGATTGCCCGGGTCGCTGATCGACAGATCCATGTTGGCCGCATATGCGTCACCGTCGTTGCGCATCAACCAGGCCAGGCCTTCGTTGCCGGCCGCGACCACCACCAGCACGCCTTGCCGCCACAGCCGGCGTAATTCGTTGCACAACGGCGTAAACCCGCAACCGTAGCTCTCCGGGTCGAAGCAGCCGCCCAGGCTCAGATTGACGCCATGGATGACCAGCTCGCCGGCACGCTCGTTGATGTCGGCCACCTGCTGCACTGCCTTGATCGTCCACGAATCGCGGCCGTTTCCGGCATTGTCGAGCACCTTGAAGCCATACAGCTGGGTATCCGGCGCGATGCCGGAAAATTCCAGCGGACGGCCGGGCGTGCCGCCCGCCTCCGGGATCGACGCGCGGCACTGGCCGGCGATGATGCCGGCGATATGCGTGCCGTGGCCATGCCGATCGAGCCGGGTAAACGCCGTGCCATCGGCGCGGGTCAGCCGTTTGGGCGCGCCGCGCCGCGTGCAATCCCACTGTGCCACCACGGTGTCGCGTTCACCCTTGACGAAAAAATGCGGGTGATCGGCCACGATGCCGGTATCCATCACCGCCCAACCGATCTGCTGCCCGCGTGCGCGATACGCCGTGCGTGCCGCATCGGCATGCAGCACATTGCCCGACACATGGATCAACGCGCGTTTTCCGGCATCGCGCCATACCCGCCGAAAGCCCAACGCGCGGTAGCGATCCTGCAGCGACTCGATCTCGAATCGGGTCAGTCGCGCAGACACGAAACGCTGCAGGCTGTCTTCCAGCTCGATCGCCTCATCCAGCGCATCGCCGCTCAGGCCGGTGGTACGCGCAGCGGCTTCGCGCACATGCTGCAACAGCAATGCGCGCACACCGGCAGGGTCGTTCCCCAACACGCGCCGATCCAGCTCGATCAGCACATCGTGCCGGTACTCAGGGCCATGCGCTTCGAGCTGCTCGCTGAGGTCCTTGATCAGCACTGCATTGGACACCGGCTGATCGAAGCCCACACCCACGGCTTGGCGCACCGCGGCGCGCACCTGCGGAATGGACAGATAGCCCGAAGCCGAATGCGGGTTGTGCTGCCAATCCGGATTCAAACGCGCAGCGGCCAGGTTCTCGAAACGTCCTTTGGCATTGGCGATGTCGTCGGTGAGGTCCGGGTCCAGCGCGATCGGGTCGCGCGTTTCGGCCACATTGATCCAGCGCTGTACGCACTCGGGAAACGGCAATTTGCGCGTGCCGGTCCAGCGCTTGAACATGCTGCGCACCTGCGGCAAGCCCAGTGGCGAACCCAGGGTGAGGAACAAACTGACCTCGCAATCGGCGGCCTTCAGCTGGCGCAGCACATCGAAGGCGATCATCGACCCCTGGCTGTGCGCCACCACCACGAATGGCCCGCCCCCTGCGCGCAGCCGCTGCGCCAGACTCTCGCGCATCAACGCCGCACGTTCCGGCACGAAGAACAGATCATGCACATCCTGCAACAATGCAGCGGAAATCAGCCGCAGTAACACCCGGTTGATCGCATCGATGGCGCCCTTGGCCTGCACGCTGCCGGGCACGGGCGTGCCCTGAAGCTCGTCCAGCAGCCGATGCAGATCGGTGCGTTCCTGCTCGCTCTGCGCCAGCGCGTCTGCCAACAGGTGCAGGTCCTGTTCGCCCGGCACCAGGCCAAGCGTACTCAAGGCGCGCTGCACGCTTTGATTGAGCGCCGGCCCCACATCGCGCGCGTCGCAATTGCCCGGCTCGGCCACTGGATACCGCTCGCGATTGACCCAGTACGCCAGCCGCGTGCGCTCGCCCATGGGCCGCCCGAACAACGCCTTGTCCCACTGACAACGCAGCACATCGGCCGGCGGCTTGTTGCCGATGCCATGGATGTAGATCACCGTGCGCGCCTTGCCCTGCACGCGGGTCGCTGTGGACTCCTGGGTCCCGGCCTGCTGCGCGCGCGCAGCGCGCGGCCGCGCCGGTTGTTGCGTGCTTGCAGCCGCCTTGCGCGGCAGCGCGCGTGCAGGTTTCGAACGTGGGGGCTTGCTTGTCGCCATCGCGTCGCTCCTTCGTATGCAGACTGTTCCGTTCGGTACGGGACTGAAGCCACTGTAAGCGTTGCGCATCTCACCACTTGTGACAGGGCGCGCCGATCCCTACACTGACCCGGTCAGCGTTTTATTGCTTTCCCCGGGGGTGCACTGGTTTCGACGGGGGTCGCGAAGTCGCTTGGCGCATGCCGAGGGGGCAGCTTTCCTCGTTAATCCAGCAGCAAACTTTTAGTTGCCAACGATGACAACTACGGTTCGGACTTCGCTATCGCCGCTTAATTGGCTTTAGTTGTAGTTCTACAGCCGCCTAAGGCGAACCCCCGAACCTACTTGTGCCCGTGCTCGTAGGTGTAGGGTCATTATCACGGAACCATCGGTAGTGGCTGCCTGTCAGCTACCGGTCAGATAAAGCAGGCTGGTTTCCAGGTGCGCTTTGCCAACCGTGCTGCCTGGGAACGAGATCTAACGGAGGGCTAAGCATGTAGTGCTGGGGATGGAGTGCTTCCGGACGGCGGTTCGATTCCGCCCACCTCCACCATCTGATCGCGGAAAAGAGCAGTAAGTGCTTGATTTCGCAAAGGTTAGGCCCGGGGTTTGATGTTCAGTTTGAGCCTGCGTTAGGTATCAAACGAGGTATCAAACCCCGTGCCGAAGCCTTATTTTCTGCGCCGCCCTGCTGGGCTCTACGTGCGCTTCTTCGTCCCGACCGACCTGCAAGCCATCATTGGCTCGCGCTACCTTGTCCGTCCCGTTCGCTTGGCCCTGGGTGATGCTGCCCGCCTGGCCGTGGCACGAACTGCTGTGGCACTCTCGGAAGCATTCGATCAGATGCGGCAGGGAGCGGGCATGCGGGACGATTTGCTGAGCCAGGCGCTGGCCGCGTTGCAAGGGAACGAAGCCCGCCCCTACACCATCAAGGTCGGTGGCGTGGAGCTGTCTGCCAACGGCGCTGAGGATCATGCTCGGCTGCTGGACGCACTGAAACACCTCCCTCTTCAGCAACTGGCTTCTGTGAAGAGCGCCGGACCGCTGCTGTCAGAGCGCGCCACCATCCACATCAGTGAGATGCGGCGTGTTGGGCGAAGCGCGAAAAACGTGCTGGATACCGAGCACAGCCTGGGTCTTTTTGTGGCGCTTGTCGGCGACAAGCCGGTCGAGGACTACAAGACCGATGACGTCCGAAAGTTCCTGGATGCGCTTGAGCACTACCCCAGCAACGCCACCAAGAAGGCGGTGTTCGCCGGCCTCACCCCTGTCGAAATCCTGAGCAAGGCGCGGCAAGGTGGTCATGAACTGCTGAGCATGCGCACCAAGGAAAAGCATCGGGATCGTATTGCGTCCTTCTTCAACGCCTTGGCCAACGAAGACCTGATTAGCAAGGCGCCTCACAAAGCCATCCTCAATCGCGCCAAATCGCTCACCGATGAGCCGAGCCGTGATCCGTTTAGCCAGGCTGAGCTCGAAGCACTGCTCGAGCTGAATGCGTTCACGTCTTGGGCCAAAAAGTATCCGCACCGATGGTTTGGCACGCTGTTGGGATTTGCGACCGGTGCTCGGGTCAACGAAGTCGCGCAGCTCTATGTCGAAGACATCGGCAAGGTCGGTGACTTCTGGGGCGTGCATTTCCGGGGAGCCAAGCCGGATCAGCGCTTGAAGAACCCCCACTCCTCCCGTTTTGTGCCCCTGCCCACATCCCTGATCGATGCTGGGTTCTTGGTCTATGTGGATGAGGTCAAGCGCGCAGGCTTTGAGCGGGTGTTCCCGCATTTGCCCTACAACGCCGAAAACGGCTACGGCGACGCGCTTGGGGATCAGTTCCGGGCCTATGCGATCAAGCAAGGGCTGACCCAACGGCTCAAAAGCTTTCACTGCTTCCGGCACACATTGTCCAACTCGCTGGTCAATGAGCACGGCATCTCGCTTCCCATTTCCCAACAAATCACCGGGCACGAGTTGACGCTTCCGCCAGGCTTGAAGCATTACGTCGATCCGCCTTCCGTCCCCGCTCGCTTTTCAGCCATTGAGCAGTTTGGCCCTCCACTTCCTCTACCTGCTTACACACCAGGGCAATTTAATCGGTCGTTCAAGCAGGTTCGCCACATGGAACGACGACGGGAACAAGCAGCAAAGAAGAGGACGACCAAGTCGCGAACGACAGGATGGAAAAACTAAAATGAAACGAGACTGAGGAGGCACCAACGCTGAAAGCGCTAAGGCATCTTACAGAGAGAGCTTTAGAGCGCTGGACAACAACATGCAGCCTTAAATGTTAACCGATGTTCTGCGGAGGACCCAAGGCAGCAATTTTCTGAAAAAATACGAAAGCTGGCCAGCCAAAAGTGCGTCTCATTGGAAAACACACAGAGAAAAAGCCTCCGGTGAGGGAGGCTTCATTTGCAGCTATACATGGCGAATCCTTGTATCACATCTTCCGGACAGGGGGATTTTCAATTATTCCTTGGGGCACTGAGAGTCTAATCCTTTCATGCTCTTCCCAGATGCGAGCCTGTTCCCATTCCTTGCTACCAATTTCTAGGGTTGATGACGGGGGGTGCTTTTTCATGTTTACTCCTTTTGATTATGATGAGCGGCAATTATAACTTATTAAAATAAATAAAAAACAATTTTCCATGGATTTATAATTTCCATTCATACTTTATAAAGAAAGGGCGATAAAGACCTCAATATTATGCGGACCCCTACGTTTGCTGCAATCTCGTAAAAGCAGAAAATTCTTCCAGAAGCTCATGATCGGCAACAAATGGCCGCCTCTTTCTCGCTCGACAAAATGCCTACTTTTGACTGGCCCATTACAATCGTGTGTTCGATACCCTCGCGGGCCATCTGCCGGATCTTTTCCGTCACGCTGTAGTATTATTCAAAGAATGCGCATTAATTGAAAAAATTAGCTGAAGACGGGTAACTAGAGACGGCGATCCTTGCTGAAAATTTTGGTGAATGATCACCAGCTCTTTAACGGCACTGAAAATTAAAATAAAGCGTTGTTCACCCCAACCCTTAATCTGACATCGTGCATCGACAGATTTTCCAGGAAGCATTAATCTTAGACATCAGAAAGTGCGACGAGGGCCCCGGTCCCCAACAGATGCGTGTGGAGCCGTTTCGCTTGGGACTTCGGAACCGCTATGACAAGGAGTCGGCGAGCTCTCGACGCACCCACATAGATTTTCCGCGCGCTCTCAAGATCTTCTGAGGTCCCACCTTCGATAAGGCAGTCCACAATTTTTTTTGCAGTCTTCGGCGCCAACACGACACAGACCGCATCAAACTCCTTGCCTTTGACCGCATGAATAGTGTGCGCAGGATGTTTAGACACGCTACCAAGCGAAAACGCCGTAGCGAGTTCTTTCTTATTTTGCAGCTTCCGGGCAATCGATGCTGAACCGGCTGGTAGAAGGTGTCGAAGCACATCGCGAGCATCGATAAGCCACCTCTCAACCGTGGTGTGCTTATCAGGCTGAAATCGGAGCGCTTCGAGAGTCGCGATAGCACTAGGGCGCCATTGATTAGGTTCTATCTCGGCCTCGATCAAGTGCTGGTGGTAGGTCGCGTTATCTAGTGCACCGGAGAGTTCTAAGGCAATTCTGTGAAAGCCCTCCAAGGCATCGCCCTTTAATCGCATATCCACTGCGCGATGATAGGTGTCGACGCAGACGGCTAAGCGGTAAGACAGCCCCCCATCGGGCTCTTCCTTCGGCTGCCCGGATGCAGCCCTTGCTGCATTCAATGTCGAACCGATGATGGGGCATTGGGTGTGGTTAAGAGACAGGGAAGCTGTGAGAGCCTCAAATTTACAGCCCACTGCCACGGGCGCTGAGTGCCCTGCATACGCCAATAAATGGACAGGCGTTGGCTCATCACGATGCTTTCCTAAGGCTTCGTCCGGCCGCCCCCGCGCCGAAGGCTCACGCAGCGCCACGATGACTTTGGCAATGTTGCTTCCCGATCGAAAATTCCCAGCAAGCGGCAAACGATCTTCGTCAGGAAATGTAGCAGCAAAAGCCTTCAACTCGTCTCCCACACCTCCCCGAAAACTGTATATGGATTGGTTAGGATCACAGATAACTTTAATCGGCACTCCCGCGTCGCGCAACCATGCGACAATTTCCAGATCAGCTGGATTACAGTCCTGTGCCTCATCAACGATGATCTCCACAAATCGCGCTTGCAGGGCTCGACGTAAAGCGGCGCCGCTTTTTTTGTCTCGAAGTCTCTGCAGAGCAAGATGCCGGGCATCGTCAAAGTCCAACACCGCCCGATCCAAGAAGCGCTCTCGAACAATTCGGGCAGTCGTTTCGTAATTAAGCAAACCTCCTGTAAAACCAATCCTTTCGATCTTGGCTTTAATCGCGACGCCTGTTTCACGATCAAAACATCCAAGTGGAATTCCTCTCATCCCATTGTTTGGCGCAATATCCAACTTGTCCTTGTCCGGAAGGAGATGAGGCGATTGCGCAACGCCAGGAACACCGAATGGTGCGATGAAGAACTGCCAGACAAAGCTATCAAAGGTGCCGACGAAGTGCGGAAAGGTTGGCTTACCGATTACGCCTTCTGAGTAGAGACGGCTTTCAAGCTCGGAGACCGCTGCGCGTGTAAAGGAAAGGAAGGCTAATCCTCGACCGAAAACGGTCGCCGTCGAGGCAACGACCTGGCGAGCGCGCTCGACCATTACCTTGGTCTTCCCCGCACCGGGGCATGCCTCAACGAAAGCTGAGCCACCGTGGCCGATGATCTTAGCCTGTTCAGCTGTGGGAACAAACCTTAAAGCGTTTCTCATGAGGTCAGCTGCGTGATCGCGCTTGCCAGGTATTTAGGGACATTTAACACCTGTCCATCTTTGCGCAGCGCCTCAGCAAGTGCATGGGCATATTCGCCCTTTCGAACGTCCTTGAAGATAGCCTGGATAGCCAATGATCGTTCCGCGCCAACCAGTTTCATAGCGGCATCCCACTTCTCCGCAGAGCGCGGGTGAAGTTGGCAATATATTTTTGCCATCAGCTCACCGTTTCCAGCTTCAAGCAACGCAGGTTCAAAAGAATAGTCATTGATCTCTACATCAAGAAGATCTCCACTTTTAAGGAGCGCAGCAGTGTTGTAGAGTTCGTCTCTACGTGCTTGGCCAGGCGTCAAAGATTGGCCTTGAGCCTCACCTCTATCACCATCCGTGATGACAACGACCCGATCAGCTATGCAAGCACCTGCGTATCGCGAGAGCAGAAGCTTGACGTAGGGCTGAAAATCTACGCCGTCAATTGGGACAAAAACAGCTGAGCGAAACAGCCTGAGCTTGTCAGGCTGATCTTTCAGCACAAACTTCTTGGCAATCACTGGCAGAAGGAGTGCTTCCGCAATGCCTTCAACCAAAAGCACGCGCCCACCAAAGAGCATGGCGGACTTTGTCACGTCAAGGTAACGATCCACCTTGCGGCGCTCAACTGCGTCAAGCGAGATGCTCGCCAATGGTATGACCTGACTATGGCGACGGGGGCGCGATGCGGGGAGAACCGGGCTGGGCTCAATGTCACTTAGAACCTCTGCGGGAACGCCCGCAAGCGAAGCCTCAGGCTCATCAACATCAATCTCTTGTTTGCCGCTGACTCGACCCTTAGGGCTGGCCGAGCGGAAAAATACAAGCTTGGCGCTATCAACCCACGCGGAAAGATTAGGGGAGTGCGTTGCCACCACAACTTGCAGCTCTCCGGCACAAGCGGTTCCAGCAAGCAGAGCACGCGCTCGCGACTTCTGCGTCTGATCATCGAGAAAGCTTAGAACTGCGGCCTGCAACTGAGGATGCAAATGTGCCTCTGGCTCCTCAACGAGGAATATCGTGAGATCTGCCTCGCTCACTTTCTCGAGCTCAATGGCGATGGTTGCCATGTAGAGCAAGTTGGCATATCCATGGCCCGAATAGCGGAGATCCTCCGGCTCGATATCGTGATCGGCCATTCTGAATCTTAGGTCACGAGCAATGTCGAGGAGCTTTTCATCACTAGCAAAGCCGAGCGAAGCACCTTGCTGGCGGACCCCACCTGTCAGAGCTCCCAGGCTGACCCCAACTGCTGCACCAACCCTGTCGAGCACATCGGCATTGGTCTTCCTTTGGAGCGTCGTCGCCAACTGGTCGGGGCTCATCTCACCAAGGAAGTGCTTGAGCAGGCTATAAATGCGCGTGGAGTTGCCGGACGCCAAGGCGCGCTTTGCATCCCGCAGCGGAGGCAGGTAAACATGCCTCACCATCTCGTGAGCCCCCTGCTCCGCTACACCACGATGCTGCCCCGCCCAGAACTGAGCGCGACCTGGAATGCGCCCGCCCCTCTCCTCATACCGCAACCCAAAGGAACAGCCCGAAATGTGTGGGTCAGTCGCGGCGGTGATCAGGCGTCCCTTCTGTCCCGGGCTGAGTCCGGTAAAACGGCCTTCAATGTCAAAGCATCGATCCGCACTACCAAAGCGCACATCTGACGGCTCACAGTAGATCTCACGACGACCACTCAGCGGTGGTGTAAGCAGGCGGATGCCGTCAATCGCGTTGCTTTTGCCGCCGTTATTCTCACCAACAAAGACCGTCAGACCCTCGCAAAGTGGGATCTCGATTTCATTGAATGAACGGTAATTGCGCATCAACAGCTTTTCTAGATACATTCCCTCTCCCCTGAAAGGCCCGTCCCGTGAGCCTTAGGCGTAGCATATCGCTAAGCTAGAACAGCGCAAGTTGATGCCAGTAACGAGTAGTTTTCGCTTCGCTGCACCAGTCAACCCTGTTTCCGACCGGGTAAGCACCTGATGCAAAGACAGAATGGACTCAATGTCTTACACGACTTTTGACTGAGTCGAAAAAGAGCCCCGCGCGCGGGGCTCTTTTGTCGCTGACGTTGAAGCCTCAGTCTCGGCGCCGGGTGCCAATGGCGGGCGGCGTTGTTCCGATCGTTTGGCGAGAACCTTTTGCGACAACCCTAGCTTCCAGCCAAATGCCTAGGCGCACCATCAGTCTGCTGCGCGGTCAATGGTCAGAAATATCTGAGCCATCATAGACTTGGCTTGGGCGGACGGAACTTCAACTCCCAATGCCCGGCATCACCTTCGGCCTGTGGTGGAAGCGCATCATCGCCAGATGTCTCAGGCGTCAGCACCTCGATCGGCTGTGGGGCAAAGTTCTTCTCCAAAGCCTCACCTGCGTCCACCATCGCCTTTCGAGCCCGCTTGATGCGCCACGCTTGAATGGCTTGGACGCGAGGCGATACATGCACCTTGGCGCGAGCCAATTTCTGGCGAGCCCTTGCTGCCGCTTGCGTGCCAGGGTTGTCCTCATGCTCAGAAAGCTTGGCCTGCGCATCCAGCACGGCCATTCGCGCTTTGTAGGGTCGCACCAACATGTGGGCATATTTACTGATTGAGCGAGCAAGCATCTCCGTGTCCTCGAACAAGAAAGGCTTGGTGGCGTAGCTGTCGACCCGCCGGCAGATCAGCGACCCGTACGCTTGCTGAAATTCCTGCTCAATCTGGATCCCTGGGATCTGCCGCAACACCTCCAAAGACTGCTGCGCGACCTCCCGTTGCGCTTCGAGCCAATCTTCGATCAGCTGCGCCTCCGCATTGAGCACCTCCGCGTCTTTTCGGCCCGAAGAACGAGCCAGACGCGTCACACGGCCCAGATGTCGGGTCTGACCACTGTAAGGCGTGTAGAGTCCTGCGCTTGGCGCTGGCGCACGCGCCAAGCGCTCTTTGATCTGCCGCACCCGCTCTGCGCCTGACAATCGACCCTGCCCACCCGCTGCGCGCCCTTCCAATCCAGACTCTTTTGCGTTGGCCCGATCCCGAAGTGCGGCCGCATGACTGTGAGACGGCGGCACTTCGTGCACGAAGCTCCCGCTCTTTTTCATGTGCTCAGCAACTAGCTTCGAAAGCGCTAATGCCGCAGCTTTCCCACCTGCTCCTTTGACTTCTGCGGTGAACTTCGTTTTGCGCATCACCGCAACCTTGGCTTTTCCCAAGTGCTCGCCAGGCCGACGAGTAAGTTCGCGGGCGCGTTCAAACTCCCCATTGCGCGCGGCCTCCTGCGCTTGTGCTCGGAGACTTCGATGATCCACCCGAGCCGGATTACCGGCATTTTTCAAGTGCGCATTGATGACTGTTGCGATGTCTTTGCGGATTTGCCGCAGTGCTCGCGTTCCTCCGCCTTGGCGCGCATCAAACTCAGCGCAGGCGCGCTCACCCAGTCCACCGGGGCCAACTTGTCTGGCTGACATCAGCAAATGCACATGGTGGTTGCGTTGATCGCCAAGCTTGCTCGGGGTGTGGACTGCCACCAACACAGCGACTTGGAAGCGCTCAACAAGCAATTGACCGAGTGCCAAAGCGAGCACTCTGCGTTGATGTGGATCGAGTTGATGCGGAAGCGACACCTCGACTTCTCGGCAAACGCGTGCATTCTTGCGGGTCTCGGCCGCTTCATTTGCGTTCCAAAAATACTGGGCATCTAAGCACCACGAAGGCGCTCCCTTCGGTGCAAGCATCTGATGGAAATCGACACCGCCTCGGTGGGAATAATTGTGACCAAGCCCCGTGCTTGTATCGAGCAGATCAAACCCTGCTCGGTAGGCTGCTGCTGCGACCGACGAGTCGCCGTTGCCTCGACTGAAAGACTTCATTGTTGCGTGATAAATCGCCATTTGTGAAACTCCTGTTTGTGGAGCACACAAAGAAGCGGCAGAACATCCCCTGTCGAGAGATAAGCGAACTCAACAACAACGAGATTTGAATCTCAGGGTTTTGAAGAAGCTGTGTTGCCTAGCGAAGCATAGCAACGAGGTGGCGAAAGCCACCGCACCAACGCGTAGCGTTGGCGCACGGTTTCTGCAAAGCAGAAACCATAAGTGCGCTCTTGCTGTTTGATTCTTTATTTAATTTTCGCGCTACGGTTGGGCCGGCAATTTCGCCCCCTACGTATGATTAATATTTATACTAGAAAATGAATTGAGCCTGTACAGATCTGGTTTTGCAATGCCCTGTGCCGATTTCCAGGCAATGGTCTATGCAGCCGTGATGTCTCTTGGTTTTCGGAAATCCAGTCAGCAGCAGGACGAACTGCCGTCAGGTTGGTAGGATTGCCAAAGCCGATCGAACGCGAAGTCGCAACAACTGCAGAAAGAAGGACGCGAAATGCCCAATGACTACTGGGACATGGATGACAAGAACGACCCCAACCTGTTGAACCTCGCCAGCGTGGGCACTTCGATGCTCGTGCCCTTTCCAGTGGGAAAACTGCCAGATGCTTCCGTGCTTTGGCTCAATGAGCGCTGGTTTCATGACTTGGGCATCGCCATCCACGACAAGCCCACTCGGACCAGCATCTCAGCGTCCTTGCTTGAACGCTTCGCCGTGACCTCCCTCGAAGCTCACTGCGTTGCCGGCAGCTTCGGCGGACGGACACTGGGCGCTGATCGCTATGGTGGGAGCGGTGGGGCAATCCACGGAGGGAGTGGCCGCTGTGGCTCCGATGGCATGCTCATCGCCAAAGGAACCGGCCCCACACCATTGGTCTCCGAGGCCCATGATTGGTCGCACTCGCATGGCTGTCTCTATCTTTACGATGCCATTCGCGAGGCAGTCGCCAGCGAGATCCTCAACGCAGAACTCCCCCACGGGGCAGTCCCCATCGTTGCCATCATCGATGCCGGCTTCTCCCTGGCACGCACCGATGCAGACGAACCAGAACGCTGCGCCATTCTAATCCGGCCCGCTTTCCTTCGCCTGGCGCATTTCGAGCGCAGCCTGTATTTCGGAACATCAGGCAGCGCAAACAGCGATCAATTTCAAGATAGCCTGCGGGTCAAAGATGCCATCCACTTTGCCGACGAACACGCGCAGCTCGATGCGGGCAATCCCAATGGCTTAGGCGTTGACTTGTCTGAGCTCTACCTCCGCCTTGCCGAGCAGATTGCCGCAAGTCGCGCGCATCGCCTTTGGACAGGGCGCCCGACAAGCGACAACATCACATTGAACGCGCAGTTCCTGGATTTCGGCGGCTTCCGCGCAGTTCCTAGCTGGAAGCATGGCACCGATGGACATGGTCATTTCTTCGGCAATGAGATGCGCGATGTCCACCACTCGCTTCCATCGCTTGCCTATTTCTTCAAGAAGTATTCCCGCTTTGACAAGGCACTCGCCAACATCGATCAACTGCTCATCCAGATCGAGCATCACATGGAAGCTGCGTTTCTCCATCACTGTGCAAAAGCGTGTGCTTTGCCTGAGTCAAGCCCAGAGGTGTTTCATTTCAAAGTGCTCCTTGCGCGCTACTACCGCGAGCAACAGCGCATTGACTATGCGTTCGATCAGCCCACAAAGCACAACGAACGCCACGATTGGCTCTCCGACCACCTCAGAGGCAAAGCAACCCAGGGATCTCAGATTGGCGAGGAGATCGCAGCTTTCGTGCGCGCACTTCCGAACTCAGATCTTCATCTTTGTGCGGCCAACCGCTGGCTGAGACCACGACCACGCCTTTCCTATCGCGTCTCTAAGCGCCGCGCGATCAAGCTGGTGCGGTCGATCCTGGCCGATCGGTCGTCGGGACCCAAACGGGTCTCGGCTTTTATCGCAACTGAGGTCGCGGTCTCACGCCGCGTTTGGAAAGGCTTACCGCCACACTGGCTTGTCCTGGGCTACGCAAGCGATCACGTGTCCACCGCTTTGTATTTCTTTGATACGCATCGTGTGGCCTATACAGTCCAGCTGTCGGGGCCACGCGTGCACGGGGGAACACTGCTCTTCGGTGCCCAAGTCGCAGATGAGACACTCGGCATCACTAGTTCTGCCCATCGAAACGTCGTGCTGGTCGACTGCGAACCCACCAGCTACCTGGTAGGTCTAAGCTTGAACGGGCGTGCATCAATCCCTGCCGCACTGCTCACCTTCCCGGACGCTGCAGTTGCAGCGCAGACATTGAGCTCAACCACCGCCCATGCAACCTAATGCCGTTGATGCGCAGGCGCTTGGCCTGGCAATGCAACTTCTGTTCAAGACTGACCGCAAGAGGTTCAGTATCGCAGCTGCCTATGTATGGCTATGGCCTGCGATTCGCCTAGGCCAGCTCGTCACGATCGAAGATGAAGAGGGAGTCTGGACCGGCTACGCCTTATGGGCTTATCTGACGCCTGAAACCGCCAGTCATTTGGTTCTGCAAGATCCCCCGTTCTTGCCGATTAGTGACTGGAACGAAGGTGATCAACTCTGGATCCTGGATTTCGTGGCTATGCCAGGGCATTACCGACGCCTGGCGAGAGCACTCCTGCACCGCTTGCGCCCTCACTTCAAGCAAGCGCATCGCTTGGTGCGAGATAAGACGGGCGCTATGCTTGGAACCAAGGCTTACACACTTCGCAAAGATGGCTGAGGAAGACACGTTGCTTCCTTGATACGAATGGACGAACCGAAGCGACAAGGCAGTTGCAACCTATGCACGAAGTGACATCAAGGTCGACCAAGGCCTGGACTGGATTTTTGTTCCTGGGCTTCGGTTCTGGTTTGCCCTATCCGCTGATCGGCAGCACCTTAGGCTATTGGCTCAGCGAAAAGTCGCTTTCGATTGCAGTCATCGGTGCCTTGGCTTGGACCGCACTTCCCTACTCCCTCAAATTCCTATGGGCCCGCCATCTCGACCAACGTCGTGCGCCGGCCGTTGGAAGCACCATGTCGCACCGTCAGGGCTGGATTGTCTTGTCTTCGGTCATGGTCGCCCTCTCCCTCCTGGGCCTTGTCCTGAGCGTCGTCACCGGTAGTCTGCCGCTCATTGCATTGAGCTCCATCGCAGCCGCCTTTGGCGGTGCGACCCTGGATGCCTCAGTCGATGCGTTTCGCATCGAACAGGAGGCAGTGCACCAGCAGCCAGCCAAGCTCCTCACTGCCTATCAGTTTGGCTACCGCATTGCTCTTCTGCTGAGCGACGGTCTGGTGTTCTTGCTCGCAGCGCGGCTGTCTTGGCAAGTTGCTTATGCCCTTCTGCTGCCCCTGATGTTGGTGCCCATCTGCGGAACGCTCTTTCTGCAATCCCATCCCGATAGCGACCGCACCCCAGATGCCACGAGTGCGAAGAAGCAGGGGGCTCCGTTGGTGTCGCTTCGACCCTCCACCCCCCAAGGGTGGATCGCGGTGGTCATCTTCATCGGCTGCTATCGCCTACCGGACATTCTTCTGGGCCCCATGATCAATCCTTTCTTCTATGCCCTTGGCATTGGAAAGAGCGTGGTCGGATCCCTTCATATTTGGCTTGGGATCCCTGCGGCCTTCCTCGGAATTTTGGCTGCAGGCACAAGCTTGAAGCGCATGTCCTTGAGCACGACCATTCTTGTTGGCGCAGCTCTCCAAGCCCTTGCCCTCCTCGGTCTTGCATCGCTCTCGTCGAACGAGCAGTCTGCTGAACTGCTTTGGGCTAGCGTTATTCTTCAAAACCTTGCTAGTAGCTATACCGGCATAGCCCTGGTTGCTTACATGTCAAAGCTGGTCACGCTTGGACGCGCAGGTGAGCACTACGCTTGGCTAACCAGCTTTTACTCCATCTTCGGCAGGGTGCTTGCCGGCTTTTCAGGCCTTGCAATGGCTTATCTCACCACGCGCTATGGACAAAGCCAGGGCTATGGCACTTTCTTCATCGGCATCTGCCTGATGTGCGTGCCTGCCCTCCTCGTCTACTTGCTCATCATTCGGAATAACTTGAAGGAGCGACCAGAGCCGTAAGTGCCATCACGCTGTTGCCTTGCAATGACCTTGGGCTGTTTACGAGAACATGTAATGCGTAAGCTCAGTCGTTATGCACAGGCCGGTGCAAAAATGAACACTATTTACTTGACGTTTGAGTGACAGCATCCAAACCATCACTCAGCCTCGTCGAAACCGTCAGCCCAGAAGCACAAGGCGAGGTCACGTCCGTCGTCGAGACATAGATTTTATACGGCCCTTTCGTCAATGTCGCTGGTTGGGTCCAAGCTGCATTTTTAATCACGGCCCGAGGCTCACGTATGCCTTCCACAAAAGCATATTTTTTAACGATATCACTATATCTTTCACAGCCTCGGGCTTTTTTGTCAGTAGAAATTACAGCTAGGGCAGCTACTGTCCAAGCCTGACAACTTTCATCACTGCGATGAACGCCGAAGCTCAACGCTGTTACCTGGGACTTCTGATCATTCAATGAAACCCGATAGTGACGACGAAGGGGCTCGTCTCTGACAATCTCGGTCTTGCCGGCTCTAATTAATTTGTTGACCTGAGACTCTTCAACAATAGCGCCGCTACTGAATAGCGACACCAGTTCGCCAAGCACTTTTTCTGAACCATAGGCGTCACCACAGAATGTGGTCGATACTAAAATAGAAAAGGCCACGATAGTTGAGGACCATACAATACTCTTATAAAATTTCACTCCGGCCCTCATTGCATTTAAAGCGCTTCAAGTGTTGTCTTGAAGCCTGCTCAGGTGTCGGCCCAGATTAGCGCTAACCAATTAGATACCTAATTGGCTAGCACCAGCGGACCTCATCAGTTTCGACGTCTTGTGAGACCAAGCAAGCACTCGCCCTTCGAACTCGCCTTTACGTACACCGACGTTTCACCAAGATTGGTTTTATAGAAGACATCCTTACTAACGTCGACGAGTGGCGCATGGGGATTGGGTGGCAGGACGTATGGGGTGAGCGCAAATTTCTGCTTGATCTTAGACACTTCATAACAGCGCTCAGGAGCGAGCTCCATATACATAAAACTCACTCCTTTATCGAGTTCAGGCGGGACCCTGAACTCAACAAAGGAGATCGCATACTGATCCCGCGTCTTGAACGCATTTGAGCGAAAAGCAATATTCAAAGATCGACTTGAACTCACCTGGTGGAAATCACGGAGTCCAATTTCGCGGAAAACTTCATAGTTTACCGGCTTACCCGGATCATAGATTTTACCAACTATTTCATCCATGGCGAGCCCTGAAATTCCATCTTCCGCAATGGCGCTTGTGCAGAAGACAGCCATCAGTAATGTAACCGCAAGACCTTTGTGCACGCCTAACATTACTGGCCTCTCAAATAAGCACGCAATTCAATTTCAACCTGATCTACAGGCGATAAATATCGAAAGCAACCGACAACAAGGAAGAGTCACCTTTGACCAAAGCATAAAGAGTCCCCTGGTCAACCCTGTGCAGCGCACCGATTTGAGCCAGTGAAACTACTTGACCATCGATCTCGGCAATTGCCTCTCCCTTTTTCAGAAGTCCTGATTTGCTTTTTGAATACATCATGAGGCGCGTTTTACCATTAGTGACCCAGGCTCCCACGTATTTGTCGTCTGAGTGATCGTGTGATGGCGATACGAGAATTGAATCGACCAATACGCCCTTTGACAGCGCACCATCTTTAGTTGCAAGAAAATTACCCTTATCAATCTTCTCGGGACGAGGATCTATATCACCAATAACCCCTGGCTTCGCCTGAATTTTTAGGTTGGTGGACAGGTAATAGCTATCACCAGAATAATAGTCAACAAATTGAGCGCACGTGCCTTTGATCGCATGAACTCGGACATTGTCAACCTTACTTACCTTGGCTAGGGGGACTACCAAATTCGCACTCCCGCCCTCCACATAGAAATTGTCTTTAAGCTGAGACTTTTCTGAACATAGAGCCCTAGCAGCACTCTCTCGCTGGTCATTTGAGCGGGCCTGCCCGACCATTAGGCCGGCGAGCGTAAGCACGCAAATCGAATTTAAGGCAACCCTAACTATGGACATCGAAAGCACCTTTTTAACGCGAATGTAAAATCAAGGAGTTGGAACAATGATAGTCGGAGTTACCTCACTATATCCACCAACAACCTTTGTATCACTGGGACCAAGCACGCCTATGCTGAGATAATTTGCAACACCCCTCACAATATCATTGGCAAATTTCTCACTTTGATTAAACTCAGCATTGGTAAAACCATCTTGATAGAGGTTTTGGTAAAGGGTTCGAGCAGCTGCTGCATTATGTGCTAGCTCATGCATCACCAAGAAATTCGCCCCTCCCATTAGATCGGAATACCCCTTAATGGTGTCAATGTTTATTGATATCTGTGGGTCGCCGTTGTTATAGTCGGACTGCCCAGTCGAAAACCCATTACTATAGCTAGTGCCCGCTTCGTTTACCTTATAGTCTGCATTGAGCATCAGACTCTTGATTTCAGACATCTGCACGGTTGAACCATCGCTCATTTGCATATAAGCGTTATCAGGAAGCGAGCTGATAGAGTCTTTAACAAAGTAGATTGCATCGTCAAATTTAACCAGAGCGGCCGACTCTTCCGCTGTCAACGCACGCGTGAAGTTGAGATCGTATTCCGGCGCTGTTGGAAGAGGAGTGCCACCCCCACCTGGAGGACTAATAGGCCCTGGCTGTTCAACTGGTGGTGAAGGGGGAATAGTCGGAGGCGGACTTGGGGGAGGGTTAACTACAACCGGCGGCAGCTCAGTAGGCGGCTCGCTCGGATCGACATCCGCAGCGGCTGCCGCACCTGCCACTAGAAATAACTCTTCGTTTGTCAGCTCTCTCATTACAACACTCCCTGCAATATTTCGATTGATAAATTGCTGTTTCGCTTTCTTTTCTTCCTAAACATCATTTTTTTATTTCCCGTGAAGCCCATAAATAACGGTCCATTGCAAGCCCGGCTCACATAGACTTAGAGCTAGGCAGACTCGAAGCACTTGAAGATAAATTTACCTCTGTTGGCCTCTTACTCTTGGCATGCAAACCTCATTTCTCCAACGTGACCGTTTCAAAAGTAGCATCTGGCGCATATTCATGTGCCCATCTCAGAACAGAAATCTCTGCGTCAAGGCTCTTTTTATTCCTGGGCACAAACAAGGTGAAAGTAGGATTTTTTGAGCAAGAAGCCCCCGACTTTTTGGTGTCGGCTTTGCAGTTAAAGTGAATGAGCCCAGCAGCTTCGACCGTATTATCACTCTTGATCGCAACTGCACCTTTCTCAATGCAGCTCTTGTAGCGGCAGCCGGATATTAAGGTCACCCCATTCCCCACATCAACGTCTTTGTTGGGTGGACCGCTCAGAGCCTCCCCAAACTGCTGCACCAATGGTTTTCCGGGAATAATATAGTCACCCGCTGACTGACCAAAGTAAGCCGATAGGACCGCAGAATTAATCTTGGCAGGCGCAGCCGTGGCCAAAACGCTTCCCCACAATGAAAAGATCATTATTGCAATTGATGCAATTCTTTTGTTAGCTTTCATCTCCAACCTCACGTTATAAGTCAACACTTAACCGCCACCCGGCACGCTGCCGTTCGTAATATCTTGTTGAATAAGCGCGGCCTCCCTGTCTCGCCTTGTATCATACGCATCACCGAAATCGTTCAGATTGGTAACAGCATCTTGCCAATGTCCCGTTGTTACTTGGGTCCAGAAATTGGGGGTTGCTGTGGCAAGGCCAGGGCCGTATTGGTAAGCAACACTTGCGATGGCGGTCTGGACGCCACCAGGCAGCTGATAAAAGTCAGCATAATCGGAAGAATTGTTATAGCTATTAACAACCGTATTTAAAATGTTTGATCGAACTGCGTTATCCAACGCATCTGCCTGCGCCTCGGTGATGTGGAGAGGGTTGTTTTGAACGGCATTCAGCGCATCTTGTCCTGTTAGATGAAGGTAGGGCGTCAACGTAGTAACAAGCGCCTGATCCACACCTAGCGCGGCAAGGCTTTCGGCAGTTTGGCTACCCAAATCGACTCCAGTTGCCACAGTTACTCCGCTCTGATCTATGACCACGCCGTTATTGGTGGGGACATATGCATCTAGCTGTTGCCCGCCCTCGACGCTATCAATAAAAGCGTTATCGATTCTGTTTTCAGCAGCCAGCGGGACAAAAACATCACCATCGTTGCCCCCTCCTCCACCTTGTGGCGGTGGTGGGGGTTGCTCAACTGGCGGTGTTGGCGGCAATGTTGGTGGTTCTGATGGAGGTGGATTAACCACCACGGGGGGCAACTCAGTGGGCGGCTCGCTTGGATCGACATCCGCAGCGGCGGCGGCACCTGCCACTAAGAATAGCTCTTCATTTGTCAGCTCTCTCATTCCAGCACTCCATACTGTGTGTTTAATTTTGGTCCGATCATTCTCACTACCAAGTTCTCAATAACGCCTCTCCCTTTGAATTAATTCACAAGCATTGACTTCTCATAGTTGCCTGGGCTTTTCAGCCGCTTCCACTGCATCGCCCGATTTGCTTGGCTGCTCTTTCATCAAGGGTCTTAGAATCCCGCCCACGAAGAGATAGTGCATGTCGCACATCCGGGAGATGTTCTTGTCGTGCGTTACGATGACTGTGGTCGCGCCGATACTCTTGATGTTCTTCATCAGCTGTATGCCCATCTGCTCATCAACCCCAGTGGTTGGCTCATCCATCAACAACAACTTAGTGCGCCTGTAGAAGGCTCTGGCCAAGAAGATCCGTTGTTTCTGACCACCTGACAGCGTGTTTCCCAAATCCCCGACTCTGGTGTTGAAGCCCATTGGCATGCGCTGAATATCGTCGTGGATACACGCCAATTTCGCAGCCTGCACGAGACGTTCTTGGTCAATGTGCTCATCAAACATAGAGATGTTTTCCGCCAGTGTTCCGGACAACAGATTGTCACCCTGCATCACGATACTGACCTTGCTTCGGTAGCTCGACTTACCGACCTTCCGTAGATCCTCTCCATTGACCAAGAAGTCTCCGACTTGAAGATCTTCAAGCCCCGCCAGAACGCGGATGAGTGTGGTCTTGCCCACGCCTGAGTTCCCGACGATCGCAATCACTTGGCCTGCCGGGGCCCTGAGCTGCAAAGCGCTCATGATCCACTTGTCCGTGGACGAGTAGCGGAAGTAGCCATTGACAATGGCAATGGTAGGCGCGGCATCTTCCAGCGCGCCGTTGCCATGCAAAAACGACTCAGGCTCGCTGTGGGTGATGTCTGAAATCCGCTCGGTGTGCAAGCGAAGCA
>NZ_JAGHWZ010000006.1:0-167281 GCF_017746015.1 Xanthomonas sp. A1809 | reverse complement strand
TGCGGATCGGGGGAGCTTACGGGACCAACGACCAAGTGGACAAGTGTTCTTCGAGCTACGGTATTGGTGAAGTAGCCGGAGTAGCTAATTCAATAGTCTTGGGTGGAGCTGCTGGATGGCGTTCTGCGGGGAAAAAGGCAGGAACGGAATTTTCGCATTGGATACCAAACAGAATGGGTGGTCCACGATCTCTTTGGAACGGAAATTATGTGCCAACGCGAGTGCATGCGCTCTCCGATCCATATCGTTATAGGTTTATGCCAAGGATTTGGAAAGCAGAAAATCCGATGCCGGGAAGAGTGACGCAGCAATGGATTAGACTGCCTGACGTCTACAAAGGGCTCCTTTCAGGTGCGACATATGGTTCCGCAAGTGAAAGTCTGCGCGACTAGTAATTTTTTGGTAGGAGTTTATGCGAGCGTTCTTACATGAAATTTTGAAAATTTTTAAGAGAAATTCAAGTCTTTCGCGGCTTGAACGATTAGTGCTTGATTCGATAGCGGGAAGATTACCTGTTTCTGAAAGGGAATTATGGAGTTTGCAAGTTTCAAAAATAAATAAAGTTCAACGACTGCCGCAGGGAGTGGAGGTAAACTTTTACCGAATTTCAAGGGGTAGGCCAACCTTTGATGATGAAATTGCATTCAAAAATAGAACCCAGGAGCTCATGGTTGCAAGTTTAGTTATTAAAGCTTGTAATCAAGAGTTGGCAGCTAAAGTGTGGTGTGTCAGGGGATTTATTTTCTCGATTGAGTATGAGGGTGCTCCCGCGTTTTTCGATGAGATTTTATATTCTGACGAAGTAATAACTGATGTCAGGATAAGCCTTCATGAAAATCTAAGCGCATCGATAATTTAAGTGCCGGCTGTCTGTGAGTAAAGCATCCCAGATGCGTCAGATTACGCATTTACATGGGGGATGAATAATGTGACTAAGTTAGGCCATGCTGACGATCTGCAATAATCCAAGTGCCAAGGTTCGCGGCGCCATGCAAAACTACACATATCCAACCACCAACCATTGTCTGAACGCGTTTGCTTGCGTGACGGGTACCTACGAGCGCGCAGCAGGTACTAGCAGTTCTGTTGTATCGCGCAGGCGGCTTATGGTGTGAGTCCACAAAGTTCTGCAAGGCGCTATTGTGCTGGCTATTGTCTGTTGCGCTGTCTTGCTGGGTGCAGGAATCAGCGGTGTGTTGGCTGCCTATGGTGTCAGCGACTTTGCAAATGACCGACGCGGTGAGTGGGCACCAATGACCGCTCCGATTTGCGTAGGCGCGGGCCTTCTGCTGTGCGGGTTCGACGCACAGCGCCTGATTGGCTCTCACGGGTATACGCGTTGGAAGCTCGGCCTTGCCACCGTGATTGTGGTCTGCGTGTCGTGTGTCTGGTGCACTTGGCGATTCAGCGATAGGGTTTGATTGTCACTCGGTCAAACGCGCTCGCAGTGCACATCTGGTTGTGAGTTTGGCAAGCGCATTTACGCATCCCGCGTGGCCGCCACCGGCACATCGTCCCCATCCACATCCGCCTTGACGTCGGCTTCGAACAGATTCATCAGGTCGGCACGTGCATCGCGCGAGGTCTGGATCACCTTGGCTTCGTCGTCGTAGACCAGGTGCTGGCGGCGTAGCAGGTCTTCGTCGTGCTGGCGGAAGCGTTTGACGTGATCGTGTGCGAGGGCTTCGCCCAGGCCGAGCGAGGTGAGGACGCGTTCGCTCAGCTCCAGGCTGGAGGCGAAGACCTCGCGGAACGGTTCTGCGCCCAGGTCCATCAGTTTCCAGGCATGTTGGCGGTTGCGCGCACGCGCCAGCACGGTGGCTTGCGGGTACAGGCGACGGATCAGCCGCACCGTCTTGATGTTGGTGTCCGGGTCGTCCACCGCGATCACGAACACCTTGATGCGCTCGGCACCGGCAGCGCGCAGCAGCTCGGGGCGGGTGGGGTCGCCGTAATACAGCTGGCTGCCGAACCGACGCAGGTCTTCCACCGTGTCCGGGTTGTGTTCCAGCGCGACGAACGGCACATGCCGTGCGGTGAGCAGGCGCGCGACCACCTGGCCGAAGCGGCCCATGCCGGCGACCAGCACCTTGGGGGTCTGTGCATCGATGGTGTCGTAAGGGCGATCGGTCTTGGGCGCGCGCACGCGCAGCGGCCCGTTGAGGATGCGCTGCATGCCGAGCAGCAACAGCGGGGTCAGTGCCATCGACACGCCCACGATGGCCACCAGCCGGTCGTGATTGGCCGGCTCCAGCAGGCCCACGCGGTCGGCTTCGTTGAACACCACGAAGGCGAATTCGCCGCCCAGCCACAGCACGCTGCCCAGCATCAGGCTGCTGCGCAGCGGTAGCTTGGCCACGCTGCCGATACCCACCAGCAGCGAGAACTTCACCACCAGCAACATCGCCACGCCTGCTGCGATCAACCACGGCTCGGCCACCACGCGGTGGAGATCGATCCCCATGCCCACCGAGATGAAGAACAGGCCCAGCAGCAAGCCTTCGAACGGTTCGATCTGCGATTCCAGTTCGTGGCGGAATTCTGAATCGGCCAGCAACACGCCGGCGATGAAGGCGCCCAGGCTGGCGCTCAATCCGGCCTCCTGCATGATCCAGGCGGTGCCCAGCACCACCAGCAAGGCGCTGGCGGTGAACACCTCCGGCATGCGCGTGCGCGCCACCACGTTGAACAGGTGACGCAACACAAAGCGCCCGCACACGATCACCAGCGCCAGGGCCGCCATCGCCTTGGCCACGTCCTGCCATTGAAGCGTTGCATTCTTGCTGCCGCCGAGCAGCGGGATGGCCGCCAGCAACGGGATCGCAATCAGATCCTGGAACAGCAAGATGGCAAACGCCAGCCGCCCGTAGTCGCTGCTCAGCGCCTTGCGTTCGGCCAGCAATTGCAGCCCCACCGCGGTGGAGGAGAGCGCCAGCGCCACGCCGACGATCAACGCGCTCTTCCAGCCCAACTGGGCTGCCATCAACAAACCGCCCAGGATCACCGCCGTCACCAGCACCTGGGTGGCGCCAGCGCCGAACACCGAATGGCGCATCACCTTCAGGCGCGCCGGCGACAGTTCCAGCCCGATCACGAACAGCAGCATCACCACGCCGATCTCGGCCGCGCCGCTGATGCGTTCGGCATCCTGCACCACGCCCACGCCATCGGGCCCGAGCACCACGCCGGCGACCAGGTAGGCCAACACCGCACCCAGGCCGAAGCGCTTGAACACCGGCACTGCCACGATGGCGGCCAGCATCAGCACCAAGGCCAGTTCCAGACCACCGCTATGCATGCGTACTCTCCATTGAGGCACGCATTATGACGCGCAGTTCCGTTGGCCTGCGCGCACGCGTGTGCCATCTGCACGGCGACGACGCGCGGCTGCGCGATGCGGCCCGGCACCTATCTGCGGATGCGCGCGCGGATCAGTCCGGCACCGCCTGCGCCTGCACGGTCAGTGCGCATGCAGCGCATGGCACCGCACACGGTCGACACTCCGTGCGAGCAATCAGCGGCTTTTAAGCAGAAAACGCCGATCCAGCGGCTGCAGCGGGCGCGCATTGAACGGGTACACGCGTTCGAACGCGTTGATCTGTGCCTCCGACACCTGCACCGGCTGGCTGAGCACCACCCAGTCCACCGTTTCGCTGCACGGCGGCGTGGTCAGCGAGCCTTCGTAGCGATAGAAGCTGCGTTGATTGCTCGGCGGAAGAAACGCCTCGGCACTCACCGTTGCGTTGGCGACCTGCCGGGTCTGGTCCTTGTCCTTGGGCATGGCGTCGAGCACCCGCTGGAACGCCGGGTTGGCCTTGCCGGTTTCGAAGAAGATCGCCAGCACGCCCAGCGTGCCGTCCGGGCCCTGGTGCACCAGATGCGCCTCCATCGGGAAACGCCGGCCGTTCAACAGGTGCTCGCTGGGGTGATGGAAGTGCAGTTGCAACGCTTGATACTGCTTGCCGCCGGTCGCCATGGTGCCGCCGTCGTGCAGATCCAGCTGGATGGAATGGCCGGTGTTGCGCACGACCAGCGGCACGGCGCTGTAGCTCAACAGCAGCGTGCCCAGGTTGGCGTCGATGGCGCCTTTCAGATCGATGGGGCTGTTCTGCTGGCCATTGCCGCACAGCGCATTTTCCTTGGCCAGCTCGGCCCAATGCTCGGCACCTTCCGGGCCGGTATAGCCCCATTCGTGCCCGCTGTGCGGCGCGGTCTCGTGCGCCTGCACCGGCGTGCTCTCGGGCAGTGCGGTTTGCGCCATGCCCACCGCGCCCCATCCGGCGGCGATGCACAGGCACAGCGGGCTGATGCGACGTAACAGAAGCGACCTTGAAACGGGCATGCACAAACTCCGGAAGGAAAACGCACTGCGTGGATGCGATGGCCGATGCCATCGCGTAAGAGCAACGCATCGGGCGCTGCGGGAAGCGGACTGTAGCAATGAACTGTGACGTTCAGCACGGCGCGGCGACAGGCGGTTGCGCGGCGCCATCTCGGCGGCGCATCGGCACCTGGCAATTCGCCTGCCCGGCACGCATTGGCGTATCGCCCTGCGAGCGTCCCCAGCCTTTCCGCACCGCTGCGCACCCCCCGTGCGCCGGCACGCCACAGGGCGCTTCCCGGAGGGTTGGCCGCCAGCGGCACGGAGCGGGTACTACGTGGCCGGCTTGACTGGCGCCAAGGCAAGCCGCGCGGCGCCCGCTCCGTGCCGCTGGCCGCCAACGCATCTCGTCTCAACGTGCATAACGCGCTTTAAGCGGCCTGCGCGCAGGGCATTGACCAAGCCGACTCAGGCGCGCAGACTGCGCCGCGCCATCGCCCGGATCACCGGTCGGTACGCACCTTTGGAGCCCTTACCCATGTCCAGCGACAGTCACCCTAGACCCGGGTCGATGACCCAGCTGGCGCGCGCCTGAGGCCCAGGTTCGCCGGCTGTCATCGACGACGGTCGTCACCAGGCGAACCACCATGTACGACCAAACCCTGCGCCTTGCCGAAGGCGTCGATGCACTGACCGCACCCCTGGCCGAACTCAACACGGCCGATGCGGTGGAATATCTCAACACCCTCGACCGCGACGACGCGGCGCAGGTGCTGGCCGCATTGCCTTTGCTGCGCGCGGTGAAATTGCTCGAACAGCCGGAGTTGCGCGATGCCAGCATGCTGGTGGCGTCGCTGCCGGCCGAGCAGGCCGCCACGCTGCTTGGCCAGATGGCCGACGACCGCGCCACCGATATCTTCCATGGCCTGGATGCCGAGCAGCGCCAGCCGCTGCTGTGGCTGCTCAGTGCCGAGGCGCGGCTGTCGATCCAGGCGCTGATGCGCTACCCGCCCAACACCGCCGGCGCGCTGATGACCACCGAGTTCGTGGCCGTGCCGTCGGACTGGACGGTGGGCCGCACCCTGCAGCACATCCGCGAAGTGGAGCGCAGCCGCGAGACCGTCTACGCGATTTATCTGCTCGACCCGCACACCCGCGTGCTGCAGCAGGTGGTGACCATGCGCCGCCTGATCACCGGCGCGTCGGAGGCGCCGATCCTGGACGTGGCGCAGGTCAATCCCCCGGTCACCGTGGACCCCGCACTGGACCAGGAAGAAGTGGCACGGCTGATCCGTCGCCACGACCTGCTGGCGATCCCGGTGGTGGATGCGCGCGGCCACGTGCTCGGCATCGTCACCGTGGACGATGTGCTCGATGCGCTCATCGCCGAATCCACCGAAGACGTGCACAAGTTCGGCGGCATGGAAGCGCTGGACAAGCCGTACATGCAGATTGGCTTCGGCCAGATGATCAAGAAGCGCGCCGGCTGGCTGAGCGTGCTGTTTCTGGGCGAAATGCTCACCGCCAGCGCGATGCAGCACTTCGAGGACGAGCTGTCCAAGGCGGTGGTGCTGACCTTGTTCATCCCGCTGATCATGAGCTCGGGCGGCAATTCCGGCTCGCAGGCCACCTCGCTGCTGATCCGCTCGCTGGCGCTGCGCGAAATCCGCCTGCGCGACTGGTGGAAAGTGGCGCTGCGCGAACTGCCCACCGGCCTGACCCTGGGCGCGATCCTGGGCGTGCTGGCGATCGTGCGCATCACCATCTGGCAGACCGCCGGCCTGTACGACTACGGCCCGCACTGGCAGATGGTGGCGCTGACCATCGGCGCGGCACTGATCGGCATCGTCACCTTCGGTTCGCTGTCCGGCTCGATGCTGCCGTTCGTGCTGCAACGCTTCGGCTTCGACCCGGCCAGCGCCTCGGCGCCCTTCGTCGCCACGCTGGTGGATGTCACAGGCCTGGTGATCTATTTCAGCATCGCCGCGCTGATCTTGAGCGGCACGCTGTTGTAGAGGCCTCGCGCTCGGGTAATCACGGATGCATGCACGTGCGCATGCATCCGTCACCCCATGCCCTGAAACGCCAGTGCGTGTACCGTAGCGCGATGGCATTCGCGTCCCCCGTCCGATGAGTACGTACCACCTGCAGCAGGTCTTTCGTCCCAGCACCGTCGCGGTGGTGGGCGGCAGCCCGCGCGAGCGCTCGGCCGGGCGAGCGGTGGTGCGCAACCTGCGCGCGGCCGGGTTTCCCGGCCGGATCGGTTGGGTGAGCCCGCGCTACAACGAGATCGACGGCGTGCGCACGGTGGCGCGGCTGACCGATCTGCCATGGGTGCCCGACCTGGTGGTGATCACCGCGCCGGCGCGCATCGTGCCGCGCATCGTCTCCATCGCCGCGCGGCGTGGGGTGGCGGCCGCCATCATCCTCACCGCCGGCCTGGGCAGCGGTCCCGGCTCGCCGGCCGCACGCATGGAAGCAGCCGCGCGCGCCAAAGGCATGCGCATCCTCGGCCCGCACTGCCTGGGCGTGATCGCCCCGCATGCGCGGCTCAATGCCAGCATCGCCGCGCATTGCCCGCAGGCCGGCGACCTGGCGTTGATTTCCGAATCCAGCGCCATTGCCGCCGCGCTGGTGGAGTGGGGCGTGGCGCGCTCGGTCGGGTTTTCGGCGGTGGTGTCGTTGGGCGATACGCTGGATGTGGATTTCGGCGATCTGCTCGACTACTTCGCCACCGACTACCGTACTCGCGCGATCCTGCTGTACGTCGAACGCATCGGCGATGCGCGCAAGTTCATGTCGGCCGCACGTGCCGCCGCGCGCGCCAAGCCCGTCGTGGTGGTCAAATCCGGCCGCCAGTACCGCATCAATCCCAATGCCGACACCCACGCGCAGGCGCTGGCCGGTTCGGATGCGGTGTACGGCGCGGCGTTCGCACGCGCCGGGTTGTTGCGGGTGGGCGCGCTGGACGAGCTGTTCGCCGCCGCCGAAACGCTGGGCCGGCTCGGCAGTTTCCCGGGCCGGCGCCTGGCCATTTTGAGCAACGGCGGCGGGGTGGGGCAGCTGGCGGTGGACCAGCTGGTGCTGCGCGGCGGCACCCTGGCCGAGTTGTCGCCCAAGACGCTGGAAAAACTCGATCAATCGCTGCCGGAAGGCTGGTCGCGCAGCAACCCGGTCGACATCATTGTCGACGCCGACGGCGCGCGCTATGCCGCAGCGATCGAAGCGCTGCTGGACGATCCGGAAAACGACGCGCTGCTGGTGGTCAATGTGCCCACCGCGTTCACCTCCTCGGCCGATGCGGCCAAGGCGTTGACCCGCGCGCTGGACCAGCGCAACCGCTACCAGCGCGACAAACCGGTGTTTGCGGTGTGGCTGGGCCAGGACGATGCGGCGATCGCCGCGCTCAACGCCGCACGCGTGCCCACCTATGCCACCGAATCGGATGCGGTGCGTGGCTTCACCCACCTGGTGCGCTACCGCGAGGCGCAGGCGGCGCTGATGGAAACCCCGCCCAGCCTGCCGGAAGACTTCGTCGTGGATGCCGGCATCGCGCGCACGCTGGTGGAAGAGGCGCTGGCGGCCGGCCGGCGCTGGCTGGATCCGGTCGCCACCAACCGCCTGCTGGCCGCCTACGGCATCCCGGTCGTACCGCTGCAGGTGGCCGCCACCGCCAACGAGGCGGCATTGCTGGCCGACCCGTTGCTGGCCGTCGGCCGCACCGTGACATTGAAAGTGTTGTCCAGCGAGATCGCGCATAAGTCCGACGTGGATGGCGTGCGCCTGAACCTGTCCAGCGTGGCGGCGGTGCGCGAAGCGGCCACCGGCATCCTGGCGCGTGCGCGCGCCGCGCATCCCCATGCAGTGATCGAAGGGGTGATCGTGCAGCCCACGGTGCTGCGGCCCAAGGCGCGCGAACTGATCGCCGGCATCGCCGACGACCCGGTGTTCGGCCCGGCGATCGTGTTCGGGCGCGGCGGCACCGCAGTGGAAGTCATCAACGACCGCGAGCTGGCCCTGCCGCCGCTGGATCTGCGCCTGGCCCACGAACTGATCGGCCGCACCCGCGTCTCGCGCATCCTCAAGGCCTACCGCGACGTGCCGGCCGCCGACGAGCGTGCGGTGGCGCTGGTGCTGGTCAAGCTGGCGCAGCTGGCCGCCGACATCCCCGAAATCACCGAGCTGGACATCAACCCGCTGCTGGCCGACCGCGATGGGGTGATTGCGCTGGACGCCCGCGTGGCGGTGGCGCCGGCGCGCAAGCTGCACAAGGGCCGCGGCCATCCGCGCTTTGCGATCTTCCCGTACCCCAAGGAATGGGAGCGCCAGATCGGCCTGGGCGATGGCACCCATGCGCTGGTGCGCCCGGTGCGCCCGGAAGACGACGCGCTGTTCCGCGCCTTCTTCGCCCGCGTCACCGACGAAGACCTGCGCCTGCGCTTCTTCCAGTCGGTCAAGCATTTCAGCCATGAATTCATTGCCCGGCTGACCCAGCTCGATTACGCCCGCTCCATCGCGCTGGTGGCCATCGACCCCAAGACCGGCGACATGCTCGGCGCGGTGCGCCTGCACGCCGATGCCGATTACCAGCGCGGCGAGTACGGCATCCTGATCCGCTCGGACCTCAAGGGCCACGGCATCGGCTGGCAGCTGATGCGCATCATGATCGAGTACGCGCGCTGGCTGGGCCTCAAACAGATCGAAGGCCAGGTGCTGCGCGAGAACCGCACCATGCTGGCGATGTGCCAGAGCCTGGGCTTTGGCGTGCGCCCGGATCCGGACGATGCGACCCTGATGGCGGTGACACTCCCTATAATGGGCGAGCCGCGCCCGGCCTGACGTTGCGTCACGCCGCGGTCCCCCATCCTCCACTGCACGCCGGGCTGCCAGGCCTCGATCTGGCCCATTGCTCCGGCTGTCGTCTCGGCCCGCCTGGGAGTGTCAATGTTTCGCGATTTCAGAATGTCGTTCGTGGTCACCGCCATCTGCCTGGGCCTGGCTGCGTGGTGGGGCCATACCTCATCGATGGGGATCTGGCAGGCGCTGTGGCTGTGCCTGGTGCTGAGCGTGCTGGAAGTGTCGTTGTCGTTCGACAACGCGGTGGTCAACGCCGGCGTGCTCAAGCACATGAACGCGTTCTGGCAGAAATTGTTTCTGACCGTGGGCATCCTGATCGCCGTGTTCGGCATGCGCCTGGTGTTCCCGATCGTGATCGTGTCGGTGGCCACCGGCATGGGCCTGGTGCCGGTGATGCAGATGGCGCTGAAGGAGCCGGACCGCTACAGCCAGGTGCTGACCGATAACTACCCTTCCATCGCCGCCTTCGGTGGCATGTTCCTGCTGCTGGTGTTCCTGAATTTCCTGTTCGACCAGGAACGCAAGCTGCACTGGCTGGGCCCGGTGGAGCGGCTGGTCGGCAAGCTGGGCAAGGCCGATGCGATGTCGGTGATCGTGGCGGTGTCGGTGCTGCTGGGCACCAAGCTGTTCCTGCCGGAGGCCATCTTCCAGAGCGTGCTGTTCGCAGGCCTGGGCGGCATCCTGCTGTATCTGCTGGTCGGCAGCGTGGATGCGTTGTTCGAGGCCGAAGAGAGCGAAGACGGCAGCATGGGCCCGGCCAAGCGTTCGGGCATCGCCGCGTTCCTGTATCTGGAAGTGCTGGATGCCTCGTTCTCGTTCGACGGTGTGATCGGCGCCTTCGCGATCACCCGCGACGTGGTGATCATCATGCTGGGCCTGGCGATCGGCGCGATGTTCGTGCGCTCGATGACCGTCTACCTGGTGCACAAGGGCACCCTGGACGAATTCGTGTTCCTGGAGCACGGCGCCCATTACGCCATCGGCGTGCTGGCGATCATCATGCTGGTGGGCACCGTCTACCACGTGCCGGAAGTGCTGACCGGCCTGATCGGCGTGGCCTTCATCGCCGCCTCGGTGTGGTCGTCGATCCGCTACCGCAAGCGCCACCATCTCGGGCCGACCGAGATCTGAGCGATCACCGGCGAGCTTGCGCGGTCGCTGAACGGCTGGCCGGCGCGTGGGCGCCCGGCGGGTAAAAAAACGCGACCGATAGCACGCCTGGTGTCGACGGCGAGTGAGTGCGGCGAACGAATCAGGACCCTCCCGACTTGACCTGCGCAGTCGGATTCGTCCTCCCGCCGCGCGAGGCGACCGCTCGTCAGCGCAGCCCGTTGTGCCGCAAGGCTCGGCGCAATTTGGGCACATTTGGTGTTGACCCCCTGGGGGTACCCCACTATCTTGGGGTTCGGTGGTGACCGCCCCCAAGTGGCACCGATCAGACGAAGGCGATGCGCAAGTGCGACATTGCCTGCGGCTCCCATCTCAGCGACCTGTACGCGCCCCGGCATTGCCGCGGTCGCTTCCGGCCCGATGACGGCAGCGCGTTGCCACCGAACACCATCATGCGACAGCACACCGCGTGATGGCGGCCGTGGGAGTTGAGGGAAATTGGTGGGTGATGCCGCCGCAGGCCATGGCCTGCGCGCTGTGCGTCCTGTGTCGCCAGTGCACCCTGGACGCCGCTCGGTCGTTGCCTGCTCCGGCAGGTTCGTGTGCCTACGCATGGAGGACGCATGACCACCAACGACACCCTTTCCGCGATCGCCGCCGGTACCGCAACACCCACCAGCGTTCCCGCCAGCGTTGCCGCGCCCGCCTGCGGCGCGCCGGAATTGACCGACCCGTCGGACATCGTGCCGCCTCCCCGCCAAGCCATTGCAATGCACGCACAGACCATCGAAGAACAAAACGTCTCCACCTGGATCACGAAAGAAGCGGGCAATCGCAAGATTCCGTTCGAGCCGGAGCGCCTGAATCGCGCCATCGACCAGATCCATGCCGAGTTCCCGCAGCTGGACGTGGCCGATTACAAGCGCTCGGTGTTCGGGTTTGTCGAGCGCAAGGACAGCGTCAACGCCGACGACCTGGTCGACCACCTGATCCGCGAGGCCGAAGCCCGCGTCGACCTGACCACCCCGGAGTGGGAGCATTTCGCTGCGCGTCTGTATCTGCGCCGCCTGTACAAGCGCGCCAGCCGCAACCGTTTCTACGACGCCAGCCAGAAGTACGGCTCGTTCGTCGGCCTGCAGGAGAGCCTGGCCGACCGCAATGTCTATTCCAACGACATCCTGCGCCGCTATTCCAAGGACGAGCTGATCGAAGCCGGCAAGATGATCGAGCCCGAGCGCGACAAGCTGTTCGCCTACAACGGCCTGTACCTGCTGGCCACGCGTTACCTGGCCACCGATAGCTCGCGTGGTGTGTTCGAACTGCCGCAGGAGCGCTGGCTGACGATCGCGCTGTACCTGATGCAGGACGAGATCGGCACCGGCAAGGGCAGCCGCGAGCGCCGCATGCAGCTGGTGGGCGAGGCCTACTGGGCGCTGTCCAACCTGTACATGACGGTGGCCACCCCGACCCTGGCCAATGCCGGCAAGGTCGGCGGCCAGCTGTCGAGCTGCTTCATCGACACCGTCGACGACAGCCTGCAGGGCATCTACGACTCCAATACCGACGTGGCGCGCGTGTCCAAGCACGGCGGCGGCGTCGGCGCCTACCTGGGCTATGTGCGTTCGTCGGGTTCGGCGATCCGCGGCGTGTCCAACTCGTCCGGCGGCGTGGTGCCGTGGATCAAGCAGCTCAACAACACCGCCGTGTCGGTGGACCAGCTGGGCCAGCGCAAGGGCGCCATCGCGGTCTACCTGGACATCTTCCACCGCGACATCGAAGCGTTCCTGGACCTGCGCCTGAACAACGGCGACCAGCGCCTGCGCGCGCATGACGTGTTCACCTCGGTGTGCATCCCCGACCTGTTCATGGAAGCGGTCGAGCGCCGCGGCGACTGGTACCTGTTCGACCCGCACGAAGTGAAGCGGATCAAGGGTTGGTACCTGCAGGACTTCTATGACGAGAAGAAGGGCGACGCCAACGGCAGCTTCCGTCGCAAGTACGAAGAAGTCGTCGCCGACGAGCGCATCACGCGCAAGACCGTCAAGGCGATCGAGATCTTCAAGCGCATCATGGTCAGCCAGCTGGAAACCGGCAACCCGTTCATGTTCTATCGCGATGAAGTCAATCGCAAGAACCCGAACAAGCACGAGGGCATGGTCTATTCGTCCAACCTGTGCACCGAGATCCTGCAGAACATGAGCCCCACGCGCATGATGCAGGAGATCATCAGCGGCAATCAGATCGTCACCACCAAGAAGGCGGGCGATTTCGTCGTGTGCAACCTGTCCTCGATCAACCTGGGCCGCGCGATCACCGTGCAGGCCGACCAGGCCGATCTGCTGGGCGCCGACGTGCTGGAGCGCCTGATCCCGATCCAGGTGCGCATGCTCGACAACGTGATCGATCTGAACCAGTTGCCGGTGCCGCAGGCCACCATCACCAACCAGAAGTACCGCGCGATCGGTCTTGGCACCTTCGGTTGGCATCATCTGCTGGCGCAGAAGTCCATCCACTGGAATGCCAAGGAAGCCGAGGACTACAGCGACGAGCTGTACGAGCGCATCAACTACCTGACCATCCAGGCGAGCATGGAGCTGGCCAAGGAAAAGGGCACCTACAGCGTGTTCCGCGGCAGCGACTGGCACAACGGCGAGTACTTCCGTGCACGCGACTACAACAGTCCGCAGTGGCTGGAGCTGTCGGCGCAGGTGGCGGTCAATGGCGTGCGCAATGCGTGGATGCTGGCGGTGGCGCCGAACATGAGCACCGCGCAGATCGCCGGTTCCACCGCCTCGATCGACCCGATCTACAGCGCGTTCTACTACGAAGAAAAGAAGGACTTCCGTCGTCCGGTTGCCGCGCCCGGCCTGTCGCTGGAGACCTGGCCGTACTACGAAAAGGGTGCCTACAAGGTCGACCAGTTCGCCAGCGTGCGCCAGAACGCGCGCCGCCAGCGGCATGTGGACCAATCGATCAGCTTCAACTTCTACGTGCCCAGCACCATCCGTGCGAGCACGCTGCTGGACCTGCACATGACCGCCTGGCGCGAAGGGTTGAAGACCACGTACTACGTGCGCTCCAACGACATCGACATCAGTGAGTGCGAGTGGTGTTCGAGCTAAAGCGCAATCGCGCTTTAGCTCCCCACGGTTCGCCTTGCGAACCGTGGGCCCCGGCTCATTAGCTCCCACACCCCGCGCCTTTGGCGCGCCCCCTGACCCAGGGGGCTTTCCTCCAGATTGATTTGTTGCGCCGCCGTTTCTGTTTGTACGCGCGGCGCCTGAAACACGAGTAGAAACCCATGTCCGCAACACCGCTCGACCGCATCAAGATCCTTGAGCCGCGCAACCCGAACCGTTCGACCGGCATCATCAACGGTCAGACCTCCGGCATCCTCAACTGGAACGACATTCCGTACCCGTCCTTCTATCGGGCCTACAAGGAACTGTCGACCAACTTCTGGATCCCCGACGAGGTGGACATGAAGGGCGATGCGCGCCAGTACAACGAGCTGTCGGCGCGCGAAAAGAATGCCTACGATTCGATCATCGGCCTGCTGGCCACGCTGGATTCGCCGCAGACGCGTTTCATCTACAACGTCGCCGAATACATCACCGACCCGGCCGCGCATGCCAATGCCGCGATCATCGGCCAGCAGGAAGTGATCCATAACGAGAGCTACAGCTACGTGCTGGCCTCGATCACCGGCCTGGCCGACCAGAACCGCGTGTTCGAAATCGCGCGCACGCACCCGACCATCATCAAGCGCAACGCGCCGATCATGGGCGCCTACGAAGACTTCATGCGCGAGAAGACGGCCGAAACGCTGATCCGTTCGCTGATCCAGTCCTCGATCCTGGAAGGCATCAACTTCTATTCCGGCTTTGCGTATTTCTACAATCTGGTCCGCCAGAACCGCATGACCGGCACCGGCAAGATCATCAGCTTCATCAACCGCGACGAACTGGCGCATTCGAAGTTCATCAGCGAGCTGATCCGCGCCATCATCGGCGAGAACCAGGCGCTGCAGGGCGACGAGCTTACCGACTACGTGCACAAGGCCTTCGAGCACGCGATCGACCTGGAAACCCAGTGGACCGCCGAAGTGCTGGACGGCATCGACGGCATCGACGTGGACGAGATGATCCGCTACGTGAAGTACCGCGCCAACAAGATGGCCGGCATGCTCGGCATCGAGAAGCTGTACGAAGGCGCCAACGACAACGTGATGCCGTGGATCAAGGCCTACGCTGACAACTTCACCGAAACCAAGACCGACTTCTTCGAAATGCGCAATGCCTCGTACAAGAAGACCAATTCGGATAACGGCTTCGACGATTTGTAAAGCGCTGCAAAAAAGAACCCGCCACTGTGGGCGGGTTCTAGATTGATCTTTTACAACTTAGTTGATTCAGATCAAACGAGTGGCTGTGTGCGCGCTAACGCACAGTAGCCACTCGATGCCCGGGATAGACGGATGCTAGAGGCGATCCGCACTACACCAGATTTGGAGCTTCGTCAACAATTGCACTCGCTGACAACGAGCATCCTACAGAGAGTTGGCCGCTAGGCCTAGTGCCGCCGGTCGCATTCCGTAGGATAGCCAGATCCATTTCCACCGGTTCATTGCGCCTCTTTTGATCAAGAGGTCAACATGAAAACTCTCTTCAAGAGTGTGTTCGTGCATTCGTACACCAGGTTCCGAAATGGACGCCTGGAGAATGTGTGTCAACACTTTCGTTCACTGCCTAGCCATTAATTTGCAGGCGTGATCTCTGGGGAAATGGGAAGGGCGCCGGTGTGCCGGCGCCCTAACTGAGTGAAATGTTGGCATGGAACTAAGATGCTACTTATAGATATCAATCAGGGCTCTGCGACGTTCAAGACGCGAGCTGCAATCTCATGAATACGTCACATGAAAATCCTTCTTGCGGTTGCATCGCTTAGCGGCAACACGCGCGATGTTGCGCGGATGATTCGTGCTCGCTGTGTAGAGCATGGCTTGTCATTGGATTGGATTGAAACCGATATGCAGACTCTGGCGAACGCATCGCTGACGCTAGATCAGTATGACTTGTTCATGCTTGGCACTTGGACGGCCAACGGAGGGCGTACGCCTGCCGAAATGAAACGTTTCATCGTCGATTTGGTGGAGATGATCGGGAAGCCACCACGCGTAGCCGTGTTCGGCACCGGCGAAACACAGTGGGGTGAGGAGTACTATTGCGGTGCCGTACACCGCATCGCACAGTTCTTCTCCAGTCCCTTTGCGCGCTTGACCATCGAGCAGATGCCCCACGGTGCAACGGATGCGCAGATCATCTCTACCTGGACCGATCAAGTCCTGGCCCAATGCCAACACAATTGACACGATGCAGACCATTACAGTCACCTCGCCTGAACACTACATTGCCGCGCTGGCCGAGCACCCGCGCGCGCTCGTGGATTTTTATAAGGACGACTGTCCTGGATGTCGGATGCTCGATATGTCTCTGGAGAGGTTCGCGAAGAGCGATGCCGCAGGCGGCTTAGCGTTGTTAAAGGTCAAGCTTGAAGTATTAGGGCATGATTTTTTCCGCGAGCTGGGCCTGCGCCAGACGCCGACCCTGGCGCTCTACCGCGACGGCAGTGAAGTGGCGCGTCTACCCGGCTTCCAGTCGCCGGCGCAGGTGGAAGCGGCGGTCCGCAGCGGCCTGTGATGGCGACGGGCGCCCGGTCGATGCGAGGCGCCCTGCGTGAACACCACGGTCACCATCGTCGCCTGGAGCTTCCTGCTGGCGGGGTTGGGCTTGTTGACCGGTGCGGCGCTGCTGCCGGATCAGGCGCGCTGGATCTTGTTGCTGCTGGGCGTGACGTTCGGCGGTGTGGGTGGTGGCATCCTCGGCTATCGCGTCTGGCATGCGCGCCGTGCTGCGTGGTTGCGCCGGCATGGCACGGTGGTGGAGGCGCGCTTGGTATGCGTTGAACGCAATGCGTCTTTGCAGGTCAACGGCGTGCACCCGTTCCGTATCCTGGCCCATCGCCACGACCGCACGCACGACACCTTGACCGAGTATCGCAGCGACAACCTGTGGACCGATCCCCAGCCGTTCCTGCGCGAGGGGCAGTCGCTGCGGGTGTTCGTCGATCCGCAGCGGCCAGTGCGCTACCACCTGGACCTGAGCTTCCTGCCGAGGCTGCGCAGATGATCGGGCTGGCTTTCCTTCCTTCTGACGGCACTTCTTCATGACCAGTTCCACGCCCGTTGCACCGACCGAAGCCCGCATGGCCGAGATCGTGTTTCCCAATCACACCAACCATCTGGGCACGCTGTTCGGTGGGCAGGCGCTGGCGTGGATGGACAAGGCCGCGTTCCTGGCCGCCTCGCGCTATGCGCGCCGCACTGTGGTGACGGCGCGTTCGGATCAGGTGGATTTCAAGCTGCCGATCCGCCAGGGCCAGATGGTGGAAACCATCGCCCGCGTGGTGTTGGTGGGGCGTAGCTCGATCACGGTGGAAGTGGAACTGATCGCCGAAGACCTGCTCAGCGGCGCACGCGAGCTGTGCACGCGCGGGCAGTTCGTGATGATTGCGCTCGATGCCGATGGCAAGCCGACGGCGGTGCCGCCGCTGCCGGCAGCCGGCTAAGAGCAGCGAATAAGACGACTGCGCTGCCGCCATGTGGACGCGGCCGGCGCTCGGTGCGGTATGTATCACGTGCACTGCGGTTGCTGCGCTTCATCCACACCCGCCTGACGACCGCTCGCGACGTGGTGCTCGCCGCCGTGAGCGCGCTTACTCCTGCACTTCGCGGTCTTCGCGCTTGGTTTCTTCCATCGCCTCCGGTTCCAGCTCTTCGGCGCTGCGATTGAGCTTGACGAACACACCCCAGGCGATCAGCAGCAGTGCCGCGCAGGAGCCAACGGCAGCCGCGTAAGGCAGCTTGGCCGGGTCGGCATGCATCAGTTCGAAGATCGACACCAGCGTTTCGATCGCCAGCGCGATCACAATGACCACGAAAAAGCGCGACAGATACCGCCGCACGCGCGTCGGGCCGCTGACCTTGACGTCGCGCAGGATCTCTTCTTCGAAGATGGTCTGGCCCAATTCGAGCGTGACCAGCGCCACCGTCAGCAGACCGATGGCTTCGAGCACGACGTTGAAACGGTCGCGCACCACCATGTTGCCGCCGGGTGTGAAGCCGTGCCACAGCTCCAGCCCGGCCATCGTCACCAGGCCCGCCGCGCACAGCACGAAGAACGCCAGGATCACGAAATGACCGGCACGAAACAGGTGGCTGAGCGCTTTCATCAGGGGCGAGGCGGACGATGGGAAGCAGAGCATCGTGTGCACTGCGTCGTTGCAGCGCGAAGGCTGCGCCAACCCGGCGCACCCTCATCCGGCGCGTTGCGCCACCTTCTCCCGCGAGCGGGAGAAGTGACGTTCCAGAGCAATGCGGTGGAGTGGATATGCAGGCCTTTGGCCCATTGCCGTGTAGCGACCCGCATCCTTTGTCCCGCGCTCTTCCCCGCCTGCGGGGAAGGTGCCCGAAGCGCGGATGGCGGAGACGGCTCACACGGCTCACACGCGCAGGCGGCCCCAGTTGCCCGCCATGATCAACTATGCCGCAACACTTGATACGCCTGCAGGTGCACATTGGCCGCCATCAGCAGCGGGGCATTGCGCCCGGTTTCGCGCACGCGCGCCAGCATGTCGCCGACGATCTGCGCCGCTTCCACGTCCTGGCCGGCTTCCAGGTCGCGCAGCATCGAGGCCTTGAGTGGCGAATCCACCTGTAGCAGCGTTTGCAACGCTTTGGCGCGTGCCGGCTCGGGAATCGATTGCCCGGCCGCATCGGCAGCCCACAGGCATTCGTTGTACAGGCCGTTGATCAACGCGCGGCCGTCGTCGGTGGCCACGATCGCGCCGACCGGCGCACGCATCAGGCACGTGGCCGCGGCCAGCGCGGTGAGGAAGCTGTACTTGTTCCACTGCTCCTGCGCGATCTGGGTGCTGGCCACGTGGTCGATGCTGGCCTGCGTGCAGGCCGCGGCGAAGGCCTGCACCCGCGCAGACGCCGCACTGCCATCCCGCTCGCCGAAGGTGATTGCCGCCGGCTTGCCAAGGTGCAGAATCTCGCCGTGCTCGCTCTTGGTCGCGCTGATGAAGCACAGCCCGCCCAACACACGCGCTGCACCGAAGCGCTCGTCCAGGGCCGCGTAATGGCGCAGCCCGTTGAGGATGGGCAACACCGTGGTGTGCTCGCCCACCGCCGGCGCAATCGCCTCGATCGCGCTGTCCAGGTCGTAGGCCTTGCAGCTCAAGATCACCAGATCGAACGGCCGCTGCGCTACCAATGCCGGCAAGTCCTGCGCGGTGACATGCGCCACCTGCAGATCGGCATCGCCCAGTGGGCTGCGGATGCGCAAGCCGTCGGCCTGCAGCTGCGCCGCACGCGCTTCGCGCACCAGGAAGGTGGCATCCACGCCGGCCTGCGCCAGACGTCCGCCAAAATACCCGCCGGTGCCGCCGGCGCCCAGGATCAGGATGCGCATGGCCATCAGCTCCGCAGCCCCACACCCCGCCGCAGCAACCACAGCGCCAGCGCGCTGAGTACGGCGACAAAGCCCAGCATCAGTGCGTAGGCGACCCAGATCGGCACGTCCGAGCTACCGAGCAGGCCGTAGCGGAACGCGTTGACCATGTAGAAGATCGGGTTGGCGTGGGTGGCCGCTTCGGCCCAGCCGGGCAGTAGTTTCACCGAGTAGAACACACCGCCCAGGTAGGTCAGCGGGGTCAGGATGAAGGTGGGCACGATCGCCACGTCGTCGAACTTCTTGGCGTAGACCGCATTGACGAAGCCGGCCAGCGAGAAGATGGTCGCGCCCAGCAGCACCGTGGTCAGCGTGACCAATGGATGCGGGATCCGCACCGGGGTGAAGAACATCGCGATGATCAGCACGATCGCCCCGACCATCACCCCGCGCAGCACCGCGCCGGACACGTAGCCCCACAGGATCACCCAGTTGGGCATCGGGCTGACCAGCAGTTCCTCCACGTGGCGGCCGAACTTGGCGCCGAAGAAGCTCGAAGAGATGTTGCCGTAGCTGTTCTGGATCACGCTCATCATCACCAGGCCCGGCACGATGAATTGCATGTAGCTGTAGCCGCCCATCTCGCCCACGCGCGAGCCGATCAGCCCGCCGAAGATCAAAAAGTACAGCGTCATGGTGATGGCCGGCGGCACCAGGGTCTGGCCCCAGATGCGCAGGATGCGCTGCACTTCGCGGCGCACGATGGTGCCCAGCGCAATCCAGTTGCGTTGGCGGGGTGTGGCGGGCGTGGCGGACATCGACGGCTCCGAAGGACTCATGGGTGGCCTGCCGGGCGCACGGGCGCCGTTGCGGCAGGAGCCGGGGCGGCGACGGTCTCGCCAGGCCCGGTCAGACGAACGAACAATTCTTCCAGCCGGTTGCTCTTGGTACGCATCGAGCGCACGCGGATACCGGCGTCGCCCAGCGCGGCGAACACGCGGTTGAGGTCCATCGCGCGCGGCATGTCCAGATCCAGCGTGTGGCCGTCGATGGCGGTGAGCGTGGTGCCTTCGATCACCGGCAACTGCGTGGGCAGCTCACCGTCGATATCGAACAGGAAGCCTTCCACGTCGAGCTTGGCCAGCAGTTCGCGCATCGGCCCCTGGGTGACGATCTGGCCGTGATTGATGATGGCCAGGTTGCGGCACAGGTGCTCGGCCTCTTCCAGGTAATGCGTGGTCAGGATGATCGTGGTGCCGGCGGCGTTGATGTCCTTGAGCACGCGCCACATGTCGCGGCGGATTTCGATATCCACACCGGCGGTGGGTTCATCCAGGATCAGCAGGCGCGGCTGGGTCATCATGGCGCGGGCAATCATCAGCCGGCGCTTCATGCCGCCGGAGAGCGTGCGGCTCATCACCTGGGCCTTCTCCCACAGGTGGGCGCGGCGTAGTTCCACTTCGGCCAGTGCTTGCGCCTGGCTGCGCGGCATGCCGTAAAAGCCGGCGTAATTGACCAGGATGTCGAACGGCTTTTCGAACAGGTTGAAGTTGATTTCCTGCGGCACCAGGCCAATCAGGCGCATCGCATCGCTGCGGTGGGCGACCAGGTCGGTGCCGAACACTTCCACCTGGCCGCCGGACAGGTTCACCAGCGAGCTGATGATGCCGATCAAGGTGGACTTGCCCGCCCCGTTGGGGCCGAGCAGGGCGAAGAAATCGCCTGGCGCCACGTCCAGCGAGACGCCCTTGAGCGCCTGGGTGCCGTTGTCGTAGGTCTTGCGCAGATCGCACACGCGCAGGGCGGGCGCACGGGGAGATGGGGAATTCAAGCCGGGTCCTTCGCGCCAGGGTGACGGCGCAGCGAGTTGCAGCCCGTTATTATAGAAGCCCGTTGGGGCTTGCCCCGATCACAGACTGTCCCAAATACGTTCGTGCCCGTTCAATTCCCCCTCAAGCTTGTCGACCGGCGCATGATTGCGCCCACCGTGGCCCACTGCCAGTTCGTCCGTGACGACGGCCAGCCGCTGGATTTCCAGCCCGGCCAGTTCATCCAGATCCATTTCGACTATGCCGATGGCACGCCGACCAAGCGCAGCTATTCGCTGGCGACCATCCACGATCATGCGCTGGGGCCGGGCGAGGCAGTGGAGATTGCGGTGAGCTTCGTGCCCGGCGGCTCGGCCACGGCCTTGTTCGAAGGCCTGGAGATTGGCGACCAGTTGCAGGCAAGCGGTCCCTACGGGCGCTTTTGCCTGCAGCCGGGCGATCACAACCAGCGTTACGTGCTGATCGCCACCGGCACCGGCGTCACCCCGTACCGCTCGATGCTGCCGCTGCTGGCCGAGGCAATCGCCACCCGCGGTGTGCAGGTGGTGTTGCTGCAGGGCGCACGCACCCCGACCGAGCTGCTGTACGGCGACGACTTCCGCGCGTTTGCCGATGCGCACCCGCAGTTCCGCTACGTGCCGTGCTTCTCGCGCGAAGTGCCCGCCCAGCCGCATGCCGATGTGCGGCACGGTTACGTGCAGCAGCACCTGGCCGAGTTCGCGCCCGATGCCGCGCACGACATCGCCTACCTGTGCGGCAACCCGGACATGGTGGATACCTGCCTGGACGCGCTCAAAGCCGCCGGCCTGCCGAGTGCGCAGATTCGCCGCGAGAAGTACGTCAGCTCCACGCCGCCCAAGGTCTGAGGTGGCATGCAGGCGGCGCGTCGATGCCGCCTGTGTCTGCAGGCGTGCTGTGGGCTGCAGCGTGTGACGCCAAGTTGCTGCGGTTTTAGCCGGCAGCGTCCAGAAGCGCCGGGCGCTGCAGCTCCACCGTGACATGCACCAGTTCTTCGTGGATCTGCAGTGCGCGGCGCACCAGCTCCGCATCGATATCGGCTGCAGTGACCAGGCTGACGACGCAGGCATAACGCTCGCTGCCGACCCGCCAGACATGCAGGTCGGCGATGTCGATCGCATGCCCAAGCTCGGCGATGACCTGTTTCACTTCGGCCACCACTGGCGCGTCCATCTCCGCATCCAGCAACACGCTGCCGGTGCTGCGCAGCAGCCCCCAGGCCCAGGCGGTGACCAGCACCGCGCCGACGATGCCCATGAGCGGGTCCAGCCAGGTCACGCCCCAGTGCATGCCGGCCACCAGTGCGACGATGGCGAGCACCGAGGTCGCGGCATCCGCCACCACGTGCAGATACGCCGCGCGCAGATTCAGATCGCTGTGCGCCTCCTGGCCATGACCATGACCCCCGTGCGTGTGCGCATGTCCGTGACTGTCATGCGCGTGCACGTGACCATGGTGGTGACCGTGCGCATGCCCATGCGAGTCGCGCAACCACCATGCGCAGATCAGATTGACCAGCAGGCCGATCAGCGCAATCACGGTGGCCTCCTGATACTGGATGGGCTTGGGCGTGAACAAGCGTTCCACCGACTGGAATGCCATCAGCGCGGCAACCCCCAGCAACAGGACCGCGCTGGTGTAACCGCCCAGCACCTCCACCTTCCAGGTGCCGAAGGTGAAGCGCACATCGCCGGCGTGCTGCCGCGCAAAGCGGTAGGCGAACAACGCCAGTCCCAGCGCCAACGCGTGCGAGCTCATATGCCAGCCGTCGGCGAGCAGGGCCATGGAATTGAGCGTCCAACCGCCCACGATCTCCACCGCCATCATGAGCACGGTCAGGATCACCGCCTTGCGGGTGCTGCGCTCGGCGAGCGGGTTGGCGCTGGCAAAGGTATGCGACTGCGCGCAATGCGGCGCAGCGTGCGTGGTCGACATCGGCGGTAGCTCTGGCTAAGGTACCCCCAGAGGGTATCCTAAATACCCCCAGGGGGTATATGGCATGGCACATCTCAATCAGGACAAATCGAAACTGCTCGCGCGCGTGCGCAGGATCCGCGGGCAGGTGGAAGGGCTGGAAAAAGCCCTGGCGCAAGACGTGGACTGCACCGCGTTGCTGACCCAGGTGGCCGCATTTCGCGGCGCGGCGCAGGGCTTGATGGTCGAGTTGCTCAGCGAGCACCTGAAGCATCACGTGGCCGCGCCGGATGCATTGGGTGAGCGTGAGCTGGCAGTGGATGACATCACGGCCATCCTCAAGACCTATCTGAAGTAAGCGCGGCCGACACACCATTGCGCTCATCCCCGGCCGGTTATGGTCCAGGCGCGCGGGACGGCCTGCATGTGCGTGTCGCGCCGCGTCGTCCTGACGCGCGGCACCCTGGCGCTTGCAGTCAGTGCGCCGCCGGCTCCAGCGTCAGCAGCACCACATCGTTGCTGCGCATCGGTACCGCGATGGCAACCACGCCATCGGCGCCCACACGCACACGACGGTCCTGTTCGGGCGCATCGCGCGTGGCCTGTTGCAACTGCGTCAACTGACGCGGCGCAAGCGCCTTGGGCATGCCCATGTCGATATACAGCGATAAGGGGTCGTTGCGCCGATAGCCGGTCCTGCGCACCTGCAACTGGTAGGTGCCGGCAGGCACGTGGGTCATGCGCATCTGCAACGGTGCGCTTTCGGTGGCGGGCACCTGTTTGGTGTAGAACGGCGTATTGCTCACCGCCTGCACGGGCTGCTGCCAATCCCACACCAGCGCGGCGACACGCGTGCCGTCCGCTGCGGCGAGGGAGTGTGCGTCGCTCAGCGGCACATCGCGGCCCTTGAGTGCATTCAAATATTTGTAGGCGAACCAGGCCGGCTTGCGAATGCCTTCGCGGTTCATCAGCCCGAATCCGCCGTGGAAGGGCGTGGGCGGTGGGCCGGGTTCTTCGAACAGATCGGTATAGGTCCAGTAACTCATGCCCTGCACCAGGCCTTGCACCTGCTTGAGCTTGGTCAGGATGTACGGCGCGCTGATGTAACTGTCGTGGACGAAATCGCGCGGCGTATAGCTGCTGCTCCACTCGGTGAAGTACAGCGGCAGGTCCGGAAACGGCGAGGCCTGGATCTGTGCGCGCACGCGCCGCACATCGCCGACGATGGCATCCGGCGACGCAGACAGCTTGGTGTCCTGGTTGCCGTTTTCATCGAGAAACCCGCCATCCACGCCATAGGTATGTGTCGTGACGAAATCGATCGGCAGCTTGTTGGTGGCGATAAAGGCCAGTAACCCGGGTACCCAGGCGGCGCCTGCCGTGGATGGACCGCCGACGCGCAGTTGCGGGTCGATCGCCTTGATGGTGCGCGCCGTGTTCGCATACAGATCGAAGTACGCCTGCTGGTCGGCGTTCTCCCAGAAATCCTTCAGATTGGGCTCGTTCCACACTTCGAAATACCACTGGCGCACTTCCTCGGCACCGTAGCGCGCGCGGATGTGGCGCACATACGCATCGATCAACTGCCTCCACTTGGCAGGATCCGGGTGCGAGGTGTTGCCCTTCCAGTAGAACAGAGTCTGCTCGGAGGTCTTCATCGCGCTTGGGGTAAAGCCCAGTTCGACGAAGGGACGGATGCGTTTGGCCAGCAGTGCGTCGTACAACTGATCCAGCTTGGTCCAGTCGTACACCAGTTTGCCGTCGACCTGTTTGACGGTGCCGAGCACATCATGGAAGACATCGTGGAAGCGGATGTAGCGAAACCCCAACTCCTGCACGGCAGGCAGCAGATGCGCCTGCGTGTCGCTGCGAATCAAGGTGCCGGGAAAATCCGAGCCAACCGACAGGTCGTAGAAACGATCGACCGGCGCACCAGCCGTGGCCAGATCCAGCTGGATCGTGCGCGGCGCTGCGTGCTGCGCCGGTGCAGAAGCCGTCACGCAGCACAGCGCCGCCGCCAACAAGACATGTGAACGCATCGTCGCTCCTGCTGAAGTGCCAGCCGGCAGCCTAACGCATATGCGGCAGACCACTGCCGACATGCGGAGTGATGTCGCGGGGCCAACAGCATCGCTAGGCAGCGGCCATGCGAACGCGGCCGCGGCTTGGCATCGGACGTGCCGTGCGTACGCTGCGGCGGCTGTGTGTCGTCTGTCTTACCTGCCGACATCCCGCGACGGGTGTTCGCCGCTTGGGCCAGGCAATGACGGCGGACGCAAAAAAACCGCATTCGAATGTGTAAAGGGTGCTTGACAGCAAGCGCCAGTGGGCGCATCTTGCCTGTCAAGCGTACTTGACAGGCGACTGAGATGCGGCGGCAGCATAGGCACATGGAATGCAGGCATCACCGCGCAACGCGATGCGCTGTGCGCACGGTCGCCGGGCGTGCGCGCAGCGATCGGGCAGCGCGTCATGGCTTCACCGAGGCCGTGCGATGACTAGCTGCAAGCGCAAGGCGCTGCTGGTGTTCTGCGTGGGGCTGGTCTTCCTCGGCATTGGGCTGCTGGGTCTGTGGCACGTGCTGCCGTTGAACAACTACCTAGCCGGGGTCAGTGCCGGTATTGGTGGCTCATGCATGCTGCTGTCGGTGCCGATGTGGCTGGCGCGCGGCAATCCGCGCGATAGCACCCGTCCGGCGTTGGCGCGGCGGTACTACCGCGAATTCGGCATCCCGATGCTGTTGTACGTGCTGGTGATGCTGTTCTGGCGCTATCTGCTCGGGCATGTCGGGCCGCACTGGGCGCGCGTATTGATCGCCCTGCTGCCGGCGGTGCTGGTGGTACTGGTCATTCGTGCGGTGGCGCGTTACGTGCGCGATTCGGACGAGATGCAACGACGGATCGAGCTGGAAGCGATCGCCATTGCCGCCGGCCTGGTCAGCGGTGCGTACATGACGGCCGGATTTCTGCAGGCCGCCGCGCTGATCGATGTTCCGGCGAGCGCGGCGATGCTGTGGGTGTTTCCGTTGCTGTGCGCCATCTACGGCATCACCAAAAGCATCCACGCGCGTCGTTTTGAATGAATAGCCGCGTGCGCGAATTGCGCGAGGCCAATGGGTGGTCGCAAGGAGAACTCGGCGAACGGCTGGGTGTGTCGCGGCAGACGATCAACGCGCTGGAAACAGGCAAGTACGATCCCAGCCTGCCGTTGGCGTTTCGGATCGCACGCCTGTTTGGGGAATCGATCGAGCACGTTTTTCTTTACGAAGACGGGCAGTAACGGTCACGTGTGGCCGCATGCAGCGTCGGGGGACAGGCAATGCCAGGAGACAGGATGACGATGGTCAAGCAATCCACGATGGTGGCGGCAGTGCTGATGGCGATGCTGGCTGCCGGATGCCAGCGCGCCGCAGCGCCGGCCGCAGCAAACGACGTTGCAGCAAAATCCACCGCGACAGCGCCGGGTACGACTGCGCAGCAGTCCGCCTCAAAAATGCCGCCCGGCACTGCCGCGGGCAATCGTTACGGCACGCTGCTGTTCACGCCGTGCACGCTGAGCGCTGGTGGTGCTGCCGGCAACATCGAAGCGCAATGCGCGAGCCTGCGCGTGCTTGAAAATCCGGCCGCGCCGAGCGGGCGCAGCATCGCGTTGAAGATTGCCTGGCTGGAAAGCGAAGCCGGCGCCGGCAGCACGCCGGACCCGGTGTTCTTCATCGCCGGTGGACCGGGGCAATCGGCCACTGAGGTCGCGGCGATCGTGGACATGGGCCTGCATGAAGTGCGCAAGCAGCGCGACATCTTTCTGGTCGATCAGCGCGGCACCGGCGGCTCGCATCCGCTGGAGTGTCGCGACGCGGCGGGCAAGCCGCTGGCGCTGGAGAACAGCAGCCAGGCCTCCGCCGAGCAATTGACTGCGTATGCGGCCCGATGTGCCGACGGTTTGCGCAACGACGCCGACCCGCGCTACTACACCACCAGCGAAGCCATCGGCGATCTGGATGCGGTCCGCGCAGCGCTGGGCGTGCAGACGCTGAATCTGATCGGTGCCTCGTACGGCACGCGCGTGGCGCAGCACTATGCCGCGCGTTATCCGCAGCACACGCGCAGCGTGGTGATCGATGGCGTGGCGCCGAACGATCTGGTGATCGGCGGCGAGTTCGCGCGCACCTTCGAAGATGCGATCGCGCTGCAGTCTGCGCAATGTCGCCAGCAGCCTGCATGCGCCAGGCGTTTTCCAGTGGATACCGCCACGCAGTTGCGCCAGGTGGTCGAGCGGCTGCGGCAGGCACCGGTGGCGGTGGACTACCGCGACCCGCGCACCGGTGGCTTACGCCACGAGCAGGTCACTGCCGACACCGTGGCCGGCCTGGCGTTCGGTTTCTCGTATGCGCCGGAAACCGCATCGTTGCTGCCGTTGGTGCTGGACGAAGCTGCCGCAGGCCGTTACGCCTCGTTGATGGCCTTGGCGCAGATGAGCGCATCGGGCATGTCCGATCAGATGAATCGCCTGATGCAATGGTCGGTGTTGTGCAGCGAAGATGCCGGGCGTTATCACCCACCCGCACACCAGGACACCACGTTACTGGGCAACGAGGTCGCCGAGATGTTCTTCGCACCGTGCAAGGTGTGGCCGTCCAAGCCGGCGCCGGCCGCCGCAAGCGCGCCGTTCCGCTCCACCTTGCCGGTGTTGCTGCTCTCCGGCGCGCTCGACCCGGTCACGCCGCCACGCTACGCCGAGCGCGTGCTGCAGGGGCTGCCCAACGGCCGGCATGTGATCGCGCCCGGGCAGGGGCATGGCGTGTTCCGGCTGGGCTGCATGCCCAAGGTGCTGAGCCAGTTCATGCAGACCGCCGATGCCAAGGCGCTGGATACCACCTGCGTTGCCAGCCTCAACACCGTGCCTGCCTTCACCTCGTTCAACGGATGGGAACCATGAGTCGCATCGACCACGCCACGGAGGCGCTCGCATGATTGTCGTCGATACCCTGCATAAGTCGTTCAAGACCAAGACCGGTCTGGTGAAAGCCGTCGACGGGGTCAGCTTCAGCGCTGCCGACGGCCAGATCACCGGGCTGCTCGGCCCCAATGGCGCCGGCAAGACCACCACCTTGCGCATGCTCTACACGTTGATGACGCCCGACCAGGGCAGCGTCACGGTCGATGGCGTGGATGCCGCCCGCGACCCGGTGACGGTGCGCCGCGCACTCGGGGTGTTGCCGGACGCACGCGGCGTCTACAAGCGCCTGACCGCACGCGAGAACATCGCCTACTTCGGCCAGTTGCATGGCCTGTCGCGCAGCCAGATCGCACAGCGCACGCACCTGCTGGCCAGCGCGTTGGACATGGACGATATTCTCGACCGCCAGACCGAAGGCTTCAGCCAGGGCCAGCGCACCAAGACCGCGATTGCGCGCGCATTGGTGCACGATCCACGCAACGTGATCCTGGACGAGCCCACCAACGGACTGGACGTGATGACCACCCGCGCCATGCGCGGCTTCCTGCAGCAGCTGCGTGCGGAGGGGCGCTGCGTGATTTTTTCCAGCCACATCATGCAAGAGGTCGCCGCGCTGTGCGACCGCATCGTCATCATCGCCAAGGGCAAGGTGGTGGCGTCCGGCAGCGCCGACGAACTGCGCGCTGCCACCGGTGGACACAACCTGGAAGACGCCTTCGTCAAGGCGATCGGCTCGGACGAGGGACTGCACGCATGAGCACCACATCGTTGTTGTCCACGCTGTGGACCGTGCTGCGCAAGGAATTGCGCGACATCTCGCGCGACCGGCGCACCCTGGCATTGGCGTTGCTGTTGTCGCCGTTGCTGTACCCGATCCTGATCCTGGGCATGGGCGCCTTGAGCGAAAGCCGCGTGCGCACGCAGATCGACAAGCCGCTGGAGATCCCCACGCTCGGCCGCAGCAACGCACCGAATCTGGTGCGATTCCTGGCCGCGCAGGGGCTCAATGCCGTGGATGCGCCAGCCGATCTGACCGCGGCCATTCGCAACCAGGATGTGGATGTGGCACTGCGCATCAGCGACAGCTACGCCGAGGATTGGCGCGAAGGCCGGCCGGCGCTGGTGGAGATCATCAAGGACAGCACCCGCCGCGAGGCCGATGTGCCGAGCATGCGCTTGCAGGCCGCGCTCACCGGCTACAGCCAGCAGGTCGGCGCATTGCGGCTGCTGGCGCGCGGTATCGATGCGCAGGTGTCCAGGCCCCTGGAAGTGGCCGCGCAGGACCTGGCCACTGCCGAAGCCAAGCGCGGCCAGATGATGGCGATGCTGCTGCCGGTGTTGCTGGTGATCACCTCGTTTCTGGGCGGCGCCTCGTTGATTCTGGACGCCACCGCCGGCGAGCGCGAACGCCAGTCGCTGGAGCCCTTGCTGGCCACGCCGGCGCCGCGTAGCGCCATCGTCAGCGGCAAGATCGCCGCGGCCTGCGTGATCGGCATGGTGTCGCTGTTGCTCACCTTGCTGGCCTTCAAGCTGAGCGCGCAGCTGTCCACATCCAACCTGGGTCGCCAGCTCAACGTCGGCTTCGTGCCGATGCTGCAGATGCTCTTCATCCTGGTACCGATGCTGTTTGTCGGCACTTCGCTGCTGACCTATCTGGCCGCCGCGGCCAAGAGCATGAAGGAAGCGCAGGCGCACATGACCTGGTTGCTGCTGCTGCCGATGCTGCCGGGCTACGCCTTGATGGCCTATCCGCTGAAGACGCAGCTGTGGCATTTTTCGGTGCCGTTTCTGGCGCAGAACCAGATGCTGTTGAAGGTGATCCGCCACGAGACCATCAACCTGCAGACCTGGGCGGTGTATCTGCTGGCCGGCTTCGGTGTGGCGGCATTGCTGTGGTATGCGGCAGTGCGCCGGTATCACCAGGAGCGCCTGGCGATTTCGGGCTGAGGGTATTGGGTGGCGGCTGTTTGCGGCAAGTCCCGGCGGCACCCTGCAACGCGCAACACCAGAGTTGCACCACCGCTACAACGCAAAAGCCCGCATCGCTGCGGGCTTTTGCATTTCCATGTCATCAACGACCCAGCGATCAATCGCCCGGATTGAACGACAGCGTACGCCGCGTGGTCACCGGTGCGGCCACCGGTTCGAAGCGCCAGCGCTTGACCGCGTTGAGGGCTTCGCGGTCGAACACGCGCGGCGGGTTGGCGCGCAGCACACGCGAGGCGGTGATCGAGCCGTCGGTACCGACCGTGAGTTCTACCAGCACTTCGCCAGAGGTCCCCGAGCGCAGGGCTTCGGCGGGGTAGCGCGGTGCCGGGGTGCTGATCGGACGCAGCGATTGCGCGGCCGGTGCGGCTGCAGCGGCGGCTGCCGGCGCCGGACGCGGTGCCGCCGGTGTGGGTGCCGGCGCTTCGGCCTGACGCCGCGCAGCGGCCTGGCGCTCGGCCTCGGCGGTCTGCTGGCGGGCCGCTTCCTGCTGGGCGGCAATCTGCTGGGCAGCGGCGGCCTCGCGGCTCTGCTGCTCGGCCAGACGCTTCTGCTCGGCCGCCTGCTTGGCCTTGTCCTCGACCTGCTTCTTGGCCAGCTCGGCATCCTGCTCGGAGCGGTTGGCAGCAGTCTTCATGCCCGTTTCCAGGCCGCTTTTCAGGCGCGGCAATGCCGGTGCCTGCGGGTCGACCTTCTCGATCAACGCGATCAAACGCTGCGCTTCGGGAAATTCTTCGCGGCTGATGCCTTGTTCGGCGGCGATCAGGGTATAGGGAAGCAGATCGGTCAGTGCGCTGTTGACGGTGGCATCCTGCGGCTGCTTCTCGCGCAAGGCCAGGTAGTACTCCACCGCGTTGTCGCCGGCCGGGGCGTACATGCGGTTGTCCTGCAGCGCTTTGGTGGCCGATTCGCGCAGTTGTTCGGCAGCCATCGACTGCACCTGCGGCGAGACCGCCGTGGCCGGCGTGGGTGCCGTTGCCGCCGGTGTGGCGCCGGTCGCCGGCGTGGTGGTGGCGGCCTTGTCTTCCTGCTTGGAGCAGGCGGCCAGGCCCACCAGCAAAATGACCGGCGCGATCCGGCGTGCCATACGGCCCTGTGTCAGATCCAACATGCGTCCCCCTTACCCCGAGTGCGAAAGATAACGTTGCTGCGGCGAGCGCCGGCCATTGTTCCCGCAATGGACGGCAATGCCGCAATCTAGCATTGCTGGGGCGGTCTAAGCCAAGGGTTGCGCTGCAGATCGCCGAAATTTATCCCGCCGGGGTCGCCATGACCGGCGGGGCCGGCACGCGAGCGGCCGGTTCGGGCAGCGGCGGGGCAGGGCAGTAGCGCTGCAGGAAGTCCGCGTGCGCAGGCAACCGCACCAGCGCCGCCTCCACCCGGGCGCGGATGGTCTCCAGAAAGCGGCCCAGCTCCGCATCGCCCATCAGGTCGGCCACCGGGTGGTGCTGCTGCGGCACCACGCCCTGGCCCAGCATCACCTGCACCCACGAGTTCTCGGCGAACAGCTCGTTGGCCTGATGGAAGACCCGCCCGCTCTGGCGGAACAACTCCACCCGGTGGCGCAGCGAATCGGGGATGTCCATGGCCGCGCAGTCGCGCCAGAACGGCGTGTCGCGGCGATCGGTGGCGTGGTAGTGCAGGATCACGAAATCCCGGATGTGGGTGATCTCCTGGGCCGCCTGACGGTTGTACTCGGCGATGTCGGCAGCGTTGATGATCTGCGGAAAGGTCTGCAGCAGGCGGATGATGCCGCGCTGGATCAGATGGATGTTGGTCGATTCCAGCGGCTCCAGGAATCCGCTTGCCAGGCCCAGCGCCACGCAGTTCTTCTCCCACACGCGGTGGCGCTGGTTGGGCGTGAAGCGCAGCGGCCGCGGTTCGGTCAGCGCGCGCCCGGTGAGGTTGCGTTCCAGCACCGCGCGGGCGCCATCCTGGTCCATGTAGCGGCTGGAATACACGAGGCCGTTCCCCACCCGGTGCTGCAGCGGAATGCGCCACATCCAGCCAGCCTGGTCGGCGCGCGAACGGGTGTAGGTCACCGGCGGACCCACCGATTCGGTCTGCACCGCCAGCGCGCTGTCGGCGAACAACCAGCGCGACCAATCGTCGCTGCCCACGCCCAGCGTCTTGCCGATCAGCAGGCCAGCAAAGCCGGTGCAATCCAGGAACAGGTCGCCTTCCACCCGCGTGCCGTCCTGCAGCGTCAGTGCGGTGAGAAAGCCGCTTTGCGCATCGGTCTCCACCTGGCCGATGCGGCCTTCGATGCGGGTGACGCCGAAGCCTTCGCTGAAGCGGCGCAGGAAGCGCGCGTACAGCCCGGCGTCCAGATGGTAGGCGTAATTCATGCCGCCATTGGGCAGGTGCGCGAAGCGGCCTTCCTGCGCCGCACGCAGTTCCAGGCAGTAGTCGCCGAAGTCGCGCGCCACTCCACGCTGGCACCCCTTCAACCAGAAATGCTGGAACCCGGCGCTCCAGTGGTCGGTTCCGGCATGCCCGAAGGAATGGATGTAATGCTGGTCCACATCGCGCCAGTGTTCGAAGGCGATGCCGAGCTTGATGGTGGCCTGGGTGGCGGCCATGAAGGCGGCTTCGTCGATTTCCAGCAAGCGGTGGAAGGTGACCAGGCTGGGGATGGTGGCTTCGCCCACCCCCACCGTGCCGATCTCGTCGGACTCCACCAGGGTGATCTGCAGGTGCCGGCCCAGCAGTTTCGACAGCGCTGCAGCCGCCATCCAGCCGGCCGTGCCGCCACCGGCGATGACGACGCGGCGTACCGGGCGCTGTTGCGGGTCCGAAGGCGTGGTGTCGGGCATGGTCAAATCCTCAGCGATTCAAGCGTTGCAGCAGCCGCGCACGCAGGCTGCGCGCGCTGGCGTCGTCCATCGGGGCCAGCACGCCGCGTGCGGCATCAGGCAGATGCGCGGCGGTGCTTTCGTCGGACTCGAAGACATAGTGGCGGAACACTTCCTGCCAGGTGGCGCGTTGTTCGGCCGGCAGGTCGCGGATGGTCAGCAGCGCCAGCATCAGCGCGTTCATCGGCGAATCCATGTAGGCCGGGCTCTGCCGCCACCAGAAATTCACCAACACGTTGAAGCTCTCCAGTGCCTCGACGTGATGCCACCACATGCTGGGAATGAACAGCGCATCGCCCGGCGCCAGCTCGGCGACCAGGGCGTGGTCCAGCGCCTGCGCATAGCGTGGAAAACGCTGCAGGTCCGGTGCGGCGATATCCACCAGGCTGACCGGCTGCCCGGCCGGGGTGAGATCCAGCGGGCCGATGTAGAGATTGGCCAGCTGATCGGGCGGGAACAGCGTAAAACGGCGGCGCCCGGCAACCACGCAGGCCAGGTTGTCGGGCAGGTCCTGATGGGCAGCGATCCGGGTGCGGTTGCCGATCCAGATGCTGGCCAGCGGCTCGCCCTGTGGCAGCGCGATCGGGTTGTGCGCGCGCAAGCCGGGCAGGTAGGTGTCCAGCGTGGTGGAGCCGACGTAGATCGCCGGCGGCTGGGAGGCGTGCAGGTCGCGCAGCAAGGTGTCCAGCACCACGCCCAACGGCACGCGTTCGGGGCGGAAATTGAAGCCGCTCATGTCTGCGTTGTAGAAAAAGCGCCCACCGATCTCCGGTGGCCCAACCTGCGCCACCACCGCCTCGCCGCGGTCGAAACCACGCAGGTAGGCGGCAGCAGACTGCGCAGAACTGGCACCGGCGCGGGCCAGCGGCCAGTCGCGCACCAGCCCGCGCAGCACCAGCGGGCTGGTGGAGCGAAGGATGGCCGGGTCCAGCTGTTGCCGGTCCAGGCCGTGACGCTCTTGGATGGGGCGTGGCTCAGCCGGCATGACGGCGGTTCATGCGTTCGAGCAGATGGCGCAATTGCGCAATCGAGGCCACCGCCATGTACAGCGGTTCCAGATCGCCATGCCGGTGCAGTTCGAGCAGCGCCGCCTCATCGAGTGCGCGCAGGCGTTCTTCGTGCACGACATAGAGCCCGGCCAGGCGGCATTCCAGGCCGTTGTTCAAGGTGGCTTCGAACACGAAGGGTTCGAGCAGGTCGTAACGCAACGCACGTTCGACGAATGCCGTGCTGGCCGCCAGGCCATCGTGCAGCGTGCGCAGCACCTGGCTGATGTGGTCCAGAAATTCGGTGGTGCCGCCGTGTTCGCGAAACAGCAACTGGCCCTCGGTGGTGCTGACGCGTGGGCTGTCCAGGTCCACATGCACCATCGGCCCATCGGGCTGTTCGCCGATCAGGAACGGCTGGCGTTGAATCGCCAACGGAACATAGGGCGCATCCCAACGCGCGCCATCCAGGAACAGGTTCTCGCCCAGGCGTAATCCCAGCAATGCCAGCGGCTGGAAACTGCGCTCGCCGCTGCGATGGAACACGATGGGGTATTGCGCCTGCAACTGGCGAAATTCCTGCGGAAAGGTCGCAGCCGACATCACGTCATCGCCGTAGGCGGCGCCGTGCGCGGTGATCACCCGCAGATCGCGGTGATCGAGATTGTTCAACAACACGGCATTGGTCATGGGGATTGGCACTGCACGCGGGGGCGCGTGGCCCATGCTTCAACGAATCGCCATTGCACGGCAAGCCCCGGATGCCTTTACGTCCCCGGGCGGTGCAACGGCCGTGTACGTTTCCCGGCAGCCAGGCTGCCGGGAAACGTGTGGGTTGCTGTAGCGATGCAGTCAGTCCTGCATCGCCCAGCGGCATCACCAGAACTTGTAGCGCAGGCCCAGCATGTAGCGCGGGCCGGTCTGGGTGGCATAGATGATCTCGTTCTTCTGCCGGCCGTGCTGGCGCTGTATCTCGTTGGTGAGGTTGATCGCTTCCAGGCTCAGCGACAGGTTCTCGGTCCACTGGTAGCCGATGCTCAGATCCAGCTGGCCATAGGCTTCGGTGTAGACCGGGTTGGGCAGGCCGCTGCCGTCAAAACGCGCGGCCAGGAACTCGTCGCGCCAGTTGTAGGCCGCACGGACCTGCCATTGTCCCTTGTCGTAGAAACCGACCAGGTTGGCCGAATCGCTCAAGCCTTCCAGCGCGAACTGCTCGCCGATCACGTAGTTGTTGTAGGTCAACCCGGAGTCGACCTTGGTGTAGTTGGCCGACACGCCGAAGCCGCTCTGGCCGAACATGTGCTGCACGTTGAATTCCCAACCATCCAGCGAGGCCGAGCGCTGGTTGGCCGGCGCGGTGATGGAGAAGTTGGCGACCGGGTCGCCCGGCTGACCGCTGATCGTACCGGTGGCATTGCCATTGGTGTCGTCGGTTCCGCGGACCACGCCCGGCTGGCCGGCGAAGTTGCGGAAGATGTAGTTGCGGATGCAGGTCAGGTCGGCAGTGGCGCAGCCATTGGCGAGCGCCTGGTTCCAGTAGGCGCCGCCCACCGGGGTGTGCAGGCCGAGCGAGGTGTCGTTGCGGGTGGTGACGCCGACATAGTTGTCGATGTTCTTGCGGAAGAACCCCACCGAGGCGTAGCTCGCTTCGCCGTAATACCACTCCAGCGACAGGTCGATGTTGTGCGACAGCAATGGCTTCAGGCCCGGATTGCCTTCCTGGCCCGAGCCGCCTTCGATGCGGCCGATCTGGTTGAGCGTCTGCCCGCCCTGGATGTCGCCCCAGCCGGGCCGGCCGATGGTTTCGCCGTAGCTGCCGCGCAGCACCAGGTCTTCGCGCAGCTTGAAGCTCAGGTCCAGGCTGGGCAGCCAGTATTCGTACTTGCCGCTGCCACCGGAAAACGCCGAGTCGGCCAGCCGGATCGGCAGCTCGTTGTTGGCGACCCAGTCGATGCCCACGGCCACCGGCACCAGCGCGCGCGCTTCCACTTTGGTTTCTTCGTAACGCACACCGGCCGCCAGGCTGATCGGCACGCGCAGATCGTCCCAGCTATTGCCCCACTGCAGGTAGGCGTTCTTGGATTTTTCGGTGACGCGGCGGTCGGTGGTGAACACCGGCGAGATGCGGTACAGCGACTCGTCGCCAGCGGCTTGCGCAGCGGCCTGGCGCGCGCGCTCGAAATCGAACAGGAACAGCTGGTTGAACTGCGCCGGATTGCCGCTGCCGTCGATCGCATCGAAGTACTGCGCGAACGAGCTGGGAATCCACAGGTCGTCCGGATAATCGGCCGCAGTGCCGTTGCCGCCCCAGGTGTCGCGCTGCACGTTGGAAAACGCCGAGCGGTTCTTGACCTCGGTGCTGCCGATGCCGAACTTCAACTGCGAATAGTTTTCGAAGGTGAAATCGCCGTTGACCTGCGCCTGATCGATTTCCGACTTCATGTAGCTGTTGCGGAACGCCGAGCCGGTGACCAGCGTGCGCGACGGGTCCAGGCCGTTCAGCCCGAAGCCCAGCTGCTGCTGCAGCACCGGGAAATCCTTGCTGAAATCCACCACCGAGGTGCCGCGGTAGAAGCCGGACACGCCCAGCGAGTTGCTCGACCCGTACGGGCTGTCCGCGCCGGCTTCGGCGGTGGAGCGGTGGATGTCGAAGTTGAGCTTGAACTGATCGTTCACCGCCCAATCCACGTTGAAACCCAGCGACTTGTTCTGGTTACGCGTGGCCGCATTGGACCCGGCGGTGGCCAGATCGCTGGTGGGCGGATTGACGATTTCCGAATAGGTGATCGGACCGGCGACCGGTCCTTTGGTCCAGGAGCTGGCGGACGGCCCGTAGTTGAACCACACCGACATCTCGTTGCGCTGCTGCTGGATCTTGTTTTCCGAGTAGGTGTAATCCAGCGTGGTGGTGATGTTGTCCAGCGGCTTGTACTGCAGCACCAGCTGGCCGTTGGTGCGCTGGCGTTCGACGCCGACCACGCGGTAGTTGAGGTTCTGCGGCACCGAATAGATATCGTTCGGACCGGGGCGGTTGACGATGTTTTCCGAACCCGGTGCGCCCGGCTGCGGAATGGTGCCGTAGGCGGTGGAATCGCCGCGGAATGCGCGCCAGCCATTGGGGACGCCGACCTGGCTGTAGCCGAAGTCGCGTTCCTGGTAGCTGCCGCTCAGCGACACGCCGAAGCGTCCGTCGGCCGAGGTGTTGCTGAAGATGCCGGAGATTTCCGGCGTCAGCGAATCGCCCTGCAAGCGGCCGGGCAGGTTCTCGTTGGAAGAGTCGTGCACACCCTTGAGGCCCACGTTGGCATGCATGCCGGGATTATCCAGCGGCCGGGCAGTCTTGATGTTGATGGTCGCGCCGATACCGCCGGTGGGCGTGCTGGCACGGCTGGTCTTGAACACCTCGATGCCGGAGATCGACTCGGACGCCAGGTTGGCGAAGTCGAACGCACGCGAGTTGGAGGCATTGGATTCTTCGATGCTGGCGCCCGGCATCTGGCGGCCGTTCAACAGCACCAGGTTGAAGTCCGGGCCGACGCCGCGCACGGTGACGCGCGAGCCTTCGCCCAGCGAGCGGTCGATCGACACACCGCTGATGCGCTGCAACGACTCGGCCAGGTTGGTATCGGGGAATTTGCCGATGTCCTCGGCCACGATGCCGTCGACGATGCCTTGCGCATCGCGTTTGACGTTCATCGACGAGGTAAGGCTGCCGCGAATACCGCTGACCTGGACGGTATCGAGGGTGGCGGGGTCGGCCTGACTGGAACCCGGGACAGTGGATGCCGATTGCGGCGCCGGCGCGGTCTGCGCGGCCAGCGGAGTCGACAAGGCGAACAGCAGGGCAGACGTCAAGCGCCGCGTGCGCGGCAGGGTGCGAGTCTCTCTCACGGTGATTGCTTCCCCAAACAGAAGATAAGGCCGGCCCCACGGGGGCAGGCAAAGGTCGACGGAACAATCGAGCATTTGTTAGTGCAGCCTTAACAAAGTCAATTTGCACTGCAGCATCGGCCGCGACCCTGTCGCGTCACACATCGTTCCACCGAGCCAGGTGTGTCATGCCGCCATAGGCAAACGCTTGGCCTTACCATCGCGCTTGGATGGCAACCTCTCTCAAGATGCGATGGCACTGAGGTAGCGGGCACACGCCTTGGATGCGCACCTGGCAAGCGGATTCGTCAGGTGCGAGTGCGTTGCCGGCCCGACGCCTGCACGCCAGGCAGCCGCCCTTGAGTCAGGCCTGCCGCAACGATCACCTTTGACTGGAGCGCACGATGATCGATCTGTACTACTGGCCCACGCCCAACGGGCACAAAGTCACGCTGTTTCTGGAAGAGGCGGGGCTGCAGTACACCCTCAAGCCGGTCAACATCGGCAAGGGCGAGCAATTCGAACCGGCATTCCTGCAGATTTCGCCCAACAACAAGATGCCGGCCATTGTCGACCATGCACCGGCCGATGGCGGCGGTGCGCAGAGCGTGTTCGAGTCCGGCGCGATCCTGCTGTATCTGGCCGAGAAGACCGGCCGCTTCCTGCCGCGCGATGCCCGCGGCCGGATCGCTGCACTGGAATGGCTGTTCTGGCAGATGGGCGGGCTGGGCCCGATGAGCGGCCAGATGGGTCACTTCAACGTCTACGCACCGGAAAAGATTGCTTACGCGATCGAGCGCTACAACGCCGAGGTGCGTCGCCTGCATGGCGTGCTCGACAAGCGCCTAGCCGACCACGCCTTCCTGGCGGGCAACGACTACGGCATCGCCGACATGGCCAGCTATCCGTGGATCGAAGTGTATGGCGACCTCAAGCCGGACTATTCGGCCTTCCCGCATCTGAAACGCTGGCACGACGCCATCGCCGCCCGCCCCGCCACCCAGCGCGCCTACGCGCTCAAGGAGCAGGTCAATCCCAATGCGGGCCAGCCGCTCAGCGATGAAGAGCGCAAGCACCTGTTCGGCAAGCGTTGAAGCAACGTCTTAGGCGCGGATGCGTAACAGTACACGCGCATCAAACGCGCGCGGCACATCAACGGGGCGGCATGCGCCCCTCTCCCACGGGAGAGGGGTTGGGATGAGGGTACGGCATCGCCGGAGACTGACAGCGACCCCAATTGCGCTCCCTCGCCATACGTAGCGGCGCGTTAGTCCCCATCGTCCACAGACATCTTGCGATGCATGCGCATCCCCGGCCCCATCAATCCCAACGCGCGCACGCCTGAGCGGCCAACGCCAGGATCGCCGCGCTTCTCAAATCCACAACGCCGCCGCATCCTGTGCGCAGTCGTCAGACAGGATCATCGATGCGCGCCCTGTTCGTAGCCCTTGCCCTCATGCTCAGCACCGTTCCCATGGCCCATGCCGAAAAACTCACCCTGGAGGCCATCACCGGCCCATTGCCGCTTGCCGGTCCCACGTTGATGAAGCCCAAGGTGGCACCGGATGGCTCGCGCGTGACCTTCCTGCGCGGCAAGGACAATGATCGCAATCAGCTGGATCTGTGGGAATACGACATCGCCAGCGGCCAGACGCGCCTGCTGGTCGATTCCAAGGTCGTGCTGCCCGGCACCGAGGTCTTGAGCGATGTCGAAAAAGCCCGCCGTGAACGCCAGCGCATCGCCGCGTTCACCGGCATCGTCGATTACCAATGGGCACCGGATGCGCACGCGCTGCTGTTCCCGCTCGGTGGCGAGTTGTATCTGTACGACCTGCGCAAGACCGGCGCGGCCGCGGTACGCAAGCTCACCCACGGCGAAGGCTTCGCCACCGACGCCAAGCTCTCGCCCAAGGGCGGCTTCGTCAGCTTCGTGCGCGAGCGCAACGTGTGGGTCATCGAGTTGGCCAACGGCAACGCGCTGCAGCTCACCCACGATGGTAGCGAGACCATCGGCAATGGCGTGGCCGAATTCGTCGCCGACGAAGAAATGGATCGTCACACCGGCTATTGGTGGGCGCCGGACGACTCGGCGATCGCCTTTGCGCGCATCGACGAATCGCAAGTGCCGGTGCAAAAGCGCCCGGAAGTGTATGCCGACCATACCGAAGTGATCAGCCAGCGCTATCCGCAGGCCGGCCAGCCGAATGTAGCGGTGCAGCTAGGTGTGATCGCGCCGCGCGCCAAGGCCACCCCGCGCTGGATCGACCTGGGCAAGAACCCGGACATCTATCTGGCGCGCGTGGATTGGCGCGATGCACAGCGGCTGACCTTCCAGCGGCAGTCGCGCGACCAGAAAACCCTTGAGCTGATCGAAACCACGCTGGCCAGCGGCGTGCAGCGCACGCTCGTCACCGAAACCTCGCCCACCTGGGTGCCGCTCAGCAACGACCTGCGGTTTCTCAAGGACGGCCGCTTTCTCTGGAACTCCGAACGCAGCGGCTACGAGCATTTGTATCTTGCATCCGAAGACGGCCGCACGTTGACGCCACTGACTTCCGGCAACTGGGTGGTCGATGCCCTGCTCGCCGTCGACGAGCAGGCCGGCAACGTGTATTTCGCCGCCAGCAAGGACGGGCCCACACAAACGCATATTTACGCCGTCCCCCTGGCCGGTGGCGCGATCGAAAAGCGTTCCGTCACCAACGGCACGCACGCAGCCAGTTTTGCAAATAACGCCAGCGTGTACGTCGATACCTGGTCCAACACCACCACGCCGCCGCAGATCGAGTTGTTCCGCGCCAGTGGCGAAAAGATCGCCACGCTGCTGAAGAACGATCTGAGCGATCCGCAGCATCCGTACGCCAATTACCGCGATGCGCAGCGCCCGATCGCATTCGGCACGCTCACCGCTGCCGATGGCAAGACACCGCTGCATTACCGGCTGACCAAGCCCGACAAGTTCGACCCGGCCAAGCGCTACCCGGTCATCGTTTACGTGTATGGCGGCCCGGCGGCGCAGACCGTGCTCGATGCCTGGCCCAGCCGCGGCGATGCCTTGTTCGACCAATACCTGGCCCAGCGCGGGTACGTGGTGTTTTCGCTGGACAACCGTGGCACGCCGCGGCGCGGGCGCGCGTTCGGTGGCGCGCTGTACGGCAGGCAGGGCACGGTGGAAGTGGACGACCAGTTGCAAGGCGTGGCCTGGCTCAAGCAACAGCCGTGGGTGGATGCCAAGCGCATCGGCGTGCAGGGCTGGTCCAACGGCGGCTACATGACCTTGATGCTGCTGGCCAAGCACAGCGACGCCTATGCCTGCGGCGTAGCCGGCGCACCGGTCACAGATTGGGGCCTGTACGACACCCATTACACCGAGCGCTATATGGATCTGCCGGCTCGCAACGCCGCAGGCTACCGCGAGGCACGCATCGCCACGCATCTGGATGGCCTGCGCGCCAAGCTGCTGCTGATCCACGGCATGGCCGACGACAATGTGTTGTTCACCAATTCCACCGCGCTGATGAGCGCGCTGCAGCAACGCGGCACCCCATTCGAATTGATGACGTATCCCGGTGCGAAGCATGGGATGTCGGGTGCCACGGCGCTGCATCGTTACAAGACTGCCGAAGCGTTTATCAAACGCTGCTTGGGGCCAGTCGGGGGCCCGACGTCTGTTGAATAGCTCTGTTCGAGACTGACGAAAGCTACGAAAAATAGAGAGTGGCGACTACTCCTTGGTCAGAGATTCAAGCTTTCTTCTCATTAAGGAGTAGACGGCTCAATGCATAGTATTGAAGCCGGGCGACCCTTGGATAAAGCAGGGCTCGCGTCTCGCTGCAGAATTGCGCGTAGAGAGGTGCAGCGCTCGCAAGAAACTCCGCGCTTGCTGCACTTCAAACCAAGCGGTATCCGGAAGGCGCCGTTTAATGGTCAAACGGAACTTTTTCAGGCCGTTGCTTTCCTTTCCACTGGCCCTGCTTCTTCGCCTGAGGACAAATACTCATGTACTGGCCCACTGCTTTGACAGCGGTCTGTGTCCAGACGTTGAAGCAGACATTGCCAACACAACATGGGCCGGTACTTGTTGGCCATGGGCAGTAGCCTGGAACAGCGACCCAGGTTCCGGAGATCGGATCAATCGGAGTCCAGTTTTTGTCCTCGTCTTTGCACCCCTGGGTACAAAAAACAAAGGGGTCATTGCTGCGGCATGCCAGCTCCTGATAAACACTTTGTCCCGCTGCGCTAGCCGCCTGAGTGAACAGAAGAACTGCAAACATCCCTATCCAGCGTTTCATGACAATTCCTTGAGTGCCGATTCTTGAAGTGTACGTTCTATCTATGGTAAGTCAAAGTCGGTATGCGTGCAGCTGGCCTCGGAGGGGGGCAGTCTTCTGTTTTCCCGCTCAATGTCTGAATCGCTTCGCCTGTCTGCTTGCATCGATTCTTTAGTGTGCGGTGAGAAGATGGACTGTGGCAGCAGGCACGATGACCTTCGGCAGGTTGTCGACGCCGCGCGCTCCGCGTACGGTCGCGCATCGCCCTGTTGGAATCTTCTCGATGAAGCCTCTTGTGATTGCCGTCGCTCTGGCGCTCGGCACCTGTTTGCCGCTGCAGGCCCAGACCAGCCAAAGCACCGCCAAGGTACCCGCCAGCCCGGCCTGGGTGCAGACCAGCAACGGCTATGCGCAGATCCTGCTCAATGCGCAGGCGCCGTTCCAGCCCGAATACGCCAGCTTCTTCGGTGTGCCCGGCTACGACGATCAGGTCGTCGACCTCGGCCCGGACAACGCCGCGCGCTATCGCGATGCCATGCGCAAGGCGCGCGCCACGCTGCAAACGAAGTTGACCACCGAGCGCGATGCCAACGTGCGCCAGGACCTGCAGATCATGATCGGCGCGGCCGAGCAGAACATCGAAGGCAGCGAGCTCAACGAACGGTATCTGTTGCCCTGGAGCGATGCTCCCGAGGCGGTTTTCAGTGGTCTCAACGGTCTGCTCTCCGACCAGACCGTGCCCGAGCGCCGCGCCAAGGCGCTGGATCGCCTCAAGCGTTACGTCGGCCTGGTACCGGGAAGCACGCCCACCACCACGCTGGCGCGCCAGCGCTACGAGGAAAAGCTGAGCAACAAGGCCCTGCTGCAGCCCACCCAGCGCGAAGTGGAGCAGGCGCTGGCCAATGTGGACACCTACGTCGCCGGTATTGGCGAGCTGTTCGCCAAGTACAAGATCGCCGGCGCCGACGAGGCGCTCAAGGCCATGTCCACGCAACTGAAGGACTACGCCGCGTGGACCCGCGCCACCGTGCTACCCAAGGCGCGCAAGGACACTCGCCTGCCCGAGCCGCTTTACGCTTTCCAGCTCAAGCAGGTCGGGATCGATATCGCGCCGCAGCAGCTGATCCAGCGCGCGCAACTGGAGTTCATGGAGACCCGTTCGGCCATGCGCCAACTGGCGCCGCTGGTGGCCAAGGCCAAGGGCGTGCAGGGCGGCGATTATGTGCAGGTGATCCGCGCCCTCAAGGGCAACAAGATCGCCGACGACCAGTTGGAAACCCACTACCGCGGCGTGATCGATCAGATCGACCCGATCATCCGCCAGCAGCGCATCGTCGATGTGCCTAACCGCCCGATGCAGATGCGCCTGGGCAGCGCCGCCGAAAGCGCCGCGCAACCGGCCCCGCACTTCCTGCCGGCCCCGTTGATCGGCAATACCGGCCAGCAGGGCCAGTTCGTGTTGCCGCTGGGCAACCCGACCGCCGATGGCGCCAAGAAAGAGCAATACGACGACTTCAACTTCGGCTCGGCCGCCTGGACGCTCAGCGCCCACGAAGGCCGCCCCGGCCACGAACTGCAGTTCACCGCCATGGTCGAACGCGGCGTCTCGCTGGCGCGCAGTATGTTCGCCTTCAACTCGGTCAACGTCGAAGGCTGGGCGCTGTATGCCGAAGCAGAAATGGTGCCGTACGAACCGCTCGACGGCCAGCTGATCGCCCTGCAGTTCCGCCTGCTGCGCGCCGCCCGCGCCATGCTCGACCCGATGCTCAACCTGGGCCTGATCGACCGCGAACGCGCGCGCCAGGTACTGGAAGACGACGTCGGCCTTTCGCCGGCCATGACCCGCCAGGAACTGGACCGCTACACCGTCCGCGCCCCCGGCCAGGCCGGCAGCTACTTCTACGGCTACACCCGCATCCTCGAACTGCGCATGCGCACCGAACTGGCCCTGGGTAAAAAGTTCGACCGCCTGGCCTTCAACAACTTCCTGCTCGACCAGGGCCTGCTGCCACCGGATCAGCTGGCCAAGGCGGTGGAGACGCAGTTCATTCCGGCGCAACAGGCCAAGCGCTGACCAGCTCCGTGGAGTTCAAAAAAACAGGGCGCGATAAAAGGCCGCAAACAGCCTTCCGTCGCGCCCTGGCGCAGTGATGCGGGTGATTCTTTGCGGGCTTTACCGCGTCGCTGGGGAGACGTCCGGTGCAGGACGCTGCTGTGCCCCCGCCGGCACCCAGATCGCCACTCCGGCCGCGCGCTTTTGGGTGGTGGGGATGCCGATCCCCAAGCCGCCGCCGACGCGGCCGCCGTAGCTGCCACCGCCCACCGACAGGCCGCCGCCGGAGCGTTCGGAGCCTAGGCCGACGATGACCACGCCGTTGGCGCCGAGCTTGGCGGCTTCGCGCTTGAGGCGTTGCACGGCAGCGTCGGTCTGGCCCTGGGTGCCGAAGCCGGCGGCGCTGGTCGATTCGAGCTGGGCGATTTCCACCGAGCCGACCGGGGCGTTGGAATACACCTGCACCTGCGCCGGGTCGATCGGCGCGCGCGCCTGGCCCAGCATCACCTTGGAGCTACTGGCGCAACCGGCCAGCAAGGCGGCGGTCGCCGCGGCGATGGCGACGTTCCTGATCAGCGATTGCTTGTGCATGGTGGACCCCCCTTGGGTGATGAAAGCTGGGTAATGAAATCCGCGTAGTGGCAGCGATGATCCGGCGCCTGGACTGAATCGCGCCGCACTTTGGCGCACCCTAGCCATGCCGGTGTGAGGCTGCCGCCAAACCGCCATTGGTCATGATGACCACCCGCCCACGGCGTGAGGACGGCCGCGCCGGTAAGCTCGTGCTTTCTTCAAGACGAGGTGGCACGTGGGACTGATCAGCCTGTTGTGGGGCATCGTGGCGCTGCTCTGGATGGTGTTGGCCTTCATTCCGCTGCTGGGTTGGGGCAACTGGTTCCTGATTCCGTTCGCGGCGGTGGGCGCGCTGATCGCCGCCATCGCGCTGTTGTTCACCTCGGCAGGCAACCGTGGCCGTGCCAAGACCGGCTTGGTGCTCAACGGCCTGGTGATCGTGGTCGGGGTGATGCGCCTGACCCTGGGCGGCGGCATTATCTAACGGGCTCTCGACAAGGCGGCGATGCGCACCTGCGTGTGCATGTGTCGGGTGCGCGCGTGTCCGGCAGGGTCTGCATCGCCAGACGTCGGCGCCTTGCTCGACCTGTGGCTGAGAGAAAGCGAGCAAGAACCCGCGTGCCGTTGCAGCGCTGCGACACTGCGTCGCAGCGCGTTCTGCGCATCATGGCGGGCGTAAACTGATGCGCTGTCTACAGGAGCCTTGTCATGGCCCACCCGCACTATCGCCCCCGCCGCATGCGCCACGATGGGTTTTCGCGTCGGTTGATGCGCGAGAACACGCTGACCACCGATGACCTGATCTGGCCGGTGTTCGTACACGAACTGTCCGGCCGCGCGCCGATCGCGTCGATGCCCGGCGTGGAACGCCTGTCGCTGGACGAGCTGCTGCGCGAGGCGGAAAACGCGCTGGAGCTGGGCATCCCGGTGATCGACCTGTTCCCGGTGATCGACCCGGCCGGCAAGAGCCTGGACGCGGCCGAAGCCTGGAACCCGGACGGCCTGGCGCAGCGCGCGGTGCGGGCGTTGAAGTCGCGCTTCCCGGAGCTGGGCGTCATGACCGACGTGGCGCTGGACCCGTACACCACCCACGGCCAGGACGGCATCATCGACGACAAGGGTTATGTGCTCAACGAGATCACGGTCGAGGCCTTGGTCAAGCAATCGTTGTCGCATGCGCAGGCGGGCGTGGACATCATTTCGCCTTCGGACATGATGGATGGCCGCATCGGTGCGATCCGCCGCGCGCTCGATGCCGACGATCATCTCAACGTGCGGATCATGGCGTATTCGGCCAAGTACGCCTCGGCGTTCTACGGTCCCTTCCGCGATGCGGTAGGCAGCGCCGGCAATCTGGGCAAGGCCGACAAGACCACCTACCAGATGGACCCGGCCAACGGCGATGAAGCCTTGCGCGAGATCGCCCTGGATTTGGAAGAAGGCGCGGACATGGTGATGGTCAAGCCGGGCATGCCGTATCTGGATGTGGTGCGCCGGGTGAAGGATCAATTCCGCGTGCCGACCTTTGCGTACCAGGTCAGCGGCGAGTACGCGATGCTCAAGGCGGCGTCAGCCAATGGCTGGCTGGACGAGCGCAAGTGCGTGCTCGAAGCATTGATGGCCTTCAAGCGTGCCGGCGCCGATGGCGTGTTGACCTATTTCGCCCCGCAAGTGGCGCGCTGGTTGCGCGAAACGCGCTGAGCGCGAGCACGGTGCGACGGCGCTGCCACTCAGTTACGCAAGAGTGAGGGCCGCTCGCGTCGGCCAGGCAGTCGCCTGCGTGCAGTGGGGTCTGGAGCGGGCGGTCTGGTTCGATGGGCGTCGTTAGCCTGACAGATGCGCCAGCGCCCGCTGGATCGCGAGGAGTCGACGTGCCGCCTGCATCAGATGCAATACGGCACGTCGCTCCCATGCACTAGCGTTCAAACCTTTTGATGGTATGGCTTGCGTACGCCGCAACAGGACCGGCGCGCTACGCTTGAAATTTCCGGGTCAGCCGCGCAACGCGCCTGGCGACGGCGCAGTGCCGAGCCAGCAACTGATAGTGGTGCAAATCCCGAATCCCAAATCCCGTCTCTCATCTCAGGGCAGTACCAACGCGATCGCCTGCGACTTCACGCTGGCGCTGAGCGAGGGGAACGGGTCGACGTTGGTCATCACGACCAGGTCGTCGATCGACACCACGTCGCAGTTGATGCTGCTGTCGTTGACGCACAGATACGCGCCCGCGCCCACGCCCGGTTCGTAGATCGCCTTCCACACATACGTCGGGACGGCGACGTTGTCGGTGCCGATCGTCGTTGCAGTGCCGCTGTCGAACGCCGGGCCGGTCACCACGTACAACTCGCCGTGCTGCTTGGCCAGCTGACGCACCTGCTCTTCGATGTGCGCCCACTCGCCGGTGTTGAGCTTGTGGTCTTGCGGGACGACATTGGCCATGGAAAAGGTTTCTTTTTCCGAACTTTCGGTCGATGCATCGCCGGCCGGCGTCATGTGCCCGCGGTCGTAGCCGGTATTGGTGTAGTCGGAACTTTTCGAGCGATCAGCGGCGGGGATGCCGGTTTCGTCGTGGAAGGAGCCGACCCGGCCGATCGCCTCGGCGCCGGCAACCTGTTGGTCGGTGAGGTGCTCGGCCGAATACACCGGGTCCTTGGTCACGCCCGAGGCCAGCAACACGTATTCGGTGTGGCAGACCTCGGTGGTGCGGGTCGTACTGCTGCCCACGCTAGGCGGGGTGCCATTCGCGTAGAGGCTGGGACAACGGGTGGCGGCCATCGCCACGGAGGTCGTGCACAACACTGCCAGGGCCACACAACCGCGCAGGAGGAAGGACATTGCAGAGCTCGCTCGCCAAGGGAGTGAGGAAGGTGGCAAGGCGCGATGTCCAAACGATGACCGCGCCATGTGCGGCAGATGACGGCGCGGCAGCACGCGTCAGACCAGACAGACCGCTGCCGGGCGCGGCGTGCAGCGAGCCATAGAACGCCGTCGGCATCGATGCGGATCGGATGCGAGACTCATTCTCATCTACAATGGGCGGCCGTCCCGTTTCGTGTCCAGGTCTTGATCAAGACGCTCCTGTTCCAGCTGCATTGGCTGCTCGGCATCACTGCCGGGCTGGTGCTGTCGGTAATGGGGTTGACCGGCGCGGCGATGTCGTTCGAAAACGAGATCGTGCGCATGGCCAATCCGGCCATTGCGCAACTGGCGCAACGGCATGCGGCGGGCGAGCAGCCCTTGCCGGTGGATGTGTTGCTGCAACGGCTCGATCTGGCGCCAGCCGGTGCCGGGCAGAAACAGACGGTGACGCGCCTGTTGATCGATCCCACTGGTGCGCGCCCGTCTGCCGCGCGCCTCTCCGGCAAGGGCGCGGGCCGGGTGTATTTCGACCCCTATACGGGTGAGCGGGTCGCGCCGCCGCGGCTGAGCACTGCGTTTGCCTTCATCGAAGACCTGCACCGCAATCTGACGGCCGGCAAACGCGGGCAGGCGGTCACCGGTGCGAGCGCCTTCATCTTGCTGTTCTTCTGCGCATCGGGGCTGTATCTGCGCTGGCCGCGACGGTGGTGGAGCCCGCGCACCTGGTGGGTGGTGGAATGGCGACGGCAGGGGCGCAGTTTTTTGTGGAGCCTGCACGCGGTGTTCGGCACCTGGTGCTTGCTGGTGTATTTGCTGGTCGCGCTGACCGGGCTGACCTGGTCCTACCCCTGGTATCGCGATGGCATGATGGCCTTGCTTGGCGGCCTGCCTGCAATACGCGGCGACAAAGGCGATAACCGCCCGGCCACCGTCGATCTTGCACGCGTGCAGCGCACGCTCGATGGCATTCCCGCCACGCGCAGCGCCGCCCTGGATCTGCGCATTCCCGCGCGCGCCGGGCAGCCGTTGAATGTGCGGTTCTTGCCCGACCATCCCGCTCACGATCGCGCCTACAACAGTCTTGATATCGCGCCGGACAGCGGAGCACTGCTGCAGCGCCTGGACTACGCGCTGCTGCCGCGCGGGCAGCAATTGGCGGTGAGCATGTTCCCGCTGCATTCGGGCAGTTTCTTCGGGTTGCCCGGGCGCATCGTGGTGATGCTCGCCAGCCTGGGCATGTCGGTGTTCTTCGTCACCGGCTGGATGCTGTATCTGGATCGGCGCCGCAAAAAACGCGAACTGCGCGCTGCGCGCAAGGTGTTGCAAGGCGCAGCACCGGCCTCGCAAGCGGCCCCGTGGTTGATTGCGTTTGCCAGCCAGAGCGGTTTTGCCGAGCGCCTGGCGTGGCAGGCCGCCGGGCATCTGCAGGCCGCCGGCTTGCCGGTGCAGGTGTGCTCGCTGGCGCAGCTGGATGCGCAGGCGCTACAACGCACCGGGCATGCGCTGTTTGTGATCAGCACGTTTGGCGATGGCGAGCCACCGGATGCGGCACGCGGTTTCGAGCGTGGGCTGCTGCGGCAACGCCTGCAATTGCCGCACCTGACCTACGCGGTGCTGGCGCTGGGAGACCGCCAATATGCGCAGTTCTGCGGGTTCTCGCGGCGTGTCGAACAGTGGCTGGATGCGCAAGGTGCACGCGCGCTGTTTCCTGCGGTGGAACTGGATAACGTCGACCCGCAGGCGCTGGCGCAATGGCATGCGCAGCTGGGCCAGATCGCCGGTGCACCTTTGCGCGTGGCGCCGCTGGCACGGACCAAATTGACCGAATGGACCCTTTCCTCGCGCATGCATCTGAATCCGGGCAGCGAGGGGGCGCCGATCTGGCGCGTCGATCTGCAGCCGCCTGCCGATGCGCAGTGGCAGGCCGGCGACATCCTCGAAGTGCAGCCTGCGCATGCCCAAGCACAAGTGCGCGCCTGTCTGGCGGCATGGGGCCTGGCGCCGGACGCACTGGTGCACGTGGATGCGCAGCTGCTGCCATTGCAGCAGGCTGCCGCCGAGCGCGTCCTGCCCGAGCCGCCCGCAACGCCGCTTGCCCATCGCCCTGATCCGCAGACCTGGCTGGATGCTTGCGCCTGGCTGCCCACACGCGATTATTCGCTCGCCAGCGTACCGGCTGACGGCACCGCGATGGTGGTGGTGCGGCTGACGACGCGTGTCGATGGCAGTCCCGGTCTGGGTTCGGGGTGGTTGATCTGCCATGCGGCGATCGGCACGCCGGTGCGCGCACGGTTGCGCACCAATCCCGGGTTTCATCGGCTCGAAACGATGCCGATGGTCTTGATCGGTAACGGAACCGGCATTGCGGGCCTGCGCGCGCTGCTACGCGAGGCCGAGTTGGCCGGCGTGCATGGGCACTGGTTGTTGTTCGGCGAACGGCATGCGGCGCACGACCGCCTGTTCGCCGACGAGCTGCAGGCCTGGCAGGCGAGTGGGCATCTGCAGCAGCTGGAGTGGGTGTTCTCGCGCGATCAACCACAAAAGCGCTACGTGCAACATCACTTGCGCGACGCCGGCGACACGCTGCGACACTGGATCGACCGCGGCGCGGTCATTTGCGTCTGCGGCAGTCTGGACAGCATGGCGCGCGAGGTCGATGCAACCTTGCGAGAACTGCTCGGCGACACGCGATTGGAATCGCTGACCGCGGCCGGCCGTTATCGACGCGATGTGTATTGAGCGCGGCGATGACGGCGCCAGCCCCGCCTTACATCGGCTAGCAGAACCTGGCCAGTGAGCATTGTGCGGGTGCGCAGAGCAGAGAGCCGCAGACCACCGTGGACGACGGATACGCGCCCACTCCGAGTGGCGAGCGTTCTACGTTTGCATGGCATTGGTGCAGCGTTGTGTCGGCTGACGACCTGTTGGACCCATCAACAACGCCTCGCCGGTCGAGCGTGCGCTGTCCTCGTCGCGCGCGGGACACGCCATGAACCCATTCCTGTGGTTTAACGGCGGCAGCCATGCCGCCAACGGTCCAGCAAGCGGCGCAGGCACCACGCCAGTCAGTTCGCGGGCTGTTTATCGAAGAATGAGCACGTCGCGTCGCACGGTTTGCTTGTCCCCGCATTGGAAGTGATCAGCAGCTCTGCGGCGAATGCCCAGGCAACATGGTCTCGATCGGACCGATGCACCCATCCACCTCAACGGCAACTCGCATCGCCGTCGGCTGCCGGTGCCTTCATCCGGTAGATGTCCAACTGCCCTGCGCGTGGCGCACGGGCGCTGCCGGTCACCAGCAATTCGCCCGGCTTGGCGGTATCCACGACCGCGCCGAAAGTGCGCTCCTGCGGCCCGTTGAACGACAGTGGCAGCGGCAAGCCCTGGGCAAAACGACCGTCCTTGCAGATGGCCAGCAGCAACTGGCTGGGGCCATCGGTCTTCCCCCGGGCCCAGACCAATGCGCGCCCGTCGCCGAGCCAGGCTGCGTCCAGCTCGTCGGCTGCGCTATTGATGTCGACCAAGGCCACCGGCGTGGTGAACGCCTGCCCATCCCAGCGCGCGACGAACAGATCCATGCCGCCAGCACCGCCATGACCGTCGCTGGCGAACAGCAGGCGTGTGCCGTCCAGCGACAGCGTCGGTGCGCGCTCGTTGCCGGCGCTGTTGATCGCCGCGCCCAGCGATTGCACCGGGCCCACGGCGCCTTGCGCACCCACTGGTGCACGGTACAGGTCGCTGCCGCCCGCGCCGCCGGGCCGGGTGGAGGCGAACAGCAGCCAGTGGCCGTCGGCACTGAACAATGGGGTGGTCTCGTCCTGCGCGGTATTGATCGGCAGCGGCTGCGCGTCCTGCCAACGCCCGCCGCGCAGCTGCGCCTGCCACAGATCCCAGCCGCCGGTGCCACCGGCCCGGTCGCTGGCCCAAACGATGCGCTGCCCGTCCGGGCTGAGCGTGGCGCGCGCCTCGTTGGCCGGCGTGGAGACCACACCCATGCCCTCGATACCGAATTCAGCAAGCCCCGAAGCAGACGGGACGCAGAGTAAACTTGCCGCCAGCGTAAGCAGCGTCCATCGATAGTGCATGCGGTGTTCCTGCCTCAAGAGCGGCTCCAAGTCGCGCACAGTCTAGTCAACCAGAGAGCGTTTCATGCCCGTATCCCGTTATGCCGTGTTCGGTCACCCCGTCGCCCATTCGCTGTCGCCGGCCATCCACACCGAGTTCGGGAAGCAGACCGGCATTGCGCTGGAGTACACCGCCATCGACGCGCCGCTAGAGGATTTCAGCGCCGCGTTGCAACGCTTCGCCGATGAGGGCGGCAAGGGCGCCAACGTCACCCTGCCGTTGAAGGAAGCCGCCTATGCGCTGGCCAGCAGCCTGAGCGATCGCGCCCGGTTGGCCGGGGCGGTGAACACGTTGGTGCGCAACGACGGCCAGTGGCAGGGCGACAACACCGACGGCGCCGGCCTGGTGCGCGATCTCACCGAACGCCAGGGCCTGGATCTGCGTGGCCGCCGCGTGCTGCTGCTGGGCGCCGGTGGCGCTGCACGCGGTGTGGCGCCGGCGCTGCTGGAGGCGGGCATCACCGCAATGGTGGTGGTGAACCGCTCGCCCGAGCGCGCCGATGCCTTGTGCGATGCGCTGGGCGAGCCTGCGCGGGTGACGTCGCGTTACATCGAAGACCTGCGCGAGCTGGGCGACTTCGAACTGATCGTCAATGCCACTGCGGCCGGTCGCGACCGCGATGCCGGTGCGTTTGCATTGCCACTGGGTCTGGTCAACAGCCTGACGGCCGCGGTCGATCTGAATTACGGCGACACCGCCATTGCGTTTCTGGCCTGGGCGCGCGCGGCGCAATGCCGGTACGCCATCGATGGACTGGGCATGCTGGTGGAACAGGCTGCCGAGAGCTTCGCGCTGTGGCATGGCGTGCGCCCGGACACCGACCCGGTCTATGCCGCGCTGCGCGCGCGCGAGGCCGTGCTGGTCAGTGCCGACTGACGTGGGCAGCGCCGATGCCACCGCGATCCTGCTGACCCTGGTCACCAGCCTGCTGTCGCGCGTGCCGATGCTGATTGCGGTGCTGCTCGGGCTGGCTCTGTTGTGGCGCGTACCGCATAGCCCGCTGCGGCGCGCGGGGCTGGCCGCGCTCTGGCTGCTGCTGGGCTGCCTGTTCGCCGAGGTCGCCGTCCAGGCGATTCCGATGGTGTTGCTGCAGCAAGGCAACGTGCGCCAGATCAGCATGGTGGTCGGCATCGCCCACTTCGTGCTGATGGCCATGCAGGCCGTCGGCATCGGCGTACTGGTGTGGACGCTGGCGGCCAGCCTGCAGCGTTTGCCGGCTGGCACTGGTCCGCGCCCGTGATCCCGCTCAAAGCCATCTTGCTGGTGATCGTTGGATTGGTCTGTGCCGGGCAGGGCGTGTGGACGCTGCTGCATCCGCAGGCGCTGGCGGCGGTCAATCGCGGCGGCCTGCTGTACGAACGTTTCGGGCCCAATGGCGTCGGCGCCGGCATGCTGTTGATGGGCGTGGCCATGGCGGCCATCGGCCTGGTGTGGGCGCGCCATGCGTGGCCGGCACGCCGGCAGCGGAACTGAGCGCGCACCGATCCTGCCGACGCGTTAAAGACAGCGGCGTTTCGTGCATCGGCATTCACTGCGCCGCCTTCCGGGTCGCGCCGGCGGCGGGCGCCTGCAGGCGGCCGGTGCTGGGCCACGATCGGAGAATCGAACCATGCCCTCGGCCGCGTAGCAGTCGCACCAGCGTGGGAGTGGCCGGGTGGCCGCCGCAAGCAGGCAACCTGTTCAGCCGTGCGGCGCGCCGGTCGCAGTCACTGCGCCGGTCCGTGCGAAAATAGCGCGATGAGTGAAGTTGCCCCACCGGCCGCGCCGTCGGCGCCCGTTTCCACCCAGCGCAGCCTGACCGACCCGATCAAGGCCAGCATCCGCGACGCTTACGCCAAGCTGCAGGCCAATACGCCGGGCTTTGCCACGCGGCGCGCACAGAGCCAGATGATCGGCCTGGTCTCCCGTGCCCTGGCCACCTCCGGCGGCATCGGCATCGCCGAGGCGCCCACCGGCGTGGGCAAGAGCCTGGGCTATCTCACCGCCGGCGTGCCGATCGCACTGGCGACCAAGAAAAAACTGGTCATCAGCACCGGCACCGTGGCGCTGCAATCGCAGCTGGTGGAACGCGACATCCCGGCCTTCCTCAAGGCCACCGGACTGGAAGCGACCGTGGCGCTGGCCAAGGGCCGTACCCGCTATCTGTGCACCCGCAATGCCGCCGAACTGGAAGGCGACACCAGTCAGAACGCCATGTTCGAAGACGAGCAGGCGCTGTACGACCGCCCGCTCAGCCCCGTCGATGCGGATCTGGCCAAACGGTTGGCCAAGGCCTACGCCGCCCGCACCTGGAATGGCGATCTGGACGATGCGCCGGAACAGATCTCCGTGCCGCTGCGCATGCGCATCACCACGCCGGCCTCCGGCTGTGCGGGGCGCCGCTGCAGCTACGCGGCGCAATGTCCGGTACTCAAGGCGCGCACCGATGTACGCGAGGCGCAGATCGTGGTCACCAACCACGCCTTGCTGCTGTCGTCGCTGTCGCTGGGCGATGCCGAAAACGGCCAGCCGCTGATCGCCCCGCCAGCGGACATGCTGCTGGTACTCGACGAAGGCCACCACATCGCCGGCGTGGCGATCGACCAGGGCGCGGCCAACCTGCCGCTGGACGAGATGGCCAGGCGCACCGGGCGCCTGCAGATCCTCATCGCGGCCGCTTATCGCGCAGTGGACAAGGACAAGCTGGGCAACTTGCTGCCCAACGAAGCCATCGAGGTGGCTGCGCGCGTGTCCAAACTGCTCAAGGCCTTCCACGCCGAGGTCGAACGCGTGTGGAAGCCCGAGCCCGGCGAGCGCGATCCGCTGTGGCGCGCGGCCAATGGCAAGTTGCCGCCGCAGTGGGGCCCGGCCATCGAAGAGCTTGGCGAAGAAACCCGCGCACTGTTCAACTGGGTGCATGCCGCACACAGCGCCATTGCCAAGGGAAAACAGGACGATTCCGCGCGCGAACGTCTGCAGCGCAGTCTCGGCCTGGCGCTGGAGATGGCCGAGCAGCAACACAATCTGTGGAGTGGCTGGCGCCGCGAAGACAAGGAAGGTCAGCCGCCGATGGCGCGCTGGATCACCCTCTCGCGCGATGGCGACCTGATCTGCCATTGCTCGCCGGTGTCGGCCGCGCAGGTGCTGCGCACGATGATCTGGAACGAGGTGGATTCGGTGGTGATGACCTCGGCCACGCTGACCGGTGGCGGCGATTTCCAATCCTTCGCCATCGACAATGGCTTGCCCGATCACGCCGAAATGGCATCGCTGGCCTCGCCGTTCGACCTGCCCAACCAGGCCGAATTGATCGTCCCCAATTTTCCGGTCACTCCCGACGACCGCGAAGGCCATCCCAAGGAAGTGGCCAAGTATCTGGTGCGCGAACTAGATTGGAACGCCAAGGGCAGCATCGTGTTGTTCACTTCGCGCTGGAAGATGGAAAAGGTGGCCGACCTGATGCCGTTGGCGCAGCGCAATCGCGTGCTGGTGCAGGGCGAAGGCAACAAGTCGCAACTGATCACCGAACATTTGCGCCGCATCGGTGCCGGCCAAGGCTCGGTATTGTTCGGCCTCAATTCCTTCGGCGAAGGCCTGGACCTGCCCGGTGAAGCCTGCACCACCGTGGTCATCACCCAGGTGCCGTTCGCCGTGCCCACCGATCCGCAAACCTCCACTTTGAGCGAATGGTTGGAAAGCCGCGGGCACAACGCCTTCAATCTGATCGCCATCCCGCATGCGTTGCGCACGCTCACCCAATTCGCCGGCCGCCTGATCCGCAGCTCCAGCGACCATGGCCGCGTGATCATCCTCGACTCGCGCCTGCTCACCCGTCGCTACGGTAAACGCATCATCGATGCCTTGCCGCCGTTCAAGCGGGTGATCGGGCGTTGAAGATCGCCTGGCGATGCCAGTGCCATCATCATCGCAATGTGCAATCTCGCGTGCGACGGTGATGGCGCAGCCGATACGGATGTAGCGCGCCGGTTCGGGTGTTGCGCGATGCAAGCCAGCGCCGCGCTGTGCAGCCACACAGGGAGCATGGCCAGTCGTACCGCATCGGCATACGCGCGATGGTGTAGCTGCAGCGTTGGAGGATCTCGTGCCGCGGCTCTGCATAATCGGCGCTGCATACGTGGCCCAGTCCTGCATCGCGCGATGCGCAATGGGCCACTCGCGTCATCCACACTGCGCACGATCCTGCAACGCAACATTGGCTGCGCGCGATTGAAACTCAGGTCGCGCAAAAAAACGCAATGACGCACGTAGCGTTCGATAATGCGGTTATTTGCTATGTACCGCTCGCGAGTTTGGCGATGCATATCACGCAACGCAGTCATCATCATCTTCCCCTATCGAAGCGATCATAACTAACGACTTCTCACACTCCGGCCTGCTAGCGATGATTCAGCCTCCTCAAACGAGCTGACGCCATGCGCCCTGGACACCTCATGGTGCTAGCCCTGCTAGCCCCGACGTTGATCGCTCCGCCGGTCTTCGCCCAATCCGTTCTGACCCGCGACAATGGGGCCAAGGTCGGCGATAACCAGAATTCGCAGACAGCCGGTGCCACCGGCCCGACGCTGCTGCAGGACGTGCAGCTGATCCAGAAGCTGCAGCGTTTCGATCGCGAACGCATTCCCGAGCGCGTGGTGCATGCGCGCGGCACTGGCGTCAAAGGCGAGTTCACCGCCACTGCCGATCTCTCCAGCCTGACCAAGGCCAAGGTCTTCAGCGCCGGCGAAAAAACTCCGGTGTTCGTGCGCTTTTCTTCGGTAGTCCATGGCAACCATTCGCCTGAGACGCTGCGCGACCCGCATGGTTTCGCTACCAAGTTCTATACCAGCGAAGGCAATTGGGATCTGGTCGGCAACAACTTCCCCACCTTCTTCATTCGCGATGCGATCAAGTTCCCCGACATGGTGCACGCGTTCAAGCCGGACCCGCGCACCAATCTGGATGACGATTCGCGTCGCTTCGATTTCTTCTCGCACGTGCCAGAAGCCACGCGCACGCTGACCCTGCTGTACTCCAACGAGGGCACGCCGGCCGGCTATCGCTTCATGGACGGCAATGGCGTACACGCCTACAAGCTGGTCAACGCGCAGGGTGAAGTGCACTACGTCAAGTTCCACTGGAAGACGCTGCAGGGCATCAAGAACCTCGATCCCAAGCAGGTCGCCGCGGTGCAGGCCAAGGACTACAGCCACCTGACCAACGATCTGGTCGCTGCGATCAAGAAGGGCGATTACCCGAAATGGGATTTGTACGTGCAGGTGCTCAAGCCGGAAGACCTGGCCAAGTTCGATTTCGACCCGCTTGACGCCACCAAGATCTGGCCGGACGTGCCGGAGCAGAAGGTCGGCCAGATGGTGTTGAACAAGAACGTCGATAATTTCTTCCAGGAAACCGAGCAGGTGGCCATGGCGCCGGCCAATCTGGTGCCGGGTATCGAACCTTCGGAAGACCGCCTATTGCAGGGCCGTATCTTTTCCTACGCCGACACCCAGCTGTATCGCATCGGTGCCAATGGGCTGAGCCTGCCGGTCAATCGCCCACGTGTAGCCGTCAACAACGGCAACCAGGACGGCCAGGGCAACATCGGCCAGACCACCAGTGGGGTGAACTACGAGCCGAGCCGCCTGGAGCCGCGTCCGCAGGACACCGCTGCGCGCTACAGCGAGCTGCCGCTGTCGGGCACCACCCAGCAGGCCAAGATCACCCGCGAGCAGAACTTCAAGCAGGCCGGCGAGTTGTATCGCTCCTACAGCAAGAAGGACCGTGCCGATCTGGTGCAGAGCTTCGGTGAGTCGCTGGCCACCACCGACACCGAAAGCAAGCACCTGATGCTGTCGTTCCTGTATAAGGCCGACCCCGAGTACGGTACTGGCGTCACCCGCGTGGCCAAGGGCGATTTGGCGCGGGTCAAGCAGCTGGCCTCCAGCCTGCAGGACTGATCCGCCCGACGACATCGCGGCCTGCGCCGCGGTGTCGTCTTGATTTCGGGAGATCCCTATGCGCACCCTGTTGTTTCTGATGCTTGGCAGCGTGTCTGCGATTGCCAACGCTGCGTCGCCTGCATCTGCATCTGCATCTGCATCTGCATCCGCTGCCAGCGCAACTGCCACTGCCACTGCCACGCCTGAGCAGATCAAGCTGCAACTGCGCGAGTATTTCTTCGACGCCGCGCGTGAGGGCCGCCAGGAGATGCTGGCCGAATTCATCCGTTCGCATTACGACCTCAATACCCGTGACGAGAAGGGCTATACGGCCCTGATCCTGGCCGCATACCACGGCCAGCGGCCGGCGGTGGAGCAATTGCTGAGCGCCGGCGCCGATCCCTGTGCGCAGGACAAGCGCGGCAACACCGCACTGATGGGCGCCATCTTCAAGGGCGAGCTGGGCATCGCCAAGCGCCTGATGCAGGCCGATTGCGCGCCGGACCAGCGCAACAACGCCGGCCAGACCGCTGCGATGTATGCGGCGTTGTTCCAGCGCACCGACGTGCTCAAGGACCTCGCCGCCAAGGGCGCGGATCTCAGCCTCAAGGACGGGCAGGGCAACGATGTGACCAAGCTACAACGCGGCGAATTTGCCACCGTGCCGGCGCGCTGAGCGCGCCAGTCTTGCCTGCCAGGCGTGCCCCTGACAGCGTGCCGCATCGGCCGCGATGCGCGTCCGTGGCTGCGCTTCACTCACTAGAAGCAATGGGCGGCTGCTGGTAGCCAACGGCTGTGCGTGCGTCAGGTGGGTAGTCACACGCGCTCTTGTCGCAACGCCCCGGCTCTCGCGAAGACGCCACGCTTGTGGGTGCACGCCGCGCCCCCCGGTCGCTGCATATCCTCCAGCTCATGCTGCACCTGCCATGTCGACGGCGTCGATCGGGATCGCCGCATCCATTGCAGCACTCAGAACCGCTGTCTGGTACCCCCAAACTGCGCCTTGCAGCGCCGTCGGTTTTCCGCCACGGCCGCGCTGGATCTCTGACAGTGGCGGTGAAATCTTCGCCATTGCGTCAGGATTTTTCTGACGCGCAAACCCTTGTGCGCCAAGGCTTTGACAGAAAACTGAGTACTTGCTGACTTGCTTTAAATCGCCTGGAAAAAATCGCAGAAAACAGTTCAAGAAAGCGCCGGGAACGCCGATGCTGCAGCTATCGCATCGCACCTTGGAACCCCCGGACCATGAAGCTCGATCCCTCCATTCCCTTCCTGATGTCGCTGCTGGCCATGGTGCTGTGCACTGCCGCTGCCGTGGTTGCGCTGGTGTTCGGCCAGGTGCATGTGCTGGCCAAGTCGTGGAGCTTCTACACGGTCATGGGCACTGCCCTGATCACGCTGGTTGCCTCCTACCATGCACTGGGCAAGCCGCTGAGCGCCGAAGAGCGTGTCGGTGTCCGTAACCCGTAAGTTCCGGGTTCGTCCGGGCGCAGCGGTCACCGCGGCACCGGACCTGGAAAGCTCCGCTCGTCACTGACGATGCAAGGCGTTCGCCGCAGAGGCGAACGCAGACAGGCACCGCGCATCCTGCAGCGCTGCCTCCGTTACCGCCCGCATTTGGCGAGCGAGGGAAACTAAAACAGCGTCAACGCGATCTTCGGCGCTGTTGCCGTTTCCGACAGTAAAACGCACCCGTGGTGCTGGCCGCCCAAGCGCGTCACCAGCGCCACCCGCAATCGCGCGTCATGCTCGTCGCCGGCCAGCTGATAGGGGGCGATCCCGTGGCGCAACGAGTAGGCGATCCTGGAGCTAAGTCCCAAAGCAGCCGCTCCAGCCGCCCACTCCGCACCGCCGCAGATTCATCGACGCCCGTGTAAGCTGTTGATCCTGCTTCGCATTCTAATGGCTGCTCGCTGCGGCCACTTCGTCGATGACCGCTTCCGCCGATCGCTACGCCGCCTCCCTGCGCCTGTCCGTCGCTCCGATGATGGATTGGACCGACCGCCATTGCCGGGTCTTCCACCGCCTGTTGGCGCCGTCCGCGCGCCTGTACACCGAGATGGTGCACGCCAACGCGGTGATCCACGGCGATCGCGCCCGCTTGATCGGCTTCGATGCGGTGGAACATCCGCTGGCGCTGCAGCTGGGCGGCAGCGATCCCGCCTTGCTCGCGCAGGCAGCGGCGATTGCGCAGGAGTGGCGCTTTGATGAGATCAATCTCAACTGCGGTTGCCCCTCCGACCGTGTGCAGGCCGGGCGTTTCGGCGCCTGCCTGATGCGCGAGCCGGCGCTGGTGGCCGAGTGCGTCGCGGCCATGTGCGCGGCCACCCACGTGCCGATCACCGTCAAGTGCCGCCTGGGCGTGGACGACGATGACGACTACGCGCTGTTTGCCCGCTTTGTCGACCAGGTGGTCGCGGCCGGCGCGGCCATGGTGGTGGTGCATGCCCGGAACGCCTGGCTCAAGGGCTTGTCGCCGAAGGAAAACCGCGAAGTGCCGCCGCTGCGGTACGACTGGGCTTACCGGCTCAAGCAGGAGCGGCCCGGTCTGCCGGTCGTGCTCAACGGTGGCATCGTGGCCGTGGACACGGCCATGGCGCATCTGCAGCACACCGACGGCGTCATGCTCGGCCGCGCCGCCTACCATGACCCGTACGTCCTGCATTGTCTGGATGCAGCCTTGAACCAGCGGCCCGAGCAATCGCGCGAGTCCTTGCTGCGCGCCTATCAGCCGTACGTGGAATCCCAACTGGCACAGGGTCTGGCCTTGAAACACATGACCCGGCACGTCCTCGGTCTGTTTCATGGTCAGCCTGGAGGCAGGGCGTTCCGGCAGGTCCTGAGCGAGGGCGCCCATCGCCCGGGCGCCGGTTGGGAACTGGTCGAGCAGGCCCTGGAGCGCACCGATACGCGGTCCTGGCGCGTGGTTGCCTGACTTTGGCCCACCGCTTGCATTCCTGAACGGGCTGCCTGGATCTCCGAGCGTTTCGGGTGGCTGTTGCAGCAGGCGCGTCCGCAACACCGCGTGCTCGCCGTGTCGGCCACTCTGTTCGGCATTCATTTCACTGAATGCCGTTAACGTGAAGCTAAAAAGTTCAGATCGGATTCACCCCGAAAAATCAAGAATTTGGCTCGATTCCGATGCTCGACCCTCAGGTATGCGTGGTCGATTTCACGAATTTTGAATGTTTCTGAACAACCCGCTAGGATTTGTTTGTGACCCAAATGCACTGCCGCGCTCGCCAAGTCGCTCTGGTTGCCCTCTGGGTTGCCATGGCCGCGCCGTCGGCCTGGGGCCAGGGCTATCCGATGGTGCAGAGCGGACGCGAGGCGATGCCGCCCTCGGCACGCGGCAATAGCCGCACGCTGTCGGACACCATTCGGCATGTGCAGCGGTCTACCGGTGGACAGATACTGGGTGCCGAGCGTGTGCCGTTCGATGGCGGCAATCTCAATCGGGTCAAGTACATGAAAGATGGGCGCGTGCACACCGTGTATGAGCCGGAGCAGACGCAGGCTGCGCCTGCGCGTAACTTGCCGCCGCCCGACGCGCCACCACGCGACGATAACCACTGAACGTAGATAGTTCTGCGTTCAGTCTTATAAATTCCCCGGCCGCTGGCCGACAACGTAACTAGGGAGAGTGCATGCGTATCCTTTTGGTCGAAGACGAAGCTCCGCTGCGCGAAACCCTTGCGGCGCGTCTGAAGCGCGAAGGCTTTGCGGTCGACGCTGCACAGGACGGCGAAGAAGGTCTCTACATGGGCCGCGAAGTGCCATTCGACGTCGGCATCATCGATCTTGGCTTGCCCAAGATGTCAGGGATGGAGCTGATCAAGGCCCTGCGCGATGAAGGCAAGAAGTTTCCGGTGCTGATCCTGACCGCGCGCTCGAGCTGGCAGGACAAGGTCGAAGGCCTCAAGCAGGGTGCCGACGATTATCTGGTCAAGCCGTTCCATGTCGAAGAGTTGCTGGCGCGCGTCAACGCGCTGCTGCGGCGTGCTGCTGGCTGGAGCAAGCCCACGCTGGAATGTGGCCCGGTCGCGCTGGACCTGGCGGCACAGACGGTAAGCGTCAACGGCGCCAACGTCGATCTGACCAGCTACGAGTACAAGGTGCTCGAGTACCTGATGATGCATGCCGGCGAACTGGTCTCCAAGGCCGATCTCACCGAGCACATCTACCAGCAGGACTTCGACCGTGATTCGAACGTGCTGGAAGTATTCATCGGTCGCCTGCGCAAGAAGCTCGACCCCGATGGCGAACTCAAGCCGATCGAAACCGTGCGTGGCCGTGGTTATCGCTTCGCCATTCCGCGTACCGAAGGCTGAGTCAGCGCGTCAGCGAGCAGGAAGACCAAGTGCCGGGCCGCTCCAAGTGGTATAGACGCTGGCGGCCGCGCTCATTGCAGGCCCGCCAGCTGCTGGCCGCCAGCCTCAGCCTGGTGGCGTTCCTGGCACTGGCGGGTTACGCGCTGGACGTGGCGTTTGCCGACACCGCTGAGAAGAACCTGCGTGAGCGGCTCAAGAACTACGCCTCCGCGTATGCGGCCAATATCGATTTCGTACGCGACGGGTCGCTGTACATCGGCGGGCAACCGCCCGATCCGCGCTTCGATGTGCCTGGCGGCGGGCTCTACGTTGAAGTTGTACGCCCGGACGAAAGCTGGACCTCGATGTCGGCCGAAGGCCCGAACATTCCGCATGGCCGCATGCTGGAGCCGCGCCAGGAAGAATTCATCGGCCCGCTGGAAATGACCCAGATCGACGGCAGCCTGGGCCAGCTGTATCGCTACGGGCTGGGCGTGAGCTATGTCGAACGCGAGCACGGCGGCGAGATTCCGTACACCATCTACGTGATGGAGGACGCGCGCTCGATGGGTGCGCAGCTGCGCGTGTTCCGTGGTGCAGTGTGGTTCTACCTTGGCAGCGCCGGTGTGGTGTTGCTGGTATTGCAAGCCTTCATTCTGCAATGGAGCCTGCGTCCGCTGCGGCGGGTCATCAACGAGTTGACCAAGGTGCAGCGCGGCGAGATCCAGCGCATGAGCGAGCAGCATCCACGCGAACTGGAGCCGCTGACCGACAGCATCAATGCCTTCATCGAAAGCGAACGCGACAACCTGGAACGTCAGCGCAACACGCTGGCCGATCTTGCGCATAGCCTCAAGACGCCCATCGCCGTCTTGCGCACACAACTCGATAGCGGTGCGTCCGAGCGCGACCTGCACGAAGAGATGGATGTGCAGCTGCGCCGCATGAACGACCTGGTGTCGTACCAGCTGGCGCGTGCGGCGTCCAGCGGGCACAAATTGTTCGCGGCACCATTGCCCATCGAACCGACCGCCGAAGAAATCGTGCGTGGCCTCGAGAAGGTGTATGCGGTCAAAGGCGTGTTGTGCGAATTCGATATTTCGCCCGAAGCACGCTTTCACGGCGAGCCGGGCGATTTGCAGGAACTGCTTGGAAATTTGCTGGAAAACGGCTTCAAGTGGGCGCGCAGCCGGGTGCTGCTGACCGCAAAACCGGGACCCACCACCGGTAGCCGTCGTGCCGGGCTGATTCTGTCGGTGGAAGACGATGGCCCCGGCATCGCGCCGGAAGACGTGGCCAAGATTCTGCAGCGCGGTGTGCGTGGCGACGAGCGTGTGCAAGGGCATGGCATCGGCATGTCGATCGTGCAGGACCTGATCAAGGGCTATCGCGGCGAGCTGCAGGTGGTGCGCTCGCAGGAACTGGGCGGTGCCCGCTTCGATGTGACCCTGCCGCCTGGATTGTGACCGCCGCAGGGCCGATGAACCCGTGGCCAATGTGCGCTGGCGTTCCGACAACCGTTTAACGCCTCACGCGTTGGCTTACCCATACTGGGCGGGCAAGCCGTTGCGATGGAGGGGCTGCATGTTCGAGCAAGTTGGCCAGGCCGTAGGCGTGGATGCGCGCGTCGCGCACGTGCGGCGCACGCTAGGGTGGCGTGTGCTGCCGCTGTTGATCGGCAGCCTGTACGCGCTCACCTGCACGGCTGCCGAAACGCCGCTGACACCATCGCAGATGCGCTGGCTGCAGCGTGCCACCTATGGGGTTGATGCCAGCAGCGCGACGCTGCTGACACGGCTGGGCCCCAAGCGCTTTGGTACGTTGTTGTTGCAGCCCAGCGACGACGCTGCGTTGCCCGCGCCGGTCGGCGCGCAGCTGCAGCGCTTCGACGCATTGCATACCCCGCTGGTGGCGTTGCTGACCCAGTACGAAGCCGACAAGGTCCGCCTGCAATCCATGCCCGATGGCGATGAGAAGGTTGCCTTGCGCAAGGAGTGGCAGGCGCGCGGTGGTCAGATGCTGGTGCAGGCGCGGCAGGCGCAACTGTTGCGCGCGGTGTACGCGCCGGATCAGCTGCGCGAGCAACTGGTGTGGTTCTGGCTCAATCATTTCAGCGTGTATGCCGACAAGGCCCGGGTGAAGTGGATGGCGGCCGACTACATGGAAAACGCGATCCGCCCCAATGCCACCGGCAAGTTCGCCGACCTGGTGATGGCCACGCTGGAAAGCCCGGCGATGCTGGAATACCTGGACAACGCCAAGAACGCCAAGGGCAAGGTCAACGAAAACTACGCACGCGAGTTGATGGAACTGCATACGCTGGGCGTGCACGGCGGCTACGGCCAGCAGGATGTGCAGCAACTGGCGCTGATCCTCACCGGCGCGGGCCTGGTGCCGATCAAGGCCAATGGCGCGCCGCCGTTGCCGCTTGCAGCGCCAGGGCAGGCGCAGGTCGTGCGCAAGGGTCTGTTCGAATTCAATCCGGCGCGTCACCAACCCGGCGACAAGATACTGCTTGGCCAGCGCATTGCCGGCGGTGGGCTGGATGAGATCGAACACGCCGTGCAGGTGTTGGTGCGCCAGCCGGCCTGTGCGCATTTCATTTCGCAGCGTCTGGCCGAGTACTTCGTCAGCGATGCCCCGCCTGCGGCGCTGGTGACGCGCATGGCCAATACCTTCCAGCACAGCGATGGCGATATCGCCAAGGTCATGCAGACCATGCTGGCGTCGCCGGAGTTTGCGCAGGCGCAACCGCGCAAGTTCAAGGACCCGAACCGGTTCGTGGTGTCGGCGATGCGGGTGGCGTACGAGGGTCAACCGGTGATCAATGCCGCGCCAATGGCCAGTTGGGTGCAGCAGCTGGGTGAACCGTTGTTTGGTCGCATCACGCCCGATGGTTGGCCGCTGCAGTCGCAGGCCTGGACCAGTTCCGGGCAGCTGGCACGCAGGTTCGAGGTGGCGCGTTCGATCGGCGGCGCACCGAAGCAGTTGTTTCGTCTGGAGGGCGACGACCAGACGCCGATTCCTGCGCCGGTGCAGATCGATACGCGCCCGTCGTACCGCTGGTTGGCGCCATCACTGTCGGCCGCCACACGGCAGGCGCTGGAGCAGGCGCGCTCGCCTGCCGAATGGAATGGGTTCTTGCTGTCGTCGCCAGACTTCAATTATCGCTAAGGCCATGGCGCCGAGTCGGATCTGCCGATTCAAGGCCCACGCGTCACGTTCGCAGATGCAACAACAACCGATCCAGCGATCCAACGAATGCCAGGCGCTCAATGCCGCGGGAGTACACCATGCAACGACGTCAATTTCTGCTTGCCTCTGCCGCCGCTGCAAGCATGCCGTGGGCCGGCCGTCTGTTCGCTGCGCCACGCGATAGCGCGCGCATGCTGGTGGTGTTTTTGCGTGGCGGCTACGACAGCAATAATCTGCTGGTGCCGCATGGCAGCGATTTTTATTACCAGTCGCGGCCGAGCCTGGCGATTGCGCGGCCAGATGCCGCCAATCCAAACAGTGCCCTGGCGCTGGATGCGCAGTGGGGTCTCAACCCGGTGGTAGGCCAGACGCTGCTGCCACTGTGGGAACGCAAGCAAGTGGCCTTCGTGCCGTTTGCCGGCACCGACGATCTATCGCGCAGCCACTTCGAAACCCAGGACGATATCGAATCCGGCCAGGCCGGCAAGCACCGCGATTACCGCTCCGGGTTCATGGCGCGCCTGTCTGGCGTACTCAGTGGCGTGCCGGCCATCGCGTTCACCGATTCGTTGCCGCTGACGTTCCAGGGCGGTGGCGATTTACCCAACGTGTCGTTGCGGAGTATCGGCAAAGGCGGGCTGGATGCACGGCAGGCGCAGATCCTGTCGCAGATGTACGACAGCACGCCGCTGGCCGCCGCTGCGCGCGATGGTCTTGCATTGCGTCAGCAGGTCACCGCGCAGTTGCGCGAAGAGATGGAGCAAGCCGGTCGTGGCGCCGCCAGTGCACGCACGTTTGCCGATGAAACCCGGCGCATGGCGACCTTGATGCGCGAGCGCTATCGCCTGGGGTTCGTCGATGTCGGTGGCTGGGACACGCATGCCAACCAGGGCAGTGTGGAAGGTGGCCTGGCCAACAACCTGCGCAATCTCGGCGAAGGGCTGGCTGCCTATGCCGATGCGTTGGGCCCGGCCTGGAACGATACCGTGGTGGTGGTCATCTCCGAATTCGGCCGCACCTTCCGCGAGAATGGCAGCAAGGGCACCGATCATGGCCATGGCACAACGTACTGGGTGCTGGGCGGTGGCGTGCGCGGCGGCCGCATCGCTGGCGAGCAGGTGGCGGTCGAACAGGCGCAGCTGCTGCAAAACCGCGATTACCCGGTGCTCAACAACTACCGCAGCCTGTTCGGCGGAATGCTCGGCCGTCTGTGGGGGCTGTCGCCAACGCAGTTGGAACGGGTATTCCCAGGTGCCAAGCCACGCGATCTTGGATTGGTGTGAGTGTGCATGGCGAGCGATCGCACCGTGCGTGGTATCGACAGCCGGCTTGTGTCGATCCCGCGGCGTCTGCTTCGGGCGACGGCTGCAGGTTGCTCCTGCCAAGTGCGATACCGCACGCCGCTCCGCGACGCGGCACATCAACGTTGCATTGAATCTGCAAACGGTGAGCGCCCGTAAAATCGTTCCAGGTGCAAGGCGACCTGCGGCATCGTGCGCAAAAGCACGCGCGGTGCGGAGAAATGATATTCGCTGACCACTGCGAAGAATTCCTCCGGGGCTTCGGCGGCATACGGATCGATCTCGGTGTCTTGACCCGCATCGACGCGTTGGCAAAACAGATCGTAGGCATGCTGGAAATCGCGCGCCCAGGCGCGTTGCGCATCGCGCGGCAGGGGCGGTGTGCCGTCGAGCGCGCCATCCAGTGCATCGAGCTTGTGCGCCATCTCATGCACGATCACGTTGAAGCCTGCCTGCGGGTCGTCCAGGTCGGCTTGCACATCGGCCCAGCTGACGATCAACGGACCTTGCTCCCAGGCTTCGCCGATCAGGGTGTCGTCCCAGGCATGCATCACCCCGGCCGCATCCATGTGGGTGCGCTGCACGCGAAACGCATCCGGGTACACGATCAGCTGCGACCAGCCGCGCCAACCGGCGGCGCCGATTTCCAGCAGCGGCAGGCAGCAGGTCGCGGCCAGCACGAGTTGATCGTTCGGTTGCAGCTGCAGCCCGTCGACAGGCGAAATGGTCTTCTGCTGCAGGAACTGCGCGGTCAATGCGCGCAGGCGTTGCTGGCGGAGTGGATCGAGCGCGGCGACCCAGGCGCAACTGCCGCACAGCCGCTGCCACAGCGCATCAGCAATGTCTGGAGGCGGCCGGCGCAGCCAGCGCATCAACCACTGGATCAGCGGAACATGCCCGGCAGGAAACTGTGCCAGCGCGGCATCGTGCGCATGCGCGGGAATAACGAATCGCCATCGCTGCCACCGCCGCCGCCGGTGGACGGCGTGGCCTTGTGCGGGCTGTTGCGTGCCGGTGCGGCTTCGGGCGCCGGTGTCCTGCCGCGCGCGGCCGAGTTGGTGCTGATGCAGCTGTCATGATCGCCGTCGATCAGCTGGTCCGATGCCAGGGCGGCAAGCGGAGCCAACAACAGGAGCAGGCAAACCGTGATTCGGCGCATCGTCCACATCCAGGGCAAGCGGCGTGAGTCGCCGATCATAACGCGCTTTTCACTCCCTCACGCAAGCCGCGCTGGGCGCCCGGGAGGGCTTGGCGCATACTTTGGCGGATGGATTCGGGGACTTTGCGCGCAATGCACTGTGAGATGAAAGGCGCCGGCGGCCGGCAGTGCGGCGCCGGCGCTGCGGGAGATTGGTCGGGCGCGCGCGCCGGTCAGCCGCAGGGCGCATGCCCGGTGCGGTCGGTCACCGAGCCCACCGCACGCCTGGTCTGGGCTGTCGATGTTGCATCACGCGCGTTGCCTCGGCGGCGCGCCGGCCGCGTCGCGCAGGCATTCCTCCCGGGTGCTGCAGCCCGCGCCGTTGCCACCTCACGCCGCATCGCCCGCCGCAGCCGTGGATGACCGTGCGTTGCTGGCCAAACTCGCCGGTGGCCGGTTGTCCGGCGATGCGTTGGCGCGCGATGCCGGGCTGACCCGCGCGGCGGTGTGGAAGCGCATCCAGAATCTGCGTGCGGCCGGCGTCGACATCGAAGGACGGGCCGGTGACGGCTATCGCCTGGCCACGCCCTTGGATCTGCTGGACGCGGCGCGTATTCGCGCCGGCATGGCCCCCGGTGCGGCAGCTGGGCTGGCGGCGCTGGATGTGGCCTGGACGCTGGAATCCACCAACACCACCTTGCTGGCGCAGCCGGCGCCCGAACAGGGCGTGGCGGTGCTGCTGGCCGAGCGTCAGACCGGCGGCCGTGGCCGGCGCGGGCGTCAATGGACCTCGCCGCTGGGCGCGCACATTTATCTGTCGGCGTCGCGCCGTTTCAATGGCGGGCTGGGCCAACTCGCAGGCCTGAGCTTGGCCGTGGGGGTCGCAGTGGCCGAAGCTTTGCGTGGTTGCGGGTTTGCCGATGTCGGGCTGAAGTGGCCCAACGATCTGCTGGCGCGGCAGCGCAAGCTGGGCGGCCTGTTGATCGAAGGCGGCGGCGAGATGGCCGGCAACGCGCGTGCAGTGATCGGGCTGGGCTTGAACGTGCACATGCCGGCGACCGCAGCGGCCAGCATCGACCAGCCCTGGATCGACCTGGATACCCTGGCCGGCGGCCCGGTGTCGCGCGACCAGGTGACGGCAGCGGTGCTGTCCGGGTTGCTGCCGGCACTGGACCTGTTCGAGGCGCAGGGGCTGGCGCCGTTCCTGGGGCGTTATGCAGACCTGGATGTCTTGCACGGGCGTACGGTGCAAGTCGAGGAAGCCGGCACCCACCATCGTGGCGTCGCGCTCGGCCTGGCGGCCGACGGCGCGTTGCGGGTGCAACTGGGCGAGACGGTGCGCCTGTTCCACTCCGGAGAAGTGAGCGTGAGACCTGCATGAGCGAGTGGTTGTTCGACCTGGGAAATTCGCGCTTCAAGTACGCGCCACTGCACGGCAACCGTGCCGGCCAGGTGCAGGCGTGGGCGCATGGCGCCGAGGCGATGGACGCGGCGGCGCTGGCGGCGCTGCCGTCCGGGCGTATTGCGTATGTCGCAAGCGTGGCCGCGCCGGCATTGACGCAACGCATGATCGCCTGCCTGCAGGAGCGCTTTACGCAGGTGCGCATCGTGCGGACCACCGCTGAATGCGCCGGCGTCCGGATTGCTTATGCCGACCCGAGCCGCTTCGGCGTGGACCGCTTTCTGGCGTTGCTGGGTGCGCGGGGCGATGCCCCGGTGCTGGTGGCCGGCGTGGGCACCGCACTGACCATCGACGTGCTCGGCGCCGACGGCCTGCACCGCGGCGGCCGCATCGCCGCCTCGCCGACCACCATGCGCGAAGCGCTGCATGCGCGCGCGGTGCAACTGCCGGCCAGCGGCGGCGATTATGTCGAGCTGGCCGTCGACACCGACGATGCCTTGACCTCCGGCTGCGATGGCGCGGCGGTGGCGCTGATCGAGCGCAGCCTTCAGCACGCCCAACGCAGCCTGGGCGTTCCGGTGCGGCTGCTGGTGCATGGCGGTGGCGCGCCGCCGTTGCTGCCGCTGCTGCCCGATGCCTCGTTCCGCGCGGCCCTGGTGCTGGACGGTCTGGCGACGTGGGCGACCGCTGCGGCGTCCCCGTAGAATCGGCGCATGTATGTCCGCGCGCTCATCGTCGTTTTGATCGTCCTCAATGCCGGGGTGGCGTTGTGGTGGGCCTTGCAGCCGCCACCGGCACCACCGCCGGCGCCGCTGCAGCCGACCGGTGTGGCGCGGCTGGAATTGCTGCCGACAGTGACCGGTGCTGGCGGGCCTGGGCTGCCGGCTGCAGCGCGTACGGGATCGGGGTCTGCGGCAGAGAGTGCGTCGACAGCACCGGCGCCATCGCCATCGACAGCATCCGGGCCTGCATCGGTACCCACGCCGACCACGCCGGCAGTTGCCGGTCCCGCCGCGCCAACGTCTGCAGCGCCGACATCGGCCACCACTGCCGCAGCGCAAGCGCCGCGCGGTGCAGCTGAGACGTCGGCAGCGGCGAACGCTGCTGCGAAACCGGCCAAAGGCGTCGCCGCGGCGGCGGCACAACCATCGCCCGCCCCATCCCCGCCTGCCGCAGAGCGCTGCGCCAGCCTGGGACCTTTTGCGGCACGCGCCGATGCCGATGCGGCGCTGGCACGCGTGCGTGGGCAGGCCAGTCGCGCCAACGTGCGCGAGGACAAGGACGCCGGCATCAGCACGTTTCGGGTGATGTTGCCCAACGTGGGCGATCGCGCGGCCGCGCAGGCCCTGGTCAAGCGCATTGCCGCGGCCGGGATGGGCGACTACTACGTGATCGCGCAGGGCGAGGACAACACCGTGGCGCTGGGCCAGTACCAGAGCCGCGAGCGCGCCGAGCGGCGCCAGGCCAGCCTGGTCGGCGCAGGATTCCCGGCGCAACTGGTGCCCAGCGGCAACGGGCAATCGCGGTGGTGGATCGATGTCCGCACCAGTGCGGCTACCAACGCCCTGCAAGGGGCTGCCGGTGCCGCCCGTCAGCGTTCGCTAGATTGCGCCGCGCTGCGCTAGAATGCGCACCGGCGCGCAACGCGCATGCCTTCGCCGGCATAGCTCAGTTGGTAGAGCAACCGCCTTGTAAGCGGTAGGTCCCCAGTTCGAATCCGGGTGTCGGCACCATCTTCGATCCACGCATGCGTGGCAATCACGCTCGACGTTGCTGCTGTTGGAGCACGCGATGCGGTGTGGAGCTTTGCATCAACCGGTTGCCAAGCACGATGGCGCGTTTCTCTGCCGCCATCTGTCCCAACGAACGGTAGCGTGCTCAGCGTTGTGTGAGCGGGCGTATGCGCGCGCTCCGGTTCCGAGCGCGCGATCCACACAGCTGGCTGCTGCCGGCTCCGTTTGGTCGCCACTTCGATTGGTTGGCACCATGGCACGTGCATCGCGCGATGTTGATCGCGCCATGCGAGGTGCAGCACTCAGGCCGGGCGGCCGCCCGAGAGCAGTTCCAGCGCGGCCTTGCCGGTGTCTGTGTGTGCATCGCCGCTCAGTCGGTCGGCCAATGCAGCCACGATGATGGCGTGGGCCTGGCGCAGCACGCTGTCGGCATCGGCGCTGGCGTCCACCACGTGTTTGCCGGGCAAGTCCAGCGCGGCAAAAATCGTGCGGCAGCGTTCCAGGTTGTCCTGGGTTTCGAAGTGGTTGGGCGCATCGCCACGGGCGCGGATCCGGGCCAGGCCGGTGGGTGGGGGCAGGTCGAGCAGCAGCAGCACGTCCGGGCGCGGCGCGAAGGCGTTGCGCTCCAGGAGTTCGTCCAGCGGCAGACCGGCCGCGCCCTGGTAGGCCACCATCGAGGGAAAGTAGCGGTCCAGGATGACGATGTCGCCGCGTGCCAGCGCGGGCGCGATCAAGGTGTCCACGTGTTCGTGGCGGTCGCGGATGAGCAGCTCGGCTTCTTCCTCTGCACTCAGGCGGCCGGTGGCGGCGGACTGGCGCAACTGGGTGCCCCATGGGCCGTTGGTGGGCTCCTTGCTCAGCACGACACGCGCGCCGGCCGCGTCCAGGGTGGCGGCCAGGCGGCGGGCGAGCGTGGTCTTGCCGGCGCCGTCGATGCCTTCGATGGCGATCAGCAAGCCGCCGGGCTTCAGTTCGATTGTCATCGCGCTACTTTAGCTGATCGTGGCGATGAACCTAACCGGCAGCAGGGCGATGAAGAGCGTGCAGTCTGCGCGACACGCGCCTGGCAAAACTCAGCCGCAGGAGCACATGGCATACGCGACGATGCAGCGCCAGCGTTGCGGTGAGGTGCCCGGCGGCGCGCGACGGGAGGAAACAGAATGAGTTGACGTGCGTTGTGGCGGATATTGCCAAAGGCTTATCGCCGGTATGTCCTGCGCGATGTCGGAAATGTCCCGATATCCTGACTTCTGGCTGCGGGCCATACTGAACAAGTCAGACACACTGCACACGCGTCTCGCGACTGAGTCGTGTTTTTGGCTTCAAGGAAGACGGACGCGTCGCCGCCACCCTAGAGGCGGCATCCCCCGCGTGACGCCCGCTCAGGCACCGTCGTGACCAGATTCCTTGTCTTGCTGGCCGTACCCAGCGCCGGCGCCAGGCGCGCTTTCGATCAGCTGGTCGCCGAGGTGTAGCGATAGGACAGCAGCGACTTCACCAGGAAGGTGATCTGGGTGGCCGAGCGCGCATCCACGCGCATGACCGGTACGCGGAAGCCTTCGGCCACCAAGGCCTCGCGAAAGGGCGGCACCAGGAAATCCTCGACTTCATCGGTCATGGTGATGCCCACCGCCAGGCTGGCCTCGGGTGCGATCTGCGAAAACTCGCGCAACAACTCCAGCGTGGCTGTGAGCATCTGCGGGTCGCGTGCGTTGGTCAGCACGATCACACCCAGCGCACCGTCGCACACCAGTGGCCACATGAAATCCAGGTATTTCTGACCTGGCACACCGTAGACATGCAGCAGCTCGCCGTCTTCCAGCTCGATCGAGCTGTAGTCCAGCGCGACGGTGGTGTAGGTCTTGTCGCCGTAGGCGTCCTGGCTGAGCGGCATTTCGGTGCTGACCGGCTCCACATCGGAGATGGAGCGCACTGCGGTGGTCTTGCCGGCGCCCATGCCGCCGACGAACACCAGCTTGTTGGCTGGAAGACTCATGACTGCGCCTGGAAGAGGGAAAGGCCGAACCGACGTGCGACCCAGGAAAAGAACCGCGTGTTGCCGCCATCTGGGCGGCGCTGCGTTGCAGGCACGGGAATCTCCGCAGTCTGGGCAAGGCCGCTGGCAAGTGCAGCGGCGAACAGGCATTCCACCGTTTGCAGCGGCAGCTTGCAAGCATTGGCCAGCGCCTGTGGGCGCCAGGGGCGTGCATGCAGGTGGGCGATGGCCAGCAACTGGGCTGGCGAGCTGGTCTCTGCAGTCAACTCCGGCCACTGGCGCAATTGCAGCGCATGGCCGGGTTCCACTGCCGGCAGCGCCTGGCGCAGATGCTCGGGCAGGGCGAAAAACAGCGCTTCGAAGGAAATGCGTTGGGGCAACGCGGTCGCGGCAAGGTCGGGCACGACGTGCCAGCCCGAGCGGTCCAGCGCGGCGATGACCTGCGCCAGCGCCACGCCAGCGGGCAACTGCACGCAGCCATTGCCCGGGTCCACACGCACCTGCAACTGCGCATGCTGCAGCGTCGCTGCGCCGGCACCGAATTCGCCACGGCAGTGCCGCAGCAGCAATGCCGGCTCCGCGACCGGGGTAGCGTGCGGCGAGGACAACAGCAGGCGCATGTGTTCGTTGAGTTCGCGCACGGTGGCGCCGTGCTTGATCCAAGCGCCAGCCACGGGCGTGCGCGACACCACCAGCACCCGCACCGGTTGACCCTGCAATGCCTGCCAGGCGGCCAAGCCATCGGCGCTGTCCAGGCCCAGTACCACCACATCGGCCGCGTGCTGCGGCCATTGGCCCAACTGCACGTCGATGCGGTCGGCGAGCAGCAGCGAGCACGCCAGTTTCAGGCGTGTGGTGTGCAGCAGGTCCAGGCCGGCCGTGGCGACCCGCATGGCGTTGATGGGTGTGGTCATGAGCTGGCGCCGTAGCGGCGCATTGGATTACGAGATGCCTGCCGGTCTGCACCGGCAGGCTGGATCAGGCGATGCGCTGGCACCGCGCTGTCGGCATCAACCGAAATCGAGGGTCTTTTCGAACGCCTTGAGCTCGTGACGGGCCATGGCCAGGTTGGCCTTGGCACGGTCCAGCACCACGTACAGGAACAGCGTGCTGTTGCTTTCCAGCGGGCGCAGCAGGTGGTACTGGCGTGCAAGCGTGATCAGGATGTCTTCGATGGTGTCGTTCAGGCCGAGCTGTTCGGCGATGCGGCGCTTGGCGCGCACCACTTCGGTGTTGCCGGCCGCCGCCAATTCCAGGTTGAGCTCGGCACCGCCGGTCATGCCCAGCGCCATGCCGCTGTCGCTATCGACCAGCGCCGCGCCGACGAAGCCGGCCAGCGAATGCAGGTGTTCCAGATTGAGTTTTGACACGTGTGGTCCTTGGAAACGATGAGGAATGGGTGCCTTGCGGCATGCACGAACAGTGCCAGGTGCTCAGCCTTGCGGCGGGGTCAACACGGTGGCGAGGCGGCCGGCGCAATCGCGCGCATTGAACAACAGCGCAGCGGCATTGATGTCGCCACTGCCCACTGCGGTGAGCGTCAGCGGCTTGTCGGCGCGGATGCGGATCAGCACCAGCTGCCCGGCACGCGTGCTGACGGTGGCGTAATCGGCCTCTTTCAGGCTGGATTCGCGCGCCAGGGTCTCGCCCAGGGTCAGGAACGAATTGGCCATCGCGGCAAGCCGGCGACTGTCCACGTCCAGGCTGGAACGCTCGGTGATGGCGCGCCCGTCGGCCGTGGAAAGCATCAACAGGCGGATGCCCGGCTCACGTTCGATGGTCTGCGCAAACTCGTGACCGATGCGCTGCAGATCGTAGAAATGCAACGCCCGCGGGACTTCGCCTACGGCAGCCTTGACGACCTGGTTGACGGCGTTGTGCGGCATGAAAATCCCCCTGTTGCGTGATGGCCCGGGCGCGTACGTGCGTGGTGTGCCGCGCCGGGCGGCGCACCATACCACCCGGATCCGAGCAGGCTGTCACGCTCGCCCGTGGTGCTTAACTGGGCGGTCAGACAGGCAGAATCGGCAAAGTCCGGTGCGCCACAAAGTGCCTTGGTACGTCACGATAGCGGCGCGAAGAGGCAGATCTAAACCTTGCGTTTGCTCGCACTGTTCAGTACGGGCGACATGCGTGCTGCGCTGCCGCGCGTCACTGTGCGGGCGGGCAACTAGACTGCACGGCTTTATCGATACTGGAGCAATGCATGGCAACGCAGTACGTGCCGGTTTCCTTGATTGGCGTTCCCACCGACATCGGCGCGGGCCACCGCGGCGCGCGCATGGGGCCGGAGGCGCTACGCATCGCCGGCTTGCAGGAGGCGCTGGTCGGCCGCGGCGTGGAGGTGCGCGATCTGGGCAATCTGGATGGTCCGCGCAATCCCTGGCAGGCGCCGCAGGCCGGCTACCGGCATCTGGACGAAGTGGTGGCGTGGAACCAGGCGCTGATGGACGCCAGCTACGCCGAACTGCGTGCCGGGCGCATGCCGATCATGCTCGGTGGCGACCATTGCCTGGGTATCGGCTCGATCACCGCGGTGGCCAAGTACTGCCGCGAGCAGGGCAGGCCGTTGCGGGTGCTGTGGCTGGATGCGCATTCGGATTTCAACACCAGCGAGGTGACTCCTTCGGGCAACGTGCACGGCATGCCGGTGGCCTGCCTGTGCGGGCTGGGGCCCGAGTCGCTGACCCACCTGGGCGGCAGTGCGCCGGCGTTGTTGCCCGAGCAGGTGCGGCAGATCGGCATCCGCTCGGTGGACCCGGAGGAAAAGCGGCTGATCAAGCAGCACCGCATCGATGTGTACGACATGCGCTACATCGACGAAGCCGGTATGAAGCGCACCATGGAAGCGGCGTTGCAGGGCATGAGCGCCGATACCCACCTGCACGTGAGTTTCGATGTGGACTTCCTCGACCCCAGCATCGCGCCGGGCGTGGGCACCACGGTGCCCGGTGGCCCCAACTACCGCGAGGCGCAACTGGTGATGGAAATGATTGCCGACACCGGGCGCATGGGCTCGTTGGATATCGTCGAACTCAACCCGGTGCTGGACAACCGCAATGCGACCGCCGAACTGGCGGTGGATCTGGTCGAGAGCCTGTTCGGCAAGTCGACGCTGATGCGGGATTGATCCGGACCGAGCGCACCGGGACGCGTTCACATCAAATCCACGGCCGCGCAGTCAGATTTGGCGCCAAGCCGGGTGAGCTGGCACCGTGATAGAACGAGGACAAGCGATGAAGCGACTGCTGACACTGATGGTGCTGGGCCTGTTTTCGGCCGGCGTGATGACGGGCTGCAACACCGTGGCCGGCGCCGGCAAGGACATGCAGGGTGCGGGCGACAAGGTCGAGAAAACGGCCGAAAAATGCAGCGACGGTAAGTGCTGATCCGTCACATCGCGTGGCCTTGTTGAATTGATCGATCTGCGGCAACGCGCCGCTTTACCCCTGAGGAGTGTGTTATGAAGCGTGCAATTGTGCTGCTGGTGCTGTCGATGTTGTCGGTGGGAATGCTGGCGGGTTGCAACACCGTCGCGGGCGCCGGCAAGGACGTGCAGGGCGCTGGCGAGAAGGTGGAAGACGCAGCGCGTAAGTAATCCGACGCCGCATGCAAAAAAACGGGCCGCAAGGCCCGTTTTTTGTGCGTGCTTTACGTGCAAGGCGGCCTCCGTCGACGCATGCAACATGCAGTGCGACCAGCGGCGGGAGTAGGCAACGGTTCAGTGCGGTGATCGGCGGTTTGACACCTTTTGATCCCGGACCAACGCCCGCGTGGGCACGCTGGCACCACGGTCAATCGCGACCGCATCAGCGGAGTCATCGCATGAACAGTGACATCATTTCCGGCAAGTGGACCCAGTTGAAGGGCAAGGCCCAGGCGAAGTGGGGCGATCTTACCGACGACGATTTCAAGGTTGCCGAAGGCAATGCCGAATATCTGCAGGGCAAGCTCCAGGAGCGCTATGGCTGGGATCGCGATCGCGCCCAGACCGAAGTGCGCGCGTTCGAAAAGTCGTTGCGCGACGACACCTGAGGGTGCGCGGGTCTGCCGCCGTTGAGGCGAGCAGCTTGCAGACGACGGGCCGCCTGGTGCGGCCCGTTCTGCGTTCGAGCGTGGAGCCAACTCCCCGGCGCCTGCGGCGGTGGCAAAAGTGCGGAACCGCTAAACTTGGGGGCTACCCCACCCTGGCATGACGTAGATGACCACCCGTGTCCTTACCGGCATCACCACCTCCGGCACCCCGCACCTGGGCAATTATGTCGGTGCAATCCGCCCGGCCATCCAGGCCAGTGCAGGTGCCGATACGGAGAGCTTCTATTTCCTGGCCGATCTGCACAGCCTGATCAAGGCGCAGGACCCGGCGCGCACGCAGCGTTCGACACTGGAAATCGCCGCCACCTGGCTGGCCTGCGGCCTGGATCCGGACAAGGTGTGGTTCTACCGGCAGTCCGATGTGCCCGAGACCACCGAGTTGATGTGGTTGCTGACCTGCGTGGCCGGCAAGGGCATCCTCAATCGCGCGCATGCCTACAAGGCGGCGGTGGACAAGAACCGCGCCGATGGCGAGGACGAGGATGCCGGCGTCACCGCAGGCTTGTTCATGTATCCGGTGCTGATGGCGGCCGATATCCTGATCTTCAATGCGCACAAGGTGCCGGTGGGGCGCGACCAGATCCAGCACATCGAAATGGCGCGCGATTTCGCGCAGCGTTTCAATCATGTCTACGGGCGCGACTTTTTCACCTTGCCCGAAGCGGTGATCGACGAGCAGGTGTCCACCTTGCCAGGCCTTGATGGCCGCAAGATGAGCAAGAGCTATAGCAACACCATTCCACTGTTTGCACCGCGCGAGGAATTGCGCAAGCTGGTGTTTTCCATCCTGACCGATTCGCGCGCCCCGGGCGAAGCCAAGGAGACGCAGGGGTCGGCGTTGTTTCAGCTGTACCAGGCATTTGCCACACCGCAGGAATCTGCCGCCTTTGCGCAGGCGTTTGCCGACGGCATCGGCTGGGGCGATGCCAAGCAGCAGTTGTTTGAGCGGATCGATCAAGAGATTGCGCCGCTGCGTATGCGCTACGAGGCGTTGATGGCAGAGCCAGCCAAGATCGAAGCGATCCTGCGCGCCGGTGGTGCACGTCTGCGCGCGCGCTATGCCACTCCCCTGCTGGCCGAGTTGCGCGATGCGGTGGGCTTGCGCGATCTGTCCAGCCAGGCCGCCACCGCGGCGGTGCAGTCCAGCGAAAAGGTCGCACTGCCGGTGTTCAAGCAATATCGTGAAAGCGATGGGCAGTTCTATTTCAAGTTGAACGATGGCGCGGGTGCATTGCTGCTGCAGAGCGATGGCTTCGCTTCGCCACGCGATGCCGGACAGGTGATCGCACGGTTGAAGCAGGCCACCCAAGCCAGCGATCTGCAGCTGCCGGGCGTGCATGCGCAGGTGGATGCCGACGTGATTGTTGCCGCGATGGATGCCTTGCGCGAGGCGTGAGCTGCGCGGCGCAACAGGCGTCGAGGTGGGTTGTTGCGGTTGCGTAGGTCCTGCCTGTGGCGACATGCGCGACCGCGACGCCAGGCTTGGGCCTACACTGCAGTTTCGACAGCCGCCGCGGGGTGCGAATGACAGCGACAGCCGAGTTCAACATCCACACCATCGATACCGGCTTTGGCGGCGTGCAATTCGATGCGGCGTATCTGGTGGTCCAAGCGCAGCAGGCCGCCTTGATCGATTGCGGTACCTCGCTGTCGGTCCCGCAGATGCTGGCCGCGGTGCAGGCGGCCGGGTTGGCGCCAGCGCAGGTGGAGTGGTTGATCCTGACCCATGTGCATCTGGATCATGCTGGCGGTGCAGGAGCCTTGTTGCGGCATTTGCCCAATGCGCAGGTGCTGGTGCATCCGCGCGGTGCGCCGCACCTGATCGACCCTGCGCGGCTGATTGCCGGCGCCACCGCGGTGTATGGCGAGGCGGACATGGCGCGCCATTACGGCGTTATCGAGCCGGTGCCGGCCGAGCGCGTGGTCGCGGCCGGCGAGGGTCATACCGTGATGCTGGGCAAGCGCGCGCTGCGCACCGTCGAGACGCCTGGACATGCGCGCCATCATCTGTGCGTGTGGGATGCGCGCAGCCGCAGCTGGTTCACCGGCGACACCTTCGGCCTGTCGTATCGCCAGTTGGACAGTGCGCGTGGCGCTTTCATCGTGCCGACGTCCTCGCCGGTGCAATTCGAACCCGAGGCCATGCTGCAGTCGATCGCGCGCCTGATGGACGCCGCACCAGAGGCGATGTATCTGACCCATTACGGCCGTGTCACCTCGCCAGAACCGTTGGCGCGGGCGCTGGGCGAGCAGATTCATGCGATGACCGACATTGCGCTGGGCTGCGCGCAGCGTCCGGACCGGCATCGCTGCATGGTGGCGGCATTGACCGAATTGTATCTGGAACGCGCACGCCAACATGGATGTCGGTTGGACGATGCCGCCGTGGAGCAACTGCTGGCAACGGACATCGAACTCAACGCGCAAGGGCTGGGCTGTTGGCTGGATCGTGCAGCGCGCATGCGTTAGCGCTGGTTGAGGGGTGACACACCCTCTCCAACGCTGTAGTGCGTGGTCGCGTCGTTCTGGTGCAGCTAAGGCCGGATCAGTCGGGTACGCGGTGCCCTCACCGCTGGCGGGACACGCCGTGAACCCGTCCATGGGGGCTCGATGGCGGCATCCATGCCGCCAACGGTCCCGCAATCGGTGAGGACACCGCACCAGAACGTTGGCTGGTGGTGTTGTTGAAAGCAGTGCACACCGACCATCTTGATGGCGCACGGGCAAGCGCCCTGCAGCCACACCGGAGATCATCCGCGCTTGGCCATGCATGCGATCGACTGCATTCTCGTGTCATTGCGCTCCGGTGTTGGTCGCACGCTTGTAAACTATGTGTCATCTACCGTTGCAAGGCCTCACCGTGAATCCGATGCGCATCCTGCTGTTGTCTGCCTGCCTGTTTGTAGGAGGTGTGGCGCAGGCCGCCAACGATCTGCCGGGCGGCGGCATCGATGCCGAGGCATTGTCGCGTCACGTGCGCTTGCTGGCGTCGGACGAATTCGAAGGGCGCGCGCCGGCCAGCGCCGGTGAGCAGCGCACGGTCGATTACCTGGTGGAGCAATTCAAGGCGGCCGGCCTGGAGCCAGGCGGCGAGCAGGGCAGCTGGACCCAGGCCGTGCCGCTGGTGCGCGCGCAGGTGGATGGCCCGGTGCGCGCAAGCCTGCGCGTCGGGGGCAAGACCCAGGCGCTGGTCAATGGCAACGATGTGACCCTGCAAAGCCTGCGTCCGCAGCAGGCGGTCGCGTTGAAGAACGCGCCACTGGTCTTCGTCGGCTACGGCATCAGTGCGCCGGAGCGCCAATGGGACGACTACAAGGGCGTGGACCTGCGCGGCAAGATTGCGGTGGTGCTGATCAACGATGCCGATTTCGAATCGCCGCAGCCGGGCGCATTCGACGGCAAGGCCGTGACCTATTACGGCCGATGGACCTACAAGTACGAAGAGGCGGCGCGGCGCGGTGCGGCCGGGGTATTGATCGTGCACGAGACGGCGCCGGCGGCGTATGGCTGGGCCACGGTGCAGAGCTCGGGCATGTCGCCGTTGTTCGACATCGAGCGCAGCGATGCCGATGCCCGCGCGCAGCACGTGCCGGTGCGCGGCTGGATGCAGCGTGCATTGGCGGTGTCGTTGTTCAAGCAGGCCGGCCTGGATTTCGAACAGGCCAAGGCACGTGCGCAGCAGCGCGACTTCGCGCCCGTGGCACTGGGCGATGCGGCGTTGTCGGTGAATTTCAAGCTCAAGCGCGAGCGTGTGGTGACGCATAACGTGGTGGCCAAACTCACCGGCAGCCGGCATCCGGATGAGACGGTGATCTTCTCCGCACACTGGGATGCATTCGGGATCGGCAAGGCCGATGCCGGTGGCGATACGATTCGACGCGGCGCCGTGGACAACGCCACCGGCGTGGCCAGCGTGCTGGAACTGGCGCGCGTGTTCGCAGCCGGCCCCAAGCCGCAGCGCACGTTGTACTTCATTGCGCTGACTGCCGAAGAAAAGGGCCTGCTCGGCGCCAATTACTACGCCGCGCATCCGCTGGCGCCGCTGGACAAGACCGTGGCCGTGCTCAACATGGAAATGTTCAGCCCCAATGGCCCGACCCGCGACATCGCCTCGTGGGGACGTGGGCGGGTGTCGCTGGAAGGCGATCTGGAAACCGCCGCCAAGGCGCGTGGTCGCAGCTATTTGCCGGATCCGAATCTGGAAGCAGGCTTCTTCTACCGCGCCGATCATTTCGCGTTCGCGCGCATGGGTGTGCCGGCGATCACCGCCGGCCCCGGCCTGGACATGCTCGACGGCGGCGTCGCGGCAGGCAAGGCACTGCGCGAAAAGTATTTCGCCGATTGCTACCACCAGCCGTGCGATCGCTGGACCCCGCAATGGGATGCCAGCGGCCATGCCGCCGATACCACGCTGGTGTACGCCGTGGGCGTGGCGTTGGCCAATGGCCGGCAGTGGCCGAGCTGGCAGGATGGCTCGGAATTCAAGGCGATCCGTGCCAAGAGCGATGCGGTGCGCAAGTAAGCGCGCAGGAGCGAGAGGGCGCCGTGCCCTCGAGAGAGGCCAAGCGCAGCGACCAAGACGACTGCGCTGATCGCCAGACGGGCGCAGCTGGATTCGATGCGGCATGTGCGCTCATACATTCGGGGTCCTGCACGCTGTCCATGCGCATCGGATGACTGAGCGCTACGCCAAGCGAACGCAGCCGCTGCCCGGTGGCCTGCAGTTGCTTGTGCGTGTGCGGATCCCGCGCGCCGTCCACGCTCATCAGACGGCCGCTCGGGACGTTTGTCGTTGCTCGGTACACAGGCTGGCATTGTGATCAATGCCATGGCATTGAACGACTGCGCATAGGCGTGCCTACGGCTTGGCGGCGTTGGGTGAGTTGCCGCCGCCGGCACGCGTGCTTTTGTCGCCGCCGCTGCACGGATAGCGCTTTGCCAGCGCCTGGACGATCAAGTCGGGTGCGGCCTGGGCCTGGCGTGTATCGGGCAGCGCGCCGATATCGGCGATGACCGCCTGCAGATCGGGCGAGCCGGTGCTGCCCGCCGGCATGCACCAGCCGGTGCGATAGCTGGCGCTGGCGACGCCGAGCAGATACGCACCGGCGCGGCTGGCTGAAACAAGCACCTTGAACTCGCGTTGCTCCGGCGCGGTGATTTCTGGCGCAAGCGATCCGTCCAGTCCGGCGTCGATCAGCTTGCGGCCGCTGAGTTCCCACGGCTCGGGGGCACGCGCCGATGCCGTGGCGGACGTTGCGAACAAGGCGGCCAGGGCCAGCCAGCGAAGAGGGTGCTGCATCTGCACGCTCGGATGCGGTGGGAAGTGCACCATAGCGCGACCGGGGTGCGGCGTGGGCTTTGGCATGTGCTCTAGAATCGAAGGTTCCGCTGCACTGCCTGGCACTGTTCCGATGTCTTCCTCTCACGATGCTGCCGCGCCTGCGCGCAGCGGGTTAGTCGTTCTCGCCTTGTTGCTGGTCTACGTGGTGTGGGGCTCGACCTATCTGGCGATCCGCTTTGCGCTGGAAGGTGGCGCGCAGCCGCTGACGATGGTGTCCGGGGCACGTTTCATCGTCGCCGGTAGCGTGCTCTACAGCGTGCTGCGCTGGCGCGGTGTGGCGGCGCCAACGCGCGCGCAGTGGAAGAACGTGGCGCTGATGGGTGCGGCGTTGCTGCTGCTCGGCAACGGCATGGTGGTGCTGGCCGAGCGCAGCGTGTCGTCCGGGCTGGCCGCCACGGCGGTGGCGTCGGTGCCGTTGTGGATGGCCTTGTTCGGCGCATTGCGCGGGCAGCATGCCAGCGGCGGCGAATGGCTGGGCATCGTGATCGGCTTTGTGGGCGTGGTGTGGCTCAACGCCGGCAGCAGCCTGACCGCGACGCCGGTTGGCTTGGTGTTGCTGCTGATCGCACCGATCGGCTGGGCATTCGGGTCGGTGTGGTCGCGCGGGCGCGATCTGCCTTCGCCGTTCATGACCGCTGCCGGGCAGATGGTGTGCGGCGGCGTGCTGCTGGTCAGTACCGGCCTGCTGATCGGCGAGCGCCCGCAGGTGTGGCTGAGCCCGCAAGGACTGCTGGCGGTGGCGTACCTGTGCGTGTTCGGCTCGATCGTGGCGTTTACCGCCTACGTGTGGCTGCTGCATCACGTGCGGCCTGCGCTCGCCGGTAGCTACGCCTACGTCAACCCGGTGATTGCGGTCAGCCTGGGTGCCTGGCTCGGCCATGAGCGCTTCAGCGCGCAGGACATCGGTGCGATGGCGGTGATCCTGGCCGGCGTGCTGGTGGTCACCTTTGCCAAGGCGCGGCGATGAGCGCGGTGTCGTCGCAGGAAGCACGCCGCGGGTTGTTGATCACCGCCTCCACCTTCGTGCTGTGGGGGCTGGTGCCGGTGTACTGGCATCTGCTCAAGGCGGTGCCGTCGCTGCAGATCATCGCCCACCGCATCGTGTGGAGCACGGTGCTGGTGGTGGCCTGGCTGCTGGCGAGCTCGGGCCTGCGTTGGTGGCGCAGCATCGCGGCGCAGCCCCGCGCGCTGCGCATGCTGGCCGGCAGCAGCGTGGCGATCGCGTTCAATTGGGGCCTGTACATCTGGGCGATCAACGCCGGGCATGTGATCGAGGCCAGCCTGGGATACTTCATCAACCCGCTGCTGAGCGTCTTGCTGGGCGTGCTGGTGTTGAAAGAGCGCCTGCGCCGCATCCAGTGGGTGGCGGTGGCCTGTGCGGCAGCGGGCGTGCTGTGGCTGACCATCGATGCCGGCGCGCCGCCGTGGATTGCGTTGGGGCTGGCGGTGTCCTTCGGTATTTACGGGCTGCTGCGCAAATTGGTGGCGGTGGATCCGGTGGCCGGGCTGGGCGTGGAAAGCGTGTACCTGTTCGTGCCGGCGTTGCTGCTGGCGGCGTGGGGCGAGCAGGGCCACGGCGGCGCGTTCCTGAGCGGCTGGAGCCTGCGGACCGACGCGATGCTGATCTTCGGTGGCGTGGTGACGGCGCTGCCGTTGATCGGTTTCGCCTACGGTGTGCGGCGCATTCCGCTGTCGTTGGTGGGCATCCTGCAATACATCGCGCCGAGCCTGCAGTTGCTGCTGGGCGTGTGGTTCTTCCACGAGCCGTTCGATCAGGGGCGCGCGATGGGCTTTGCCGCGATCTGGGTGGGTTTGCTGTTGTTTGTCGGCGACAGCGTGGTGCGGTCGCGGCAGCCGGTGCTGACGCGCTAAGTCAGCCACCCTGCACGCAGTGCGTGTGGCATTCATCAGTGCGATTGCTTCGCGTCAGCGTGCGCGATTGCCGTGCTCAACTGCGCGGCGGCGCCAACGGGCTGGCCACTGCCAGCGTGGACGCGGGCAGCGCCTGCGGTGCAGGGCAATGGCTGGGGTCTTGGTGCACCTGTGCCAGCCATTGGTCGATCGGCCCGCCGAGCACGTCCAGCCGTAGCGGCAGGCTCAAATGGTTTTCGCCCGGCAGTTCGAGGTAATGCGCACGCGCGCTGGCCAGGGCCAGTGCGCGGCCATGCGCCACCGGAATGTGCTGATCGGCATCGCCGTGCAACAGCAGCACGCAGCTGCGCGTGTCGGCCAGGGCGTGCGCGACATCGACACGGTCCAGGTCCAGCTTGAGCTGGGTGTCGGCCGCTGCAATCACCGCGTCGATATTCTGGTCGGCATAGCGCCAGCGTGCATACGCCGCCACCGCCCGCCCACGCCACCCGTGCGGCTGGCTGGCGAGCAGGTGCGGCACCATGTCGCGGATGCCGCGCCCGGCATTGGCGAAGGATTCCATCGCCACCACGCCGGTTACGCGCGGGCCGAGTTTGTCGGCCGTAAACAGCGCGGTGGCCGCGCCGTAGGAAATGCCGAACAGATACAGCGGCCCGCGGATTTCGCCGCGTGGTTGCAGGGCGTCGAGCACATCGATGACGTCGTCGGACTCGCGCGTGCCGTAGCCGGACGGCCCGCCGCCGGAATGACCATGGTTGCGCAGATCGATGGTGACCACGCGGTAGCCGGCCTGCGCAAGCTGCAGCGACCAGGGCAGCAGCGAGTCGCCATCCATCATCCAGCCGTGCAGCAGCACCACCGTGCCGCGCGGCGCCGGCGGTTTGGCAGTCGGTGCCTTGAAACTGAAATCCACATCCAGCGCATGCGCCGGGTCACTGCGCTGCCCCGTGTAGCGATAGTGCATGGCGTACTGGCCGGGGTCGATCGCGCGCCAGAAGATCGGCACGCCATCGCGCGTCACCACATGCCCGCTGCGATTGGGCACCGTGGCGATGGTGGCGGCAATGCGTTCTTCGTCCAGCAGCGGCGAGGTACCACCGGGCGCAACCAGGCGCTCGCTGAGCGAGGTCGAAGAAGAGGAGCAGCCGGCCAGCCACAGGCAGGCGCAGACCAGCAGAAGCAGGCGCGTCATGGCGATCGATCGATGGAGCAAACGGCCGAGCAGGCTACGGCCTGCCCGGCTGGCGCATCTACCGCACTGCGGTGACAGAACCATGACAGCCTGCAATACGTTCAGCCGCCGCCGTGCGCTTTGCCGCGGCTGTCACCATTCCCGATTCCCGGCGGGCCAAGGCCCGCCTACACCTCACGCAGCGCCGTGGTAATCGGCAGACGCGCCGCACGCAGCGCGGGAAACAGTCCGCCCACCAGGCCGATGCCCAGCGCCCACTTCAGCCCGCTCCAGAGCAGCTCCGGCGAGACCTTGAACTGGAAGACCACCTGGCTGAAGTTGCTGCCCAGCGTGGAGACGGTGTAGCCGTTGAACACCGCCCAGGCGATCGCGCCGCCCAGCAGCCCGCCCAGCAATGCCAGCAGCATGGTTTCCAGCATCAGCGCCATGATCACCGGCGTGCCGCGAAAGCCGATCGCACGCATGGTGGCGATCTCGCGCGCGCGCGTGGCCACCGCCGCATACATGGTGTTGAGCGCGCCGAATACCGCGCCCACTGCCATGATCGCCCCGATCACCGTGCCCAGGATGTTGATCAGCTTGTTCAGGCCGCCGCCCTGTTTGCCGTAGTAGGCGCGGGTGGTTTCCACATCCAGCTTGAGCCGCGGATCGGCGGCCATGGCGGTCTTGAACGCGCTGAAGCCTGCCTTGCCGTTGGTGCGCACGCTGATCGACTGATAGGCACTGCGGTTGTAGGTGGTGGCCAGCGTCTGCGCGTCGGTCCACAACTCCGAATCGTGCGCATCGCCGGAGGCGAACACGCCCACCACCGTCCACTGCTGGCTGCCAAGCGTGAGGGTCTTGCCCAGCTCCAGTCCGCGGAACTGGTTCAACGCGCCCTTGCCCACCACCATTTCGCGCAGGCCGGTGTTGAAGCGGCGGCCCTGCACGATCTTGACCTTGTCATGCACGGCCCAGGCCTGTTCGCCCACGCCACGCAGTTGTGCGTTGACGTCGGTGCCGTCGGCGCGGGAGGCGATGTTCACCACTTGCGACAATTCCGGCGACAGCATCGGGCGGCCATTGGCATCGGCCGCAATGCCGGGCAGGCTGCCGATCAGCGGCACCAGGTCGCGGGTGATCACCGAGTTGGTCTCCGCCTGCGAACCGCCGCGCAGGACGATCGCGGTGGTGTCGTCGCCGGTGCTGTTGAGCGTGGCCTGAAAGCCCTGGCCCATTGCCAGCATCGCCACCAGCACGCCGACCACGCCGGCAATGCCGACCACGATCACCGAGCTGGACCCCCAGCGCTGCGGCAGCGTGGCGATGCCGATGCGTGCGGCCGCCAGCGAGAGCCTGCCGCTGCGTGTGGCCACCAGCCACACCGCCAGCAATCCACCGATCGGCAGCAGCACCATCCACGGCAGTGCGATCCAGGCCGCCAGCCCGATTGCCAGCAGCACGACCGACAGCGCGTTGACCCCACGATCTTTCCATTTGCGTTGCATGTGCATGCTCCTGTCAGCGGCCGGCGAGTGCATCGACGATCTTCAAGCGCTGCGCGCGTAATGCCGGCAGCACACCCACCACGATGCCGATGCCGGCCATCAGCCCGACCGCGACAAGCCAGGTCTGCAGCGGCACGGTCTGGGTCGGCATCAGGCCGCCGCTGCGCGCTGCAACCGCCGGGATCACCAGCGCCGCCAGCCCCATGCCGATCAGCCCGCCCAGGCCGATCAGCAACATCGACTCCACCATCACCAGGCTCAGCACGGTGCGGTCCTGAAAGCCCAGCGTCTTGAGCGTGGCCAGCTCCGGAATCCGCTCGCGCACGGCCTGTGCCATGGTGTTGCCGGTCAGCAGCAGCAAGGTGAAAAACACCGCGGCCATGATCGAGGTGACGATCAAGCCGATATCGGCAAACTGCTTGACGAAGGCTTGCTGAAATGCCGATTCGGTCTGCGACTTGGTTTCATGGTCGGAGTTGGCCGACAACGCATCGATGGCCTGCGCCACGCGCGATGCCTGGTCGGCGTTGCGCAACGTCACCGTGTACCAACTCACCCTGCTTTTGATGTAGTCGTTGGACTCGTCGAAGTACTTCCAGTTCATCATCAACTGGCGTTCCTGGTTGGCGGCCACGGTGCGGTCTTTCATGCGGAAGATGCCGACCAGTTGCAGCGGCCAGTCGTTGCTGCCGCCGCGCGGAAAGATGGTGGCCTGCAGCGGAATGGTGTCGCCGATCTTCCAGCCATTTTCCTTGGCCAGGCTTTCGCCAACGATCGCGCCGGTGCGTGTGGTCTGGAACGCCTTGAGCTGGTCCTTGGGCAACTGGTATTCGCTGTACACATCGAAGAAATTGGGCGCCACCGAAAAATTCGGGAAAAAGTTCTTCGGGTCGCGGTAGATGCCGCCGAACCACATTGCCGAGGTCACATCGCGCACGCCCGGCACGCTGCGGATCTGGTTTTCCAGATTGATCGGCAGCGATTGGGTGATCGACAAGCGCGATGCCACCACCAGCCGGTCCACGCCGCTGACGCTGCCGCCGGAGGTAAAGGCCACGCGCACCGAATCGAGCATGCCGAACAATAAAAACGCCGCGACCACCGAGAGCAAGGTCAGCAAGGTGCGGGTCTTGCTGCGGAACAACTGCGCCCATACCAGCGAGAGATACTTCATGGCAGCGCTCCCTTACAGTGCAAGCGGCGCATCGGCCAGCTCGCCCTTGTCCAGATGGATGGTGTGGGTGGCGTATTCGGCGGCCTTGGGGTCGTGGGTGACCATCACGATGGTCTTGCCGTGTTCGCGATTGAGTTCCTGCAGCAGGCGCAGGATTTCTTCGGCATTGTGGCGGTCCAGATCGCCGGTGGGTTCGTCGCAAATCAGGAAGGTGGGATCGGAGACGATCGCGCGCGCGATCGCCACGCGTTGCTGCTGGCCGCCGGACAATTCGCTGGGCTTGTGGTTGCGACGCTCCTGCAGGCCGACCAGGGTCAATGCGATCTCGGCATTGCGCTTGCGTTGGGCGGCATTGAGCGAGGTGAGCAGCAATGGCAGCTCCACATTCTTTTGCGCGGTGAGCATCGGCATCAGGTTGTAGAACTGGAACACGAAACCGACGTGGTGACTGCGCCAGGTCGCCAGCTGCCCGCCGCTCATGCGGTCGATGCGCTCGCCTTCGATCTCGATCTCGCCGCCGCTGGGGCTGTCCAGCCCGCCGATCAGGTTCAGCAAGGTGGTCTTGCCGGAGCCAGACGGCCCCATCAGTGCGACGAAGTCGCCGCTGGCAATGTCCAGATCGATGCCGTGCAGCACCTGCACCTGCTCGGGGCCGCGTTGGTAGGTCTTGGTGATGTTGCGCAAACTGACGAGAGCGGACATGGCAACTCCTGGCGGTGCGATGGAAGAGGTGACAGCAGTGCGCAGAGCGACTGCGGATGTGGTGCGGCACTGCAGTAACACGATGAGCTGAAATGCGATGAAGCGATGGGGCGAGTGCAGGCAAAGGCATCGGTTGCTGTGGCGACACCTGTGCGGCGCACGCTGCCGATGCCTGAAACGTGCCTGCGACGACAGCGGCTGAGATATCGACGAACATCGCAACTGCAGATGCGCAAGCACAGCCGATACCGCGTTACTGGATTTCACCGGCGTTCCCTCGCAGCGCGACGCAGGCGCTTACGTCGCTGCCGTTTCCATCAAACGCGCTTTCCGTATTCCCCTGAGTGGTGACCGCCTGCGCTGTGTTGGTTGTGCGTTATTCGGCAGCGTCCGGCGCTGCTTCGGTCACCTTGTCGCCATCGTTCAAGGTTTGCGGCGGATTGAGTACCACGCTGTCGCCTGCGGCCAGGCCGGAGAGCACCTGCCTGTCTTCGCCCATCACCATGCCAGTGGTGACGGCATGCGCGCTGACGGTGTCGTGCTCGCCGACCACGAACGCGACCGTGCGCGTGTCGCGCTCCACCAGTGCGGCGGCCGGGACGCGCACGCCCTGCGGCTTGGCTGCTTGCTGCGGTTTGGCCTGCTCCAGAAAGCTGACCCGGACACCCATCTCCGGCACGATGCGCGGGTCCTTGACCTTGAGCGCCACGCGCACTTTCACCGTGGCCTTGCCGCGGTCGGCGGTGGGGATGATGGCGATGACCTCGCCTGGAATCTTCCATTCCGGGTAGGCGTTGAGCACTGCTTCCACCGGCATCTTGGGTTGCACGCGGCCGATGTAGGACTCGCCCACTTCCACCTCGATTTCCAGCGATTCCATGTCCACGATGGTGCCGATACCGGTACGGGTGAATCCGCCGCCGGCCGACAACGGCGAGACGATTTCGCCCGGCTGCGCTGCCTTGGCCGTCACCACGCCGGCAAACGGCGCGCGCACCACGTTGAAGTCAGAGCGGATACCGGCAATGGCCAGTTGGTCGGAGGCGACCTGCACATTGCGCTGCGCGTTCTGCAGCTGGGCGCGCAAGGCATCGCGCTGCGCAATGGCCTGGTCGTATTGCGAGCGCGACACCAGCTGCGCACCCACCAACGACTGCAGGCGCGTGGCGTCGGCGTTGGCTACTGCCAGTTGCGCCTGCATGTTGTCGACCTGGCTGCGTGCGGCCGACAACTGCGAGGCCGACAAGCTGCGCTGCGCATCGGCATCGAGCGGGTCGAGTGTGGCCATCACCTGGCCCTGTTCGACGCGCATGCCTTCTTCGATCATCACCTCGCGCACCTTGCCGGTGACTTGCGCCGACACCGTGGCCATGCGTCGTGCCACCACATAGCCGGAGGCGTCCAGCACCGATGCGCTGCTGCTGCCGGCGCTGATCGCCACCACCGGCGCGGTCTGCACCTGCACCACCGGGCGGCGCGTGAACCACCACGCGGCGGCGGCCAGCACAATGACGAGGATCACTGCGGCGAGGATCCAGCCGGTACGGCGGGCGGGCGGCGGCGTGGCAGGGCGCTGGCGGTCGATGCGGAGTTGCTTGAGCAGATCGGCGGAAGTGTTCATCGATGACCAGGACGGAAGGCTGCGCGAAATGTGACGGTCTACAGGCGATGCCGCAAGCTGCCGGAAGTCACCAACTGCGGTGCGGCGACAAACGGTCGATGCGCCGATGCCACCGCCAGCTGGTGCGCAGCATGCAGTCAGCACGGCGCGCTCACCAGTGACAGCTGTCATCTGCACGCCATGACACCGGCAACTGGTGCACCAGCGCTGCGGCAGGCCATGCTGGCGGCTCCTCCGGCAATCCGCTAACGGCATGCTTTCCTTCGCATTTGCAGACTGCACGTATCTGGCTTGCGCTTGCGCAGGCCAATCGCAACCCCGGTGGGCGATCGCATCGCAGCAAGCACCGGGAGCATGCATGAGGCCGCTCACCCGTATCGTCCTGCACGCAGCCGCACGCAGCCGCACGCAGCCGCACGCAGGCGGGCCCGGCAGTGGCAGAATCCGCTCATCCACACGGACCTTTGCTGATGCGCCTCCGGTTTCCCGCATGGCTTCGCCCCGCCGCCAGTTCGCAGGTTGCCGCGCGGCTGGCGCAGGGCCAATCGCCGTGGATGGACAGCGTGCACTTGCTGTGGTCGGCCTGGGTATTCGTGGTGCCGGTGTTTTCTGCGCGGGGCTACGACAGGACCTGGCTGTTGTGCACGCTGCTTTCGTATCCGGTTTTCCTGCTGCTGTACGCACGCATGTTGCTGGCGCCACGCGGCACCTTGTATCGCTACGCCTGGGCGATGGCGGTGATGAGTGCTGCCTTGTTGCCGGTGTATTCGTCGGGCATCAGCTACTTCATCTTTGCCTGCCTGAGCTTGCGTCCCTCCACGCGGCCTGGGTTGTGGCGGCACTTTGCGATGTTGCTGCTGATGAACGCGTTGTACCTGAGCTGGGCGCACTGGCTCGGGTTGAGCATGCAGGCGCTGGTGTGGATGCCGGTGACGGTACTGGGCATGGCCGCCGTGGGCGCGGTGTACAGCATCAACGAACGCAAGGACGCGTTGCTGCGCTTGTCGCAGGACGAAGTTCGTCGTCTGGCGGCCACTGCCGAACGCGAGCGCATCGGCCGCGACCTGCACGATCTGCTTGGCCATACCTTGTCGCTGGTGGCGCTCAAATCCGATCTGGCTGCGCGCCTGATCGAGCGCGACCCGCAGGCCGCACGCAACGAGATCGACGCGGTGGCGCAGGTCTCGCGCGAGGCGTTGGCGCAGGTACGGCGCGCGGTCACCGGCATCCGTGCTGCCGGCCTGGTTGCCGAACTGGCATCGGCGCGGGTGCTGCTGGACCTGGACGGCATTGCGCTGGAGCAACAGCTGGAGCCGCTGGCCTTGCCGCCCGAGCACGAAACCGCGCTTGCGCTGGTGGTGCGCGAGGCGGCCACCAATGTGCAGCGCCACGCGCAGGCAAGACGCGTGCGTGTGCAACTGCGCGCGCACGGCGATCAGGCGGTGCTGGAGATCACCGACGACGGCCGCGGCGGCGTGATCGTGCCGGGCAACGGCCTGGACGGCATGCGCGCACGCCTGCACGGCCTGGGTGGCGCGCTGGATGTGCAGGCCTTGCCGCGCGGCATGCGATTGCGCGCCAGTGTGCCGTTGCCGCGGCCTGCGGTTGTCCCCGCAACGCCGCCGGTGATGCCGCAGCCGCTCTAACGCGCCCCGGTTGCGCTGCCAAGTGCACGGCATGCGTCGGCGCTGTTATCGTGCGCAACCGTTGCATGCATGCGAGCGCGACCGATGATCCGGGTGTTGTTGGCGGAAGACCAAGCCTTGCTGCGTGGCGCGCTGGTGGCCTTGCTCGGGCTGGAGGACGATATTGCGGTGGTCGGCAGCGCCGGCGATGGCGAAAGCGCGTGGCGCGAACTGCAGCGCCTGCAGCCGGACGTGCTGGTCACCGATATCGAGATGCCTGGCCTGACCGGGCTGGAACTGGCGCAGCGGATCCAGCGCCAGGCGTTGCCGGTACGGGTCATGATCGTCACCACGTTCGCGCGTCCGGGATTTTTGCGCCGTGCCCTGGATGCCGGCGTGGCCGGGTATCTGCTCAAGGATGCGCCGGCCGAACAGCTGGTCGATGCGTTGCGGCAGGTGCACCGCGGCGGGCGGGTGATCGACCCGCAGCTGGCCCTCGATGCGTGGGTGGAAGCAGACCCCTTGAGCGAACGCGAACGGACTGTGCTGCGGCTGGCCGGCGAAGGCCGCTCCGCCAGCGAGATCGCCCAGCAGTTGCAGCTCTCGCACGGCACGGTGCGCAATTACCTGTCCGAATGCATCGGCAAACTGGGCGTGGCCAATCGCATCGAAGCCTACCGCCTGGCGCGGCAGAAGGGCTGGTTGTAGTGCAGCCAGTCGATGGTTTGCGTGCGCGGGAAGCTGACGTTTTCGGGGTGCGGGATTGCATGCAGGTGCGCCGCGCCTAATCGACGCGAGCGCACCACAAAGCCGCCATCGACGACGGTGCATCGGTTGCTTCATCCGCCAATCTGCAGCTATTCCAAACGCGTGCGAAGGCATGCGATTTGCACCCAGGTACACTGCACAGCATCGAAAAACACGGCGAGCGATGCATGAAATCTCTGTGGCTGTCGGGCCTGCTGTGGATATGCGCCTTCAACGCGTCCGCCGAGCAATTCAAGATATTGGTGGCTGCCATTCCCAACCAGTATCACCACGACTATATCCCCGTGGCCAAGCCGCAATTCGAAGCGATGGCGCGCAAGCATTATGTCCAGATGGTGTGGGCGTGGAATGCCAAGGCGTTCGATGGCGACCTGTCGCAATACGCGGCCATCGTGTTGCTCAATACGCCGGCCACCGATCTCGACCCAGCGCAGCGGGCCAACTTCCAAAAATACGTGCGTAACGGCGGCGGCGTGGTCGCGGTGCACAAGGCCTTTGCGATCAAGCGCGGTGAATGGGAGTGGTACGACCACATGATCGGCCGCTCGTTCCGCACCCATCCGTACATGCAAACGGCGATGGTGGATGTGGCCGACGCCAATTTCCCGGCCACCGCCGGCCTGCCCAAACGCTGGGTATGGAGCGACGAATGGTACGAATACGATCCGCCCTACAGCGACGACTTGGTCACGCTACTCACCGTCGACGAACGCAGTTATGACCCCACCTTGATCTGGCCAGGACAGGTCGCCAAGGGCATGGGCCAACAGCACCCGGTGGCGTGGTACCACCACTTCGAAGGTGGCCGCATCTTCGCCACTGCGCTGGGCCATCTGGCCGAAGCCTATAACGACCCGCGCTATCTGGAGCATTTGTACGGTGGAATTTATTGGGCGGCCACCGGCAAGGGCATCGAATCATCGGCGCCAGCGGCCAAAACAAAACGCCAGCGTTAGGCACCAGCCCCTCTCCCCGGCGGGAGAGAGGTGGGTAAGGCGACGGGCGAGGCCGGCCGCGTGGGCCTACTTCAATCGGCTGCGCCCGCATCCTCGTCCGCCCCTGCGGGGCACCTTCTCCCCCATGAAGGGCAGACGATGTCCCAGGGAGAAGGAACTGCGTGCTGCCACTGTGTGCCGATCCTCTGCCGAGCCGTGTCAGCCCATCATCAACCGCGACCCCATCACTGCGCAGACCGCTCTCCACGCGCCATGCTGGAAAACACCCCGTCGCGGCGCACCCAGGCGTGAAACAACGCCGCGCTCAGATGCCCCAGCACGGTGGCAAATAACAGATACGCCAGCCAGCCATGCGCGCTGCGCAGCCAGGCATACAGTGCAGGGTCGTGCGGTGCGATCGCCGGCAGGTTCGCACCTGGCCACAGCACGATCGGGTAGGCGCCGGCCGACAGCATCGCCCAGCCGATCAACGGCATGCCCAGCATCAATGCATACAGCAGCCAATGCGAGGCAATCGCGGCAGCCTTTTGCCATGCCGGCAGATCGGCCGGCAGCGGCGGCGGGCGATGGCGCAGCCGGTTGATCAGGCGCAGCACCGCCAGGATCAGAATTGCGATGCCCAGCGGGCGATGCAGATCGATCAACCACGGCCGCTGCGTCACCGAGGCCACCATGCCGACACCGACGAACAACATGGTCAGGATCATCGGGGCCATCAGCCAGTGCAGCACGCGCGCTGGCAGATTGAAGTGGGTACGGCGGCTCATTGGCGTGCTCCCTGGCCGGTGGCGGCGCTGCCCGTGCCGTTGGCGATCTCGCGCTCGCGGCGGTTGAACGATTGCGAATACACCGACGAGCGCGCTGCCAGAATCGGGTCATTCGATGCGGCAAGGCCCTTGGGCAAAATCAACGGGTCGTAATTGAGATCGCGACACGGGCCGGTGGCCTGCGGCTGCGCACGCTCGATCGAGAGCGTGCCGGCCACGATCTGCTTGCGGCGTTCCGGCCACGGTTGCGACGGGTCGTCCACCGCATCGCCGGGCTCGGCGATGGTCAGCACCATGTCCCAACGCAGCGGCCCGTGCGCCAGCCGCGCGTCCAGGTCGGTGGCGAGAAAATCGCCATCGGCCTGCTTGCGTTGCGCGGCGCTCAGTTCCTTGAATGGCGTATGCGGGCGCATCGACCAGCGGATGTAGCGTTCGCGTCCGTCGGCGGCAATCGCGCGGAACGCATTGACGCCGTTGTATTGCGTATTGGCCCAGCTGTCCGACCACGGCGCAGTCTTGGCCCACTGCTGGAACTTGGCCGCTTCCGGATACTGCTTGCCGAACGCCGCCAGTTTTTCGGGGTCCGGCTTGCCGGTGGCCGGGTCTGGCTTGGAGGCCACGTTGAGCGCCTGAAAGCCGGCCGGCGTGGCGACCACGAAGAACGGGAAGCTGTTCATCGCCGTGCGCCATTCCTGCCCATCGTCGCTGCGCAACAGCAGCGCCATGCTGCGTACGCGCGCCTGCCCGTCCGGCCCGTGCGGGTCGCCGCCGCCGATCGACATGCGCCCCAGCACCGGCGTGCTGGGCTGGCTGAAGATGCGCGCCGACGACAGCCAGGTGGCCTTGCCGCTGGACTGGAATTGCCCGCTCACGCACACCCCCTTGGTATGCGCGCGGCGAAAACCCGGATGCGGCGGCCCGCTGGATTCGATGGTGTCGGTCATGCGCGCGGCAGTGAGCCGGTCGCCACCGATCCAGCCGGCCGTCCAGGCAAACGCAAGCGCAACGCCGCCGGCAATGGCGGCAATCCCCAACAACGGCAGCACGGGGCGGCGCGCGCGCGGGGGCGAGGGAGGTGGCAACGTCATGGCTGGCTCCGGTGGTCGATACTGTGAGTGGTTGATACGAGTGAGACGACATGCGAGCCGCGTTATTCCCTCGTCCACCAACGACGGCGGCACGCACCGATCGCGGGAATAATCCACGCTCCAGTGCGTCTACCGTGTGATGCCACCACCACGCGCGCCAATGGATGCTCTGGACGATGACCAACTGCGCGCCGTGCTGCCGGCGCTGCGCCGCTTCGCACGCTCGTTGAGCGGCGAGCCCGCCAGCGCCGACGATCTGGTGCAAGCCACACTGGAGCGCGCGCTGCGGCGGTGGCACACCCGGCATACCGCCGAAGCCCTGCAGCCCTGGCTGTTCGCCATCCTGTACCGGCAGTTTCTGGATGGGCAGCGGCGTGCCGCGCGCTGGCAGCGGGTCGTGGGCCTGTTCGCGCCGCAGCAGCCCAGCCAATCCGCGTCCGCTGAGCAGGTGCACGACGGCCGTGCCATGCTGGCCAGCCTTGCATCATTGCCGGCCGAACAACGCGCGTTGTTGCTCTTGGTCAGCGTGGACGGTTTCAGTTATCGCGAAGTGGCCGATACCCTCGGCATCCCGATCGGCACCGTGATGTCGCGCCTGTCGCGTGCGCGCGAACGCCTGCGTGCCGTGAACGAAGGCCAGGTGAATCACGCACCTGCATTGAGGATCCTGAAATGACCACCATACCGCCCGACGAACACGCGCTGCACGCCTACGTCGATGGCCGCCTGACGCCGGAGCATCATGCAGCAGTGGCAGCCTGGCTGCAGGCACATCCCGCCCAGGCCGCGCGCGTGGCGGGCTGGAAGCGCGATGCCGAAGCGCTGCGTGCCGCACATGCCGGCCTGATGGCGGAGACTGGCGCCGTAGCCTTCACGCCTGCGGCGATTCGCCGTGGCCTGCAACAGCGCCGTCGTGCCGCGTTTGCCGTGGCCGCCAGTTGCGTGCTGGCACTTGGCCTGGGTACCGGGCTGGGCTGGCAGCTGCATGCGAGCCGGATCGCCAGCCAACGCGTGCCGATGGCCGATGCAGTGGCCGCCTACCGCCTGTTCGCCGATGCCGACGCGCATCGGGGCGTTGGGTTGGACGTGCAGCGCCGTGCCGAGTTGGAACCGTGGTTGCGCACGCATTTCGGCAGCGTAGGCGTGGTGCCGGATCTGCGTGCGCAGGGGTATACGTTGCGCGGTGGGCAATTGCTGTCCACACCGGAAGGCGCGGCCGCGATGCTGGTCTACAGCGATGCCGACGGCGCACGCATTGGCCTGTATCTGCGTCCACGCAGCGGCCCGATGCCGACCGGCGAGCGCCGCGATGGCCGGCTGTTGGCGCAGTACTGGGCCGAAGGCGACACCGCATTCGCGCTGGTCGGCCCGGCGACGCAGACACGCATGCGCACGATCGCGCCGTTGTTGCGTCGCCAGGGCTGACCAGCGCAGCGCAAGCGTTGTGCTGGCCTCAGCCTGATTGCAGCGCTGCCCGCGCTCAGCCGCCGTAGCGTTGTTGCAGCATGGCGAACGCCGAGCGCAGTGCCAGCGCTTCGCCGCCGGCGGGGCGGCCGGGGCGGTCGCTGTCATTCCAGGCGTAGACGTCCAGATGCGCCCACGGCCGGCCGGGTGCCACGAAGCGTTCCAGATACAGCGCGGCGGTGACGGCGCCGGCCATGCGCGAGCCGGCGTTGGCCATGTCGGCTACATGGCTGTTGAGATAACGCAGGTATGGGCGCCATAGCGGCATGCGCCACACCGGGTCGCGGGTCTGTTCGCCGGCACTGATCCAGGCCTGCGCCAGCGCATCGTCGTTGGCAAAGAGCGCCGGCAGGTCCGGGCCCAGCGCGATGCGTGCCGCGCCGGTAAGCGTGGCGAAATCCAGGATCAGATCCGGGCGCTGCTCGGTGCCATAGCTCAGCGCATCGCACAGCACCAGGCGGCCTTCGGCATCGGTGTTGTCCACTTCCACCGTCACGCCGGCGCGGGTGGTGATCACTTCACCAGGGCGGAATGCATCCGGGCCCACCGCGTTCTCCACTGCCGCAATCAGCAGCGTCAGCCGCACCGGCAACTGCTGCGCCATTACCAGACCGGCCAGCGCCAACGCATGCGCCGCGCCGCCCATGTCCTTTTTCATGTTGCGCATGCCATCGGCCGGCTTCAAATCCAGCCCGCCGGTGTCAAAGCACACACCTTTGCCGACCAGCACCAGATGCGGATGCGCCGTGTCACCCCACTGCAACTGAATCAGTCGCGGCGCGCGATGCGAGGCGCGCCCCACGGCATGGATGGTGGGGAAGTTCTGCGCCAGCAACGCGTCGCCAACGATCGCATCGACCTGTGCGCCATGCGCCTGTCCGAGCGTGCGTGTGGCCTCTTCCAGATGCTGCGGGCCCATGTCTTCGGTGGGCGTGTTGACCCAGTCGCGCACGCGCAGGCACGCCTCGATCAGTGCATGCGTATGTGCCGAGGGCGTTGCAGCCAGTTCGGCCGGCGCGCGCGGCACCTTGCGATAACGTGAAAAGCGATAAGCGCCCAATCCCCAGCCCAGATGCAGCAATGCCTGCTCGGCATCGCTCAGCGGGTTGGCCAGCGTCCAGCGGCTGGCCGGCGGTAGGGCCATCGGCGCATGCGCGTAGGCGTAGGCATCGGCCCGGTCACCGATCCCCAGGACCGCGCCGGCCAGCCCGTTGTCGCCCGGCAACAACAGCACGCTGCCCGGCGCGGCATCGAAACGCTGTGCCTGCGCCCACGACAGCACACCGGTGGGCTGCTCCGCGCACCAGCGCGTAAAGTTCTCGCGGTCGAGCACATACAGCGGCAAGGCTGCGGCATGGGGATCGGTGAAACCGGTGAGGTGCGACATGGAAATCCTCGAGTGCAGCGCCGTGCGCCGCGCAGAGTGGCTCAGGCGGGAAGGGTGATGCCGGCGTTCATCGGGCCTGGATGCGGCTGCTGCGCGTCCAGCCAATCGGCCAGCCCGGTCATGCTGTCGAATTCCAGATCCGGCTGCTGGGTGGGATGCGACCACACCGCGCCCTCGCGATTGATCCAGCAGGCGCGCAGGCCGGCATCCAGCGCGCCCAGCACGTCCATGCGCACGTGGTCACCCACATGCAGCACTTCCGAAGGCGGCACCTCGAGCCGGGCACAGGCGGCCAGGAAGATGCTCGGGTCGGGTTTTGCGCTGCCGTGTTCGCGCGAGCCCAGTTGAAACGCAAAGTGGTGCATCAGCCCGATGCGCTGCAAATCGGCATTGCCGTTGCTGAGCGCGGCCACCGGCACATGGGCGGCAATGCGCGCCAGCGCGTCGAGCGCATCCGGGTAGCATTCCACCTGGTTACGCGCCGCATAGAACACCTCGTAGGCCGGCTCCAGCAACGCCAGATCGCCGCCGCTCTCGCGCAACGCCATTTCCAACGTCAATCGGCGCAGCGCGCTGAGGTCGTGATGCAGGTGCGGGTTGTCGGCAAAGCTGCGCTCACGCAACTGGCGCATCGCCTCCACCGGAAAGCGCTCGGCAGTCACCGGGCTGTGCTCGCGCATCCAGTCGTACAGCACCTGATCGATCCGCGCCCCGATCGGCGCAAAGGGCCACAACGTATCGTCAAGGTCGAGGGTGATGGCGCGAATGTGGAAGCTCATCGCACGATTGTAATGCCGGGAATGGAGAGTCGGGAATCGAGAATGGGCAGAGCACCGCCTCTGCGCTTGCGATTCCCAACTCCCGATTCCCCATTCGCGGCTACTCAAGCAACCGCGCCCAGCGCTGCATCCCGTCCACCCGGCTCAGCACCATCTTGATGCAGACCAGCAACGGCACCGCCAGCAGCAGGCCGACCATGCCCCACAGCCAGCCGAACAGCATCAGCGCCAGGATCAGCATCAGCGGCGAGATCGCCATGCGTCGGCCCAGCACGATCGGCGTCACCACCTGGCCTTCGATCGTGTGCAGGGCCAGGTACAGGATCGCCGGCAGCAGCGAGGACAAGGTGGTGCGAAATTCCACAAAACCCATCAGCAGCATCAGCATCACGCCGATCAACGGGCCGACATACGGTGCGAAATTCAGCAATGCGACCACCGTTCCCCACAGGATCGCTTCGGGCAGCGGAATCTGCAGCACAGACAAAATGCCGGCAAATACCAGCCCGACCAGGGTGTTGATCACGCTGATGGTGAGCACGTAGCGCGAGACCTCGCGCTCGATGTCCAGCATGATCTCGGTGGTGAACCGTTGCTGCTGCCGGTTCGGTAGCAAGGCGATCGCATGCCGCTGCAGGCTTTCGCCATACACCATGAAGAAGAACGTCAGAAGCACCACCGCCAGCACCGAAGCCGCCAGCTTGGGCGTGCGGACCAGCGCCTTGTAAGGGTCGTCCATCTGCGTGCGAACGATCTGCACGCCGCGCTGGCCTTCGCCACCGGCCGCGCGTGCAAAGTTTTCCGCTGCCTGGTTGGCTTGCATCACCGGCTTGGTGAGATCGCGCACATCGCGCGCAATCTGGCGCATCTGCCGTGGTGCCTGTTGCACCCATTCGGCGGCAGGGCCGGCCAATTGCGTGGCCAACGTGACGGTGCCGGCCAGGCCTAGGCACAGGATGAGCAAGGCGCCGAGAAACCGCGGGATGTACAGCTTGCGCAGACCCCGCAGGATGGGGTTGCCGATCAGCGCGAAAAACGCGGCCAGCATGATCGGCAGGATGATCGTCTGCGCTGCCCAGAGGGTGTAACCAACGGCGAGCGTGGCCAGCACCACCAGCGAGGCCGGCGCGCGCGGGCGGGGCGCCGGTGCGGGCGGAAGCGAATCTGCCGCGGTAACGGCATCCGGTGAGTCGACGGGAAGAGACATGCGCGCCCTGGCAGCAGACTGGCGTGCTGCCAGCGGTGCGCCATTATCGGCGCAATGCGTCAACGGCGCGCACAGAGCCTGTGGGCAGGATGTCAGCGAACCAACGCTAGTCTGGCGAACTCGGCAGCAGCGCCCTTGTGCAGGTCGCGGGGCGCCGAGTTGGTTGTCGATGTGGGATTGCCATTGACCGCAGGATCCTGCCGCATGCTGCTGACTGCGGCAGCACACATGCCGTGCGGAATTGGCCGTCAGGCGTCAGAGCTCTTGGCGAGGAAAGGACCATTCGTCGCACGATTCCCGCATTTCAGCGCTCATCCGTCAGCCTTCGCAGCGAGCAGTTATCCAGCGGAAATAGACAACGCGGATGCCAGCATTGCGGGCCCGTCGTGCAGAGGTCTTTCAAGCAGTCACCCAGCACAGCACGCGCGGACTGCATGCAGCGCCGGGATCAGAATGCAGCACCAGGACCACGCGGCGGTCGCACCTCTTCAAAGCGGCACTGGTATGTCGATGCCTTGCACAGGCAATCCGCTACTCTCGACGGCGGCCTGGCAAAGCGCTAGCCGCCGTGAATACCGTCCGCGCTCAGGCGGCGCGGTCGGCCGGGACCTGCACCACGGTCACCGGCGGGTCGGCTGCAACTTCCTCGGCATTGTCTGCCGCACGTTCGGCCTGCTCGGAAGCCTCCTGCGCACGGTGTGCAGTGAACAACGCAGAGATGGTACTGATCATCTGCAGAAGCTTGGGAATACCGCCAAGCTTGCTGGCGATGCTGCCCAATGCCGCCTGCGGTTCGTTGCGGCCGGTAACGAAGCCGAGCCCGAAGCCCACCGTTACGATCCGCAGTGGCGACCACCCGGCACGCCAGGTCTGGCGGAGTTCGCTCCAGTGCAGACGCGTTTCTTGCGCGCGTCCTTCGACCAGAAACTCGGCGCGTTCGACGCGTTGACGCAAGGTTCCAAACTTCATGGGCGTGCTCCACTGGCAGAGGTTGCCGCGTCATCGTCCTTGCTCGGGTCATCGAAAATTCCCAGCTTGATGAGCTGACGGCGCGTTGCATTCATGCCGGTGTGGTCGAAGTAGAAAAACACGCGCCATGCCGCGATGCCGGTCACCAACAGACTCGCCAACGCAGTGAAAAACATCGCCTGGAACCACGACAACCCGGCACGTTGCAGCAGGGCGATGATGGCACCGGCCAGCAGCAACCACGACGAGGCGCCGAACACCACGGCCACGCAGGCCCAGGCCAGGCCACGCCCGAATGCGCTGCGTGCCAGTTGCAGATCGGCCGACACCAGCCGGCGCAAGGCGCGGCTGGTGTCCTTGGCCGAGCCCAGCGTTGCACGGCCGGCTGCGCCGACCGCACGTACGCTTTCGTCCAGTCCTGGCGTCTGCGCGCGCGCGTCTGGCGCGTCGGTTCCGGCAGCGGGAGAGGCCTGATCGCTCACGACTTAGTTGTCGTTGCTGCGTGCCAGCTTGGCGATGACCCAGCCAGCGGCGAAGGCAACGCCGAAGGCAGCCAGCGGACGCTCGCGGATCAGATCGGTGGCGCTTTCCAGCAGATCGTTGCCCTTGGCAACCAGGACGTCCATCTGCTCCTTGGCAGCGGCACCGCCGAACTCGGCAGCGGCCATGCCGGCCAGCGCGGTGTCAGACAGCTCGGCCTTGACGTTGGCGCGACCGAGCTTGAGCTCATCGCCAGCGGCGCTGGTGGCGCCCCTGACCGCTTCGCCAGCGGCGCTCGCTGCCGACTTCAGGTGGGTGCCGGCTTCGCTCAGGTTTTCCTTCAGCTGATCGGTATTGGTGGGGCTCATGCGATATCTCCTTCGGTCATTGATGGCAGCCGCCACTCACGTGCGGTCGAGCAGTAGCAATAGCATCGGGGGGGTGTAGGAGGCGTTAGTGGAAGCAACGCCCGGTAAGTGGAAGCAACGCCCGGTACACATCGCGTCAACGCATCAGCGCGTCGTACTGCGCGTTGCCACGCAGGATGCGCACGACAAGCTGTTGCGGTTTACGCTGGAAATTGGCCCGCCAGCTGGCAAGGTCGGCGAACTCGCCCACGCTGCTGGCCACGATCACATCGCCGGCGACCAGGCCGTTGGCGGCAGCGCGACCGCCGCGTTTGACCTCGCTCACCATCACCCCGGTGATGCCTGACTGACGCAGCGATTCGGGGAGATCGACGAAGGTCGCGCCGGTCAGGCGCGGGTCCAGCATGTCGCCGGTGACGGCGCGGTCCTGCTCTTTCAGCGTGGCCTTGAGCTTGAGCGGCTTGCCATCGCGACGGATGTCCAGGGTGACCGCACTGCCAACCGCCTGCAGGCCTTCGTAATTGTGGAGCGCCTCGGCGCTGTCCACGCGCTGGTCGTTGGCCGCTACCACGACATCGCCCGGTTGCACGCCTGCCGCCGCCGCTGCGGAGCCCGGCAACACCCGTGTCACCAAGGCACCGCGCAACGAATCCACGCCAAGGCCCTGCAACATCTGCTGGGTGAGGTTCTGGGTTTCCAGGCCGAGCGTGCCGCGCACCACCACGCCCTTGGTCACCAATTGCTCGACGACATTGCGCGCCAGGTTGGACGGAATCGCCAGCCCAAGGCCGATATTGCCGGCCATGCTGCCCTGTGGATTGAAGCTGGCGGTATTGATGCCCACCAACTGGCCTTGCAGGTTGACCAGCGCGCCGCCCGAGTTGCCGGGGTTGATCGAGGCGTCGGTCTGGATGAAGTTCTGATAGCCCAAGCCGCGAATTCCGCTGCGTCCCACCGCCGAGACGATGCCGGAGGTGACGGTCTGGGTGAAGCCGAACGGGTTGCCGATGGCCACCACGAAATCGCCCACGCGTAGCGCGTTGCTGTCGGCCAGTTTGATATCGGTGAGGTTGTCGGCCTTGATGCGGATCAGCGCAATATCGGTATCGGCATCGGAGCCGATGAACTCGGCCTTGACCGTGCGTCCGTCGCCGAGCGTCACCTGCACGTCGTCGGCGTTTTCGATGACGTGGTGATTGGTCAGTACGTACCCTTTTTGCGCATCGATGATCACGCCCGAACCCAGCGATTCGTTGATGCGGTCCTGCGGCACCTGCGGAAACAGCCGGCGCAGGATCGGGTCATTGAAGAACGGGTTGCGGACGCGCACCACTTGTTTGGTGTTCACGCTCACCACCGCGGGCATGGCCTGCTGCAGCATCGGCGCCAGCGATGGCACTGGCTGGCCGGCCACCGCAGCCGGCAACGCGGCGGCCGTCGGCAGGGTAAAGGCGGCATTGCTGGGGGGCGTGGCTTCGGCGCGATTGTCCAGCCAGGCGTTGATGCCGGTGGCGGCAAATCCGCCGAAGGCAGCGGCCAGCGAAAGAGTCAGCAGGGTAGGCAGCGGTCGCATGGAACGGATTCCGGGTTACGCGGTGGATGAGGAATAGGGCGTCTGACTGCGTAAATCAAGCTGAACGAGAGTGCCTGCGCGCAATTTAACTGCCGGTGAAAGTGCCGCACATCCCTTGCCCTGATTGCGTTGACAGCCCGACGGGCCGGGCGTAGCGTCCGCTTGATCCGATGCCTGTTCAGCATGTTGCGTGCGGTCGCGCATCGCCTGAGTTTCCCGCACTGACGCCCTTAAGGAGGGTCTATGAGCAACGGCAATGGCGTAACGGCAACCCTGTCCGACGCCGTCGATAGCGTAAAAAGCACCGCCACCGAATTGACCGAGACCATCGCCAGCACCGCCAGCGAGGCGGTCGCCAGCGTGCAGGAGGCCGCAGGCACGGCGGTGGAAGAGGTCAAGACGCAGGTGGCCAAAGCGCGCAAGGCGGTGGTCAAGGTCGAAAAGAACGTGGCCAAGAACGCCGGCACTGCGGCCACCGCAGTGAAACGCAGCGTGGCCAAGACCAAGCGCTCGCTGGCGGCCACCAAGGACGCTGCCAAGGACAAGCTGGTCGCCACCAGGGAAGCCGCCAAGCAGAAGCTCACCGCCACCAAGGACGCGGCCAAGCAAACGTTGACCTCGACCACGCAGGCCGCCAAGCAGAAGTTGAGCAGCACCAGTGCCGCGGCCAGGAAGAAGATTACCGACACCAAGGCCACTACCAGGCGCAAGCTGGAAACCGCCAAGGCCAATGCCAAGGCCGAAGCGGCCGCATTGAGTGCCAAGACGGCTGCCAAGAGCGCCGCACGCAAGACCGCCGTCGCAACGGTGAACGCACGCACGGCGGCGAAGAAGGCAGCGAAGAAGGTAGGGGCCAAGCCGGCGGCAGCGACGAAGACGTTGCTCAAGCCTGCAACAAAGAAGGCGCCGGTCGCCAAGCAAACCGCGACCAGGCAGGCCGCGGTGAAGAAGGCCCCGCTCAAGAAGGCCGTGACCAAGACCGCGCTGAAGAAAGCCGCCAAGGTGACCAAGACCCCGGCCACGCGTGCCGTGGCAAAGACCACCGCCGCGCGCAAGGCAGTGGGCAAGAAAGCGGCAAAGCGCGTCACGCGCTGAGGTTGTCACGCTGCGGCGCAGGGTGCGATGTGCGGGTCGCCAGGTAGCCTGGAAGGCGTGCAACGCACGCGATAGGTGTCACCGACCCTGGGCAATGGTGAAGACGCCGGCGCTGTTCCACAGCGTCGGCGTTTTTGTTGCAGCGGCTTTGGCCAGCGCTCCCCGTCTGCAGCCAACACCCTGATAACCCTGCACTGCGCGAGAGGATTGCCCGAACGTATCGCGTGCGCGCACTCCGATACGCACAGGCATCGCGCATGCAATAAAAGGAGCAGGGCCTAGCGCATGCCATCGACCAACTGTTGCGCACCCAGGCCGATCCCTGCCTTGGCCGCGTCATAAGCACCAAGGCTGGCCTTGATGTTCATTGCATTGGGGTACTGCTTTTCGACATAGGCCGCCAGCAAGCGATCGCTTGACGCGTCGAAGATTTCCACCGCATAGCTGACCGAGCCGGAGAATGCGCCCTCCTTGCCACGCAAGGCCTGCACGGCATTGTAGGCGCCGCCACCGATATCGACCTTCATGAAGGTGCCGAGCACCCGTTTGCTGGGTTTGGCGCCGGTCAAGGTGAGCCGCACACGCAAGGTGTCGGGCCCGATGGCGGTGGTGGGCTGCCAGCGCTGGCCAATCGCGTCGCCGAACTCGCGCTGCATGAGATCGGCGAGCATGCGTTTGTCCTGCTCGGGTACCCCTTCGAATTGCGCGTCCGCGCCGCGGTAAATGCGCACCGGCTCGACCAATGCGGTGCGATACCGCGACCAATCGACCTGGCCGTGATACGCGTACGGCATGCGGCCGCCGCGGCTGCCATCGTGCGGGCGCAGGTAGCTCGAAGATGGCAGTTGGCGATAGGGCGTGGGGCGGGTGCTGGCGCAGCCGATCAGGCTGACGCTGACGACGGCGAGTGCACAGTATCGAACGAAGCAAGAAGTCGACATGGAGAACTACCTGGTGGAAGAAGGCGAGTGGGCGCAGTTCCAGCGCGCTGGCGTGACCTGATGTTCAGTGCAGTAGAACGCTGGCAGCGGCCAAGGCCAAAACGGCCGTTGCGGCAGTGAACAACACGCCGCGCCTGGCCAGGTGCTGCAGGCGGTGGGCAGCGCGCGCGCTGCGGATATCCGGCAACGCGCACCAGATGTCGCGGTTGCGCGTGCCGGTAGAGCCGCAGCGAAATTCCGGCGCGAGAGGCAGTGGCAGCGGATGCGCAGCGACGGGGTCGTTGGCAGCGCACTGCCCGACCGGCAGCGACGGCGCGGTGGGGAAGTGTTGCGTGAAACGGATCGAATGAGGCATCACCAGGCATCCTTGATGCGTGCGGTGAGTGCACTGTAGGCAAGCGATTTTGGGAACTTATTGGGTCAACGCGACGACTGCACCGCTTGGCGAAGGCACGACATTTCTTTGCAGCACGCAATGGTGTCCGCATCAGAGCGTTCACCAAAATGTAGCGAGCAGGTGGCGTGGACGGCGCTCGGGAGCCGCGATGTACGCGTCAGATGGGCCGTATCGCGCTGCGCGTGTGCGTGCGCAGTCGCGCATTTCACGTACCCCTGCTGGTCTATCGCGCACCGCGCACTCGCCGCGCCAGCCCGTGGTTGCGCAGTCGTTTGGTTGGCCGCATATCGTAGTGCTCTCGCGCTGCAGTGCAGGCAGCTTCAGTCCGCGCCGGCAGGGCGGTTGCCGGCAAACACCACGCGCACGCAGAGGCCGCGTCCATCGTTGCCGTCGCCGGCTTCGATCGTTGCTCCGTGCAGGCGCGCAATGCCGGCGACCAGCGACAATCCGATGCCACTGCCCTGTACTGCGCTGCCGGGCACGCGATAGAACCGCTCGAAAATAGAAGCCTGCGCGCTTTCGGGCACACCGGGACCGTCATCGCTGACCTGCAGGAACGGGTGCAGTACGTCAGCGCGCCCACAATAGCCGCAGCTCACTTCCACCTTGCCATGCAGGCGGCCATAGCGGATGGCGTTGTCGACCAGGTTGCGGATCAGAATTCCCACTGCATCCACATCGCAACGCAGCAGGCAGGGCGATGCCTCAACCTGCAACTGCAGCTGGCGTGCGTCGGCCTGCACGCTGAATTCGTCCAGCACATGCGAGATCAGCTCGCCCATTTCGACTTGATGATAGGCGGCTGAACTGATGCCGGCATCCAGTCGCGCCAGATCCAGCAATTGTTCGGCCAGCCGGTTGCTGCGACGCGCGGTTTCCAGCAGTTGGCCCAGCGCGGCGTCCTTGGCCTCCAGGGTGGACGCGCGCAATGCGACCTCGGCGTAGGCATGCAGTGCCGAGAGCGGGGTGCGCAGTTCGTGCGCGGCATCGGCGACGAAATCGCGCTCGGCCTGGACGGCCTGTTCCACCCGCGCCAGCAAGGTGTTGAACGAGGCGATCAACGGGCGGACTTCGTCGGGCGCCTGTGCCAGCGGCACCGGCTCGGTATCCAGGCCGGTACGTTGCGCGATGGCGCCGGACAGGGCGCGTAGCGGCCCCAGCGAGGTCCGCACGGCCCACCACATCAATAGCCCCAGGATGCCCAATTGCACGGTGTTGAGCACCACGGCGATCAGGGTCTGCTTGACGCTCATGCGCGAGGATGGGTTGCCGATCGGGGTCGACGTGGCTGCCGCGCCGGGCGGCTCTGTCTGCGTATCGAAGCGGTGCTGGAGCGCGTCGGGCAAGGTGGCCATCAGTCGATCGCCGAGCAGGTTGAGTTCCTGCTCGAACACGCTGTGCTGACCCTGGGTGACCAGTGCGACCAGGATCCATAGAGAGGTGGACCAGCTCAGCAGAACGATCGCGGCCAGCGCCGCCAGCATGCGTGCCTGCAGCGACTTCATTCCGGGGACTTTCCGACCATGTAGCCCTGGCCGTAGACGGTGGAGATCAGCGCATCGCCCAGCTTGCGCCGCAACTGGTGCACATACACCGCGATCATGTTGCTGCCGCCTTCGGACGGGCCGCCATAGACGCCTTCTTCCAGCTGATCCTTGGTGACCACGCGTCCGGCACGTTCCATCAACGCCAGCAGCAGGCGATATTCGTGTGCGCTCAGCGCCACCCATTTACCGTCCTTGGTGACCTTGCGGCTGCCAGGATCCATGCAGACGTCGCCGTGGCTGAGCAGGGGCACCACGCGGCCCTGGCTGCGCCGGGTGACCGCGCGCAGCCGTGCCATCAGCTCGTCGAACTGAAACGGCTTGACCAGATAATCGTCGGCGCCGGCATCCAGGCCGCGGATGCGGTCGGTGAGCTGGCCACGCGCGGTCAGCGCGATCACCGGGGTGGCATCGTAATGGCTGCGCATGAAGCGGATCACGCTCAGCCCGGACTCGCCCGGCAGGCCGATATCCAGCAATACCGCACTGTAGCGGTGGTCCACTAGCGCTGTCTTGGCGGCATTGGCATGACCGACATGATCGATGGTCCATGACTGCTGACGCACACCGTCGCAGATGGCGCTGGCCAGCATGGTGTCGTCTTCGACGAGGAGCAGATGCATAGGTGTTCTGCCGTGCGCAGGGCCAGTCCGAGATCCGCAGCACTGTCGGTGATGAAGTTTGGGCAAATATTAGGGCATGGCCGAACCGCATGCAGGCCAGGCCATGCATGCCGTTCGATCCCGTCTGGTCAGGCCCTGGCCGCCGCTCAGCGCTGCAGAATGGCGCGCAGCGCAGCGTCCAGGTGCAGGTACTGGAAGCGGAAGCCGGCATCGAGCGCGCGTTGCGGCAGCACGCGCTGGCTGATCAGCAGCAGGTCGGCCATCTCGCCGAAGCCCAGCCGCAGCACGCCGGCCGGCAGCGCCAGCAGGGCAGGGCGGTGCAGCACCTTCGCCAGCGTGCGCGCGAAGTCGGCATTGGTCACCGGATTGGGCGCGGTGGCGTTGTAGGCGCCGGGTTGGCCGTGCTGCAGCAGCCACAGCAGGAGCGCAACCATATCGGCGCGATGGATCCAGCTCATCCAGTGCCGGCCATCGCCGAACGGCCCACCGCCGCCGAATCGAAATGCCGGCAGCATGCGGGCCAGCGCGCCGCCATCGCGATCCAGCACGATCCCGGTGCGCACCCAGCTCACCCGCGGGCCGAGTGCGGCGATGGTGTTGGCTTCGGCCTCCCAGTCGCGGCACAGCACGGCAGAGAAGTCATCGCCGGCGGGCTCGGCCTCGGTCAACGCCGTATCGCCACGTTCGCCGTAGTAGCCCACGGCCGAGCCGGAAATCAGCACCGAGGGACGTTGTGCGGCCGGCTGCTGCGCAATCCAGTCATGCAATTGGCGCGTGATGCCCAGGCGCGATTGGCGGAAGCGCTGCTTGCGGGCATCGGTCCAGCGGCCGGCGGCCAGCGGCTCGCCAGCCAGGTTGATGACCGCATCGGCCTGCACTCCATCCAGCGTATGCACGGCGGTCATGCCGGGCAGGATGCGCTTGGCGCGGTGCGGGTCGCGGGTCAGCACGCTGACCTGATGGCCGGCCTGCAGCAATGCCGGGCACAGGGCCTGGCCAATGAAGCCGGTGCCGCCGGTGATGAGCAGATGCATGGAGGGCTCCTGGCCGAATCGATGCGGCACGATAGGCCAGGATCACGCCAAGCGAGGTGAAGCTAGCGCGCGCATGCGGTCGTGCGCTGCAGGGTCAGCCTGCGGCGTGGCCCAACGACCTCGAGGACAGCCGCATGTGCTGTCCACCTAACGCAAACGCGCCGGACTGGCCGGCGCGTTTGCAGGGCAAGCGCCTGATCGGCTGCTTACTTGGACGAAGACACCGCGTGGGCGCGTTCGAAATGCGCCGAGACTACGCGACGCGTCTCTTCCAGATGTTGCTTGACCGGCGCGCTTTCGGCGGCGGGCAGCAGTTCCGAATCGATGATCTTGATGGTGTCGCCATGGTCGATGACCATGTTGCGCATGAATGCATTGCGGTAGGCATCCTTGCCGTCCGGCAGGGTCAGCGTCTTGGACAGCGCTTCCACTGCCGCCTTGCCCTTGGCACGTATGGCCTGCGCGCGCGGGCTCTCGGTTGCGCCAAGCGACTTGGTCTTTTCAAGGTTGGCCTCGTGGTCGTGCAGCATCTGCTGCGCGAACTCGCCGGTGGCACCGCCCAGATCCTGTTCGATGGCCTGCTTGGCGAGTGCGATCTCGTTGTCGTCGATCGCAGCCAGCACGCCCAGCACCGCGCCATCGCCCTTGGCCAGCTCGGTCGCGCCGCTTCCGCTGACGGGCGCAGCCGTCGGCTCGGGCGACACCGCTGGCGCGGTGCGCGAAGCATCGCCGCCGGGGCGGTCGCAGGCAGTCAGAGAGAGCATGGCCAACAGCGAAGCGGTGAGAAGCGTGACTTTCATGAAGATCCTGGAATGATCGGCAATTGCCGGGGGTGGAATGCAAAGGAGCCGCTAGGCGGCTCCGGGGAGGTCGGTCAGGCCCACTGCGGCTGGGCAACGGGCGCCATGCCCAATGGTCTGGCGGGCGCCTTGGGTGCGCGCACGGCGTCCTGCGCACTGCGGCAGGTACGTGCCATGCGAGCGGTGCGTTCGCGAATCAGCGCATGTTCGCTGATCGGCGCGCTACCCAACAGACTGGCCACATGGAAGCCAAGGATTTCCTCCGCGCGGTCGCCCTGGTCGCTGACGATGTGCGGTACCAATCGCTCCAGTCGTTCCAGCTCCTGCTGCACTTGATACGGGGTTTTCATGACGATCTCCAATGAAAAACAGATGTTGCTCGATACTGCGGACTCAACTATTGCGCGCGCCCAAGCGCTGCCAGCAATCGGTTGCCAACTGTTCGTAGTTGGACTGCGTGCTGGATGAAATGAAGTGGTGCTCCAAGCGGTCCCGAAATAGGCGCAGACGTTCCTGGTCGCTCGAACGCGGGGCTTGCAGGTAGATATCGCAGGCCATTTTCACCACCGGGGACAACTCGCTGAACTTGCCTGCGCCGAGGTTGCCCTGGGCATGCCGCGCCTGCCAATGCGCGATTTCGGCCTGTACATCGATGACGGATGGATCTCTGCTCATGACTTGGGGTGTTCCGGTATAAACAAACTTGACCTGCAGAGTAACTGCGGGTATGTCAACGATTGATCATCGAACCCGACCATTGCAGCACTTCGGTGCATTGCACGCTTAACTGGTCAGATTGTTCGAGTGCATCTACACGCAATGCATGCAGGTGCGTGCATGTGGTCAATGCGTACCAAGTGACGCGTTTGAACCCGTGTGGTCGAAGCGACGCGTTGGTCTCGCATGCGTTTCGATGTCACGACTGCAACGTGGCCTGATCACACCAGGCAGGTGATCGCCGATCAGGCAAAATCGCTTTCGCAATGCCGCATTTCACGGAAGATTCTGAACCGCTCCACACCTGTGTAACGTCTGATCATTAAGGTAAGCGGCGACGTAATGGAGCGAGAGTACCCAGGATGCAGGACAGCGAGACCCGTAGCCGTAAGCCGCATCATGCAAGCGGCACACCTGAAGCGCGCGTGTGGTGGCATGCCTTGTTGGAGTTGCGCGGCGGGCGTATTGCCATCAGTTTGATCGTGGTGTTCCTGATTGTGCTTGGCTTGTATCTGGCACTGAAGTAAGGCTCCGGCGATACCCACTGCCACGACTCGTCCCTCAGCTGCGACCGAGGCCAGCAACGACGCGCGATCACGCCGCAGGGGAGATGTCATGGCACAGACACACTATCGGCAGGTGCTTGGGCATGCCACGCGCGTGGTGCCCGAGCATGGTCATGAGCGTGCAACGCACGCATGGGTCTGTCGCGAGGTCGCGCATTTGCTGGGCGTGCCCGATGCCGGCGTCGCTGGCGATGGCGTGATCGAAGTTGGAACATTCCACGTACCCGATGACACGCTCACTACCGCGCAAGCGCGCGGGCTGGGCATCCACGGCGTCGGTGACTTGCTCGGCGGTATCGTGCCGCATGCGTTTCTGGCCACCAAGGTCATCGGTCACCCACTGGTTTCTGACGACGCGGCAAGCACTGCGGGCTGGGACCAGGCGCTGGCCATGTCGCTGATTCCCGCCACGCTGCCGGGCTACACCGCGTTTTCTCGCCCGGATGCGATGCATGCGTTCGAGGCGCTGTCTGATGGTGGAGACGTGCGCCTGAAGCTGCCCACCGGCGTGGGCGGCAACGACCAATGGCGCATTGCCGACGCATCGCAGCTGGCGCAGGTACTGGATAGCCTGCCCGATACCTATCTAGGCACGCATGGCGGCGTGCTTGAACGCAATATCTTGCAGCCAACGACGCACAGCGTAGGCGAGTTGTGTCTTGCCGGCGTCCAGATTGCGTATTACGGCACGCAATGCAGCGTGCCCGATGCGGACGGCAGCGATGTGTATGGCGGCTCGTCGCTGTGCGTGTACCGCGGGTCGTTGGAGGCACTGATGGCCACAGCTTTGCCATCGCTGGAGCGACGGGTGGTCGAGCAGGCGTGCAGGTACGATCGATGCGTCACCGCCGCTTATCCTGAGCTGCAGATTTCCCGCCGCAACTACGATGTGGTCAGCGGTCAGGATGCTGGCGATGTCCCGGTATGCGGCGTGCTGGAACAATCCTGGCGAATCGGTGGTGCAACCCCGGCAGAACTCGCTGCAATCGCCGCCTTTCAGCAAGATCCCGCATTGCAGTGGGTAAGGGCGTCCACACACGAAATCTATCAGGGCCAGCCGCCGGCCGATGCGCAGGTCTACTATCGCGCAACCCAATCCGGTCCAGGGCCGCGCTACAAATACAGGAGGATCTCTGCGACGTAATGGAAGCCAAACTTTCCAGCATCGACATTCCGGTCGGCCAGGACGCACTCAGCGGCACCTTGCTCACGCCCTCAGGCATGCCTGCAGTGTTGTTCGTGCACGGCTGGGGCGGCAGCCAGCACCACAGCCTGGTACGTGCGCGCGAGGCAGCAGGCCTGGGCTGCATCTGCATGACCTTCGATCTGCGTGGGCATGAGGGTTACGCATCGATGCGCCAGACCGTGACACGCGCGCAGAACCTGGACGACATCAAGGCTGCGTACGATCAACTGGCAGGTCTGCCCTACGTGGATGCGCAGTCGATCGCGGTGGTCGGCCTGAGCTACGGTGGGTATCTATCCGCATTGCTGACGCGCGAGCGCTCGGTGGAATGGCTGGCGTTGCGTTCGCCTGCGCTCTACAAGGATGCCCACTGGGATCAACCCAAGGTCAGCCTCAACGCCGACCCGGACCTGATGGCGTACCGCCAGCAGCGCCTGCGTCCGGCAGACAACATCGCCTTGGCCGCCTGCGCCGAGTACAAGGGCGATGTGCTGTTGGTGGAAGCCGAGCACGATGCGATCGTGCCGCAGCCGGTGCTGCACAACTATGCGCACGCGTTCGTGCAGGCGCGTTCGCTCACATCGCGTGTCATCGCTGGCGCGGACCATGCGCTCAGCATCAAGGAACACCAGCAGCAATACACGCGTGCCCTGATCGACTGGCTGACCGAAATGGTCGTCGGCCGGCGCATTGCATTGGCCAAGGAGGTGGTGGCCACGCGCAAGCAGTTGCTCAAAGATCAACAGGGCGCTGCTGCGGCCCCGTCGGAACAGACCACTGCGGTATTTCGCGGCGACATCCGTGCGGTGGAGAAGACCGCAGGGTAGTGATCCGGGAAAACGTGGCGTGCAAAGCCATGGGGTCGCGCACGCGTCGCTCTTTTCTTTCTGCGTGTTGAAGACCCGGTGGGCCCGCGGATTGCCTTGTGGATTCGTCAGCCTGAGATCAACTCGGTACTGCTTTTTTTCTGAGCGCCGCCGAGTGAGCAGGAACCCGCATTACTCCATAACGCAGAACGGGCCCGAGTGGGCCCGTTCTGGTTCAACGTCGTGCGCTGGCCGCGGCACTTGTGACCGCGCCGCTGCGATCACGCGTTAGACGCGCGGGTCGGTCGGGTGACGGCGCGCCGCTGCATCGTGATGATCCGAGTCGAATGCCTCACGTACCGCATGCTTGGCCTTTTCCCAGCTCAGGCGCGAATTGGCCTTGAAGCGGTCCCAGCCATCGCCCAGATCGCGTTCCAGGTGGTCGTCCCACTGGCGGCCGGCGTGCTGCTGCCGTGCCTGCATGCCATAGCGATAGGCCGGGCGATAGTCGTCGTACGAATAGTCGACATCGCGGTAGCTGGCGCTGTCGAAGCGGCCTGCGTAATGCGTGTCGCTGTCGCGATAGACAGTGTGGGTACGGTCCGCACGCTCCCATGCATCGCGTGCTGCAAGCCGGGCTTCATCCCATTCCAGGCGCGATTGCCCGCGGTTACGCGGCCATTCGCCGGCCAGCGTGGCTTCGGTTTCTTCCCAGGTGCTGGTCGGGCGGGTTTCGCGTGCCTGCAAACCGAATCCGTAGACGGTGGCGTAGTCGCGATCGTAGTCGGTGCCTTCCTTGTAGTAGGGGCGGTTGCGATGCTCCTGGCGCCAGTATTCGGTCTCCACAGTGGGGTCGAGCCGTTCGGCCACGCCCTTGCCAGCCGCTGCGCCAGCAACCACGCCGGCCGCTGCACCAATCAAGGTGCCGAGCGGCCCGAACACCGTGCCTGCAAGCGCCCCTGCCGCCGCACCGCCGGCGATGCCGCCCACACCGACGCCAACTGGATGCGAACCAGGCGCACCGGAGATCGGGTCGCGGTTCAAGTCCTTTGCTTCTTCCTTGCGTTCCTGCTTGTCGAGATTGCTCATACCGCCTCCGGATTATCTGATGGATGCGCCCTGTAGATCAGACCGCGAACGAGGCGCAACGATGGCGTCGCAAGAGTGAAACGTGCGTGCTTTGATGTGAGCGCGATCGCGACATGACTGAACTGTGCATTGCATTGCGGATGAGGTTGCTCACTCGCACTTGCAACGTGTCTGTAGCGAAAAGGGCCGCTGGCGCGGCCCTTTTCTATCCCTTGATGCACACCACCTGGCGCAAGGTGTGCAGCACCTCGACCAGGTCCTGCTGCGCCGCCATCACTGCATCGATGGACTTGTACGCTGCAGGCGACTCGTCGAGCACCGCCGCGTCCTTGCGGCATTCCACATGTGCGGTGGCCTGACGATGCTGTGCCAGGGTGATCTGCGCGCGTGCAGCGGTCCTGCTCATCACACGCCCCGCGCCGTGGCTGCAGCTGTGGAAACTGTCGGCGTTGCCCAACCCACGCACGATGTAGCTGCGCGTGCCCATGCTGCCCGGAATGATGCCCAGCTCGCCGACACGAGCGCTCACTGCGCCCTTGCGGGTGATCAACAATTCCTCACCAGCGTGCGTTTCCTTCTGCACGTAGTTGTGGTGGCAATTGACTGCGAGCTTTTCCAGCTGGAATTTGGGCAAGCGGTGACGCATCTCGGCCAGCACGCGCGCCATCATCGCCTCGCGATTTTCGCGGGCGTAATCCTGCGCCCACGACACCGCTTCGACGTACTCGTCGAACAACGGCTCGCCCTGCATGAAGAAGGCCAGGTCCTTGTCGGGCAGATGGAAACCCAACACGCGATGCGCCAGTTGTTCGCGCGCGCGCTCGATGAAGTACGTGCCGATCAGGTTGCCGGTGCCGCGCGAACCGCTGTGCAGCATCACCCATACCGCATCGGTTTCGTCCAGGCAGATCTCGATGAAGTGGTTGCCGCCGCCCAGCGTGCCGATCTGGCAGTCCAGCTTGTCGGTACGGATGCGCTTGTGCTGCTGCTTGATCGCATCCAGACGCTGCACCAGCCCGGACTGCGCAATGCGGGTCTCGATGCTAACCGGCAGCTTGCGATGCTCGCCGCCACGTCCATTGCCCACCGGCACGCTACGCTCGATGCTGCAGCGCAATTGCGCCAGATTGTCGGGCAGGTCGTTGGCGCGCAGCGTGGTGCGCACCGCAGCCATGCCGCAGCCGATATCCACGCCGACCGCCGCCGGGATGATGGCGCCACGGGTTGGAATGACCGAGCCCACGGTTGCGCCTTTACCCAGGTGTACGTCGGGCATCACCGCTACCCACGGACCGACAAACGGTACCGCCGCGATATTGCGCAGCTGCGCATGCGCCTGCTCTTCCAGGGGCACGCCGCGCACCCAGCCCTTGATCGGGGTGGTGCTGCCCTCGGCATGCAGAAATTCAAAGTGTTGTGATGTACTCATTGTTGTCATTGCCTTGCGGCAGTGCGTGGCAGATCCTTCCGCCACGCGCAGCCTTCATTGCCTGATCGTCACCAATTGCTTCAGCACGCCATCCAGGCCGCCGAACACGGTGAGCTTGTCGATCTTTTCGGTGACCTTTTCCAGCGCCTCCAGTTCCTTCAAACGCATCAGCACCGGGCTGTCTTCGATCAACTTGGCGGTGTTGAGCAACGAGCGCGTGGCATTGGCCTCTTCGCGCCGGCGGATGACGTTGGCTTGCGCCTGCTTCTCCGCCTGCACGACCGCGTTGAGGATCTCGCGCATCTCGCCCGGCAGGATCACGTCCTTGACGCCGACGCCCAGCACCTCGATGCCGAAGCCGCTCACGCTGCCGCGCACATACCCGAAGATATCCGCATCCAGGCAGGCCTTGTCGCCCAACAACTCGTCCAGCGTCTTGGACGAGACCGCGCGCCGCAAGCCGTACTGCAACTCGCGATACAGGTAATCGCCGGCCTTGGCCACGCGCGTGCGCATTGCCACCGCATCGGTGACGCGCATGCTGGCGGCCAAATTGACGCGCAACGACACCTTGTCGCGCGTCAACAGCTCCTGCCCGGACACTTCGACCGACTGCACGCGCAGATCGATCACGTCGGTGGTGATGTTCTTCTGGAAATTCCAGAACGCATACGCCCCCGGCCCGAACGGTGCAAACAGCTTGCCGTCGACGAACACCAGCCCTTGCGACTCGGCTGGCACGTCCATGCAGACCGCCACACGCGACAGCGTGCCGAGCTGACGCAGCCTGCGCTGCACATCGGTGGGCACCTGCAGCCCATCGCCCAATGGCAGGGTCTGCACCTCGATTGCCGCCGGACCACGCCAGTACAGCGTGCGTGTGCCCGGTGGCAGCACGTCCTCGAGCTTGCCGTTGCGGATCAGCAAGCCGACCTGCGCGGTGCCGATGTCGGCCAGCACGAAGTGTTGCGGCAGGGTGCTGCCGAGCGTATCGATCAGCATCTCCGCATCGCGGCCCATATAGGCGCCTTGCGTGATGGCGTGGACGATGACCTCGCTGCGACCCAACGGGTCGAACAGGCGATAGACGCCGGGGACGAGCACCCGCTCGAACCGACGATTGCGATACACCAGGCCGCGCTCGCCGTCACCGATCACGACCCTCTTGGTCCAGAACATGGCACTTCTCCTTAGGTTTGGCTCTGGTGGTCCGATCCGGGAATGCAAGCGTTCCGCCGCCCGGATCGGACTGCTGGCGGAACGTGTGCCGATGCAACGCGGCGTTGAAGGGTGGAAACGCCCGTGACGGCGGCCGTGCGGGGCGCAATGCGCTGTTGGCGCCTGCAGGTGCGTGGCTGATGCGGTGCGATGTCTTGCACAACGGCAGCGAACGGCGCAGCACGCGCGTTCAGGACAAAGGCCCGGCAGGGGCGCCGCTGCTGCAGGCAGTCAGGCGATGGCTTGCCTGTTTGCCTGCGGCATGGGCGTTTCCGTAAAGGGACTTGCGTCCCGAGGAATGACCGAAAAGGTCATGCATGGAGCGGGATTCGAACCCGCGACTAACAGATTACAAATCTGCTGCTCTACCAATTGAGCTATCCAGTGGTGGGTATTCCGGAATTGAACCAGGCCTACGGCTTGCGCCGCCGCTCCACCAGGAGCCGATACCCGTAACGAGAAACATGAAAAAGAGTTCGGTATACGCCACGGCATTGCCGCGCGCACCAGCTGGAATAAATTCCAGGCCGCTGAATATCTTTCGCAAAGTTTCTGATTACCGTTTTATTCAAACGGCAATTCTTGTATGCGCATGACCACGCGCCACCCGTGCCCGGCACATAGCGCTTTGACGCCTGTTCGCGTGCAACGTCCGTGTTGTCGGGAAATCCATGCCCGGGTACCTGGAGGGTCATCCACAAGAGTCGGTGCGAACGCATACGAAAACGCCCCCGGATGCTGCATCCGAGGGCGTTCGCTTGCCTCGGAGATCGGGTGACCGATCTCCTTGTCAGGACATCAGTCGAAGAGGGTGATGCGCACGTCTGCTTTCTTCGTGCGCACACACGATGCCGCGCGGTGGGCGCTGGGCAGTCGGTTGAGTGTGGCGGAGTTGAGCAGGGACATGAGGCCGATTGGGTAAAAGTGCAGACGCGGCTGCCGAGGGCGCGAACATTACCCGTGTCTTTTTAGCGATGCAAGCACTTTATGCAATTATGTTCTGGATTATCTCTCTGGTGGTCGGAGTCGGTCGTCGGAAACAGAATCAAAATCGCGTCGCGGCAGCAGGCGAGAGCCATTGCGTGGGATGGTCGACACAAGCGATGCCACGATTTCGAAATTCAGGACCAGGCGAGCCGACGCGGCGCGCGGCGAGCAATCGACATGCAATTCAAGCGGCGCGCTGTTGGCCGGTGCAGCCCGCGCCCCATGTCCACGCGGACACTGGACGCGCTCACGCGGCCTGCAGCCTTGTGGATTTGTAGGCCATGTAAGCCTTCGCCTGCAGCGCTTCCATCGCTTCGAGAGAATGGGGCGGCAGCTAGAGTTTTTGCCCAGATGCCGCATGCGTCGCATTGGGCGAGGCATCGCTCGTCGCGCATCGATGCTGCGGGCCGTTTCGCCTCTGTGCCGATGACAGAGGGACGACACGTCACCGCGCGTTGTGTGCGCCCGCATGTCGCCAGTCACGCAGGATGGCCTGAAGTGTTGGATCAGAGTGGCTCGCAAGAGCGATGCCGCGCCCGCCACGTCTTTGAAGATCCGTGATTCGGCACGACGCTGACCGCCTGCGGTGCTCCTTCCGCCCGCACGCCAGCGCGCGCGCCAACGTCAGTGCAGACAATCAGCCTGCGTGGGTGCCCAGCGTGCGCGCGCCGGTCAGGATCATGCGCAGCATCTGCGAGATCTGCTCGATCAGCTCGGGATCTTTTTCCGGTGGCGAATCCATTGCCACCGCGCCCATCGCAAATACCAGCCGGGTGATCGCCTTGGACACCAGGGCAGGCGCGTGCAGCTTGGCGTTGTCGGCCGCGGCCAGGCGAATCAGGTCCACGCGCAGCTCGTCTTCGAAATAGGTGAGTTCGCGCTCCACCGCTTGCTTGAAGGCGTCCGAGCCCACCGCGCCTTCGCGCAGCAGCACGTGCAGCAGCTTGTCGTCGGCGCGCAGCTGTTCCATGAAGGCTTCGACCGAGACACGGATGACGCTGCGGTCGGTGGAGGTCGCGCGCTGGCGCGCCTGGCCGATGATGGTGCGCAGCGAACGCCCGGCCCGATCGATCAAGGCCACGGCGAGCTCGTCCATGTCGCGGAACTGGCGATAGAAGCTGTTCGGCGCGATGCCTGCCTCGCGTGCCACTTCGCGCAGGCTCAGCGTGGACAGGCTGCGGTGCGGGCCAATCAAGGACAGCGCTGCAGCGATGAGATCCTCCCGTGAAATCGCCGGCTTGCGGGACGGCGGCGCGTCGTGGGAAGGCAGGGCGATAGAGGTCATGGGGCTGCAGCCGGGCGTGGGCCTGAATCATAGCCCCTCTGGCAATATACAAGTGTATACACGGCTGTGCATGCATGCGTATAGTGCGACCCATGAACCTGGCATCTCCTCGTAAGTCCAAGTCCCCGCTGCCGGCACGCCTGGCGCGCCGACTGGTGTCGCCGCAACTGTTCGATTTCTGGGCAACCCGGCTCAACCCGTTGTGGACGCTGGAACAGCCGATGGCGCGGCTGGTCCAGCGCACCCCGGCCAGCCGGGACGCGGTGACCCTGGTGTTGCAGCCCAACGGCCACTGGCGCGGCCTGCAGGCCGGCCAGCACGTGAGCCTGGGCGTGGAGATCGACGGCCGCCGGCTGTTGCGTAGCTACAGCCCCACGGTGCAGGCCGACGGCCGGCTGGCGATCACCGTCAAGGCGATCGAGGGTGGGCTGGTGAGCCGCTTCCTGGCGCACGATGCGGCCTTGGGCACGGTGGTCTCGCTGGCCCCGGCCTTCGGCGACATGCTGCTGCCGACCACGCCTACCCCGCTCCTGCTGCTGGCCGCCGGCTCCGGCATCACGCCGATGCGTGCGTTGCTGCAGGCCGCCGCGCAAGCCGGCATGCCGATGGACGTGGACCTGCTGTATTGGGTGCGCCAGCGCGACGAAGCCTGCTTCGTCGACGAATTCGCCGCGCTGGCCGCGGCGCATCCGCGCCTGCGTGTGCAACTGCTGACCACCCGCGAAGGCGAGACTCCTGCAGAACGCGTGGACACCTATTCGTTGGACCACATTGCCGCGCTGGAGCAGCGCCATGTGATGGCCTGCGGGCCGGGTGGTTTTGTGCAGGCCGCGCGCGAACGGCTGCAGGGACGCGTGGCTGCATTTCAGGCCGAAGCCTTCAGCGTGCCGGCACTGGACCAGGCCGAGACCGGCCAGGTGCAGGTCCAACTGTCACGCAGCGGCCGTACCCTGACCCTGCCGCGCGGCCAGTCGCTGCTGGAAGGGCTGGAAGCGCAAGGCCTGCGGCCCAAACATGGCTGCCGCATGGGCATCTGCAACACCTGCGCCTGCCCGCGCCAATCCGGCACCACCCGGCACCTGCTCACCGGTGAACGCAGTAACGAACCCACCGCACAGGTGCGCCTGTGCATCAGTGCGCCAAGCACTGACCTGATCCTGGATCTGTAAGGAATCTTCATGAGCCGAGTCCATAACCGTGCCCTGTCCGCTGCCGAACTGCAGTCTTTCGGCGACGAACTCGATGCCATCCGCGCGCGCGTGCTGAGCCAGGTGGGCGCCGCCGATGCGCGCTACATCCGCCGCATCGTGGCCGCCGTGCGCTGGACCGGCGTGGCCGGTCGTGCGCTGCTGTTCCTGGGTGCGTTCGTGCACAGCGTGCTGGTTCCGGCATGGATCGCCGGCGTGCTGCTGCTGGCGTTGTCCAAGATCCTGGAGAACATGGAGCTGGGCCATAACGTCATGCACGGCCAGTACGACTGGATGGGCGACCCGCAGCTCAACGGCAACACCTACGAGTGGGACATCGTTGCCACCGGCGACAACTGGCGCAAGACGCACAACTTCAAGCACCACACCTACACCAACGTGCGCGGCATGGACGACGACATCGGCTATGGCCTGCTGCGCATCTTCCCCGAGCAGCGCTGGCGCCCGTTCTATCTGCTGCAGCCCTTCATCGCGGTGGTGTTCGCGCTGCTGTTCGAATGGGGCGTGGCGATCCAGGACCTGCGCCTGGGCCGTTGGTTCGCCGGCAAGATGAAGGCGGCCGAACTGCGTGCCTCGTTCCTGCCGGTCGGCCGCAAGATGGGCCGCCAGATGCTCAAGGACTACATCGTATTTCCGCTGCTGGCCGGCCCGTTCTTCCTGACGGTGTTGCTGGGCAACCTGGCGGCCAACGTGCTGCGTAGCATCTGGACCTTCGTGATCATCTTCTGCGGCCACTTCACTGCCGATGCGGAAGTGTTTCCGAAGGAATCCATCCGCAACGAATCGCGTGGCCACTGGTATCTGCGTCAGCTGCGTGGTTCGTCCAACCTGACCGGCGGCAAGCTGATGAACGTGCTGTCGGGTAACCTGAGCCACCAGATCGAGCATCACTTCTATCCGGACCTGCCGGCTAACCGCTATGCGCAGATCGCCGTCGAAGTGAAGCAGGTCTGTGCGCGCTACGGCCAGCACTACAACACCGGCTCGCTGCCGCGCCAGTTCGGCCAGGTGATGTGGCGAATCGTGCGCCATGCCTTCCCGAGCCGGCCCAAGCCGGTGCGGCAGAGCAGCGCTGCATTGCAGGGCGCGTGATCGGATTGCGCAACGCATGATCGACATCGAAAGGCCGCCAATGGCGGCCTTTTTTTTTGCCGGTTCACTGCGTCGCGCTGCGTGCCTGTGCGTAGTAGGCGATGAAACCAGTGGCCGGCAACGCGCGCGAGAACAGCCAGCCCTGCGCCAGATCCACGCCATGGGCGCGCAGATAATCGAGCTGTTCCTGCCGCTCGACCCCTTCGGCGATGGTGCGCAGCCGCAGTGTCTTGGCCATCTCGATGATGTGCGCGGTCACGGCGCTGGTGGCCGAGTGGGTGCCGATGGTATCCACGAACGACTTGTCGATCTTCAACGCGTCCAGCGGCAGGCCCTGCAGATACTGCAGGCTCGAATAGCCGGTGCCGAAATCGTCGATGGAGACCGTGTGGCCGGCACCGCGCAGATGGGTGATGGTGGTGCGTGCCGCATCAATGTCCATCAGGCTGCGTTCGGTGGCCTCCACCCACAGCTGGCCGCTGTCCACGCCGGTGCCCCGCAACGCTTGCGCCAGCACGCCCTGCACGCGGCCGCTCTTGATGTCGTCGGCGGAGACATTGATGGCCACGTGCAGCGCTGGATCGGCGGCCAGGGTGGGGCCGAGTTCGCGGATGACTTCGGCCACCACCAGATCGGTGATCGGCAGGATCAGGCCGCTTTGTTCGGCCAGCGGGATGAAGGCGTCCGGCGGCACCAGCACGCCGTCGGGCTGCTGCCAGCGCACCAGCGCTTCGGCACCGACGCAGGCACCGCTGTCGAGCGCGATGATCGGTTGGTAGTGCACGATGAACTCGCCACGCTGCACGGCGATCTCCAGCCGCGCCAGTGGCGACAGCCGCCGCCGCGAGACCCACAGCACTGTACCGACCAGCAGCAGCGCCACTGCAATGCCGACCGGTACCAGCTGCAACCGTGCCGCCGCCAGCGGCCCGCGCAGATAGGCCACCGGTTCGGTGACCACCGCGGCCCAGTCGCCACGACGGTCGCGCCCGAACAACACCTGCGACAGCAAGAGGTCGCCCGGCTCACGCGTGGCGGTGGGGTCGGTCAGCAAGCGTTCGGCGGCGGTACCGGTGCTGCTGAGGATCTGCCCGTCCGGCGTGCCGATCGCCAGTTGCAGGCCAGGCGGAATATTGATGTCGGCCAGCGTGTCGGGGTTGATCAGGGCGTTGTAGTCGCCCAGTTGCAGCGCCATCAGCGGACGCTGCGGATTGGCCAACGGCAGCAGCCGCGTGGTCACCGCGATGCCGCGCTTGACCACGAAATCGGCGGTGCGCTGCGGAATGGTATTGCGCAGTTGGCCCCATGAGGTGCAGCTGAGGCGACCTTGTTGAAACCGTCCCAGCTCGACGATGTAGTGGCTGGTCAGCACCAGGGCGCGCATCTGTGCCAGATGCGCAGGCGAGCACGGTGGCAACCGCGAGGCAGCCATGCTCAACAATGCGCCATGCGCTTCGTCGAAGGCGGTTTCAGTACGCCGGATCGACAGCGCAGCCAGCTGGCTCAGCCTGCCCTCTTCGCGCGCCAAGGCCAGCCGCCAGGCCAGGTAGTAGGACAGGCCGATCGGCAGCGTTGCGCTCAGCAACACCAGCAGCACGGTGACACTGATGATGCGTTGGCGCTTCACCTCACCACCTGCGACGGCTGTGCTGCCGGTTCACGCATGGCCCCGGGAGAAGTGCCGCCAGCGCAGGCTTGGGCAGATGGAAGGTGCACGCCAACCGGGTACGCGCGAACGGCGCACGTAGCGATTGGTGACGCACGGCATTGATTGATGAGGCTGCACGTCGCGAATGTACGACACACGCGTGCATTGCGCGCGTTTGCGGAGCGAAGCGGCTGTGATTTTTTTCCGATCGTCCTGCGTCGCATCCTGGCAGTCGGGGCCGCCTGCGGATTCACGCCACTGCACGCACTACCGCGCTACCGTCGGATCGTCTGCGCTCCCGCCCGGGAGCGGCGGGACAACGGTCCCACGCAAGGCGCTTTCACTGGAGGAATCACGCATGACAACGCAGAAAGAACGCGTCGGCGGCACCGACGCGGTGCCGATCTTCAAGATGCAGGAAACAACACGCGACGGCGAGCTGACCAAGTACGTGGTCGGCGATACCGGCGTGGCCTTCGACAGCCTGGAAGGTGCACAGGCCGCTGCCAGGGATCTCGGCACGCTCGACGATTGAGAGGACGAGCGCTGGCCTGCGCGATGGAACGGCTAGGCCAGTGCGCTGGGTCGCCATGGCCGTGGACATGGCGATTGCGTCGGTGGGCGACTGTCGTCTGGCTGGTCGTTGAGAGCATCGCGTGCCTGTCGTCCCTTGGTCGGTGCCTCGATGCGACCGGGGTTGCAGGCGCGACGGTGCTGTCGTTGCCGGTTTGACCAGTTCCCCAACCAGCCGGGGTCGCCTACGGAAGCGGTTGCTCGGTCAGCCGCCCGGTATGCGGGGTGTGGATCAGTGGCGCCAGGTCGAAGCCCTGTTCGCGCGCATGCGCCAGATAGGCCTGGGCGATGTTTTCGTCCAGCTGCGGCAAGCGTGCCAGTAGCCATAGGTACTTGCGATCCGGGCTGCCGACCAGTGCAGCGGTGTAATCGGCATCGATGCGCATCACCCAATAGTCACCCTTGGTGAAAGGGATCCAGCGCAGACCTTCGGGCAAGAAGGTCACTTCCAGCCGGCTGTGCGTGTCGTCGATGGCGCGCGCCTGGCCGATCGCTTCTTCCAGCTCGCCTTCCGCGGTGAAGCAGCGATTTTGGACGCGCACGCTGCCGTCCTCTTCCAGGGTGTAGTGCGCCGACACATCGGTGCAGTCGGCATCCTCGAAGCGGGTCGGCAGGCGGGCGATTTCGTACCACGTGCCCAGGTAGCGATTCAGATCCAGCGAAGGGACCGTAGCGAGTTCGGGATGGTGGCTCATACAGGCCTCTGCACAATGGAGTGGCGCCTGTTGTACGTGTAGCGCCATGAAATGCATGTTGGGATGTGGCGCCAGCGGTCGTGCAGCAAGGGCGGGCGTCCGCGAGGGCACCGGCTCGGTGCGCACGGCCGGTTGGCACATGCCGCTCGTGGGCCGATGCCGCGCGAGCGATCAATTGGCTGCATTCGATGAACTCCATGGCGGCGAATGAGGTTGCGCACCGACATCGAAACCGGCACCGAAACCGAAACGATGCCCTGACAACGCAGGCGCTTTGCGGTACCAAGGTGTCACGCCAGCGGATGGCGTGCGAATCGCGCGCGCCTGTCGACCGGCCGAGCACGCTACGCCGCGCTGGCGGCGCCAAGCGCACGATCCAGTTTGCGGTAGCCGATCGCTTCGGTGAGATGGCGTGTGGCGATGTCCGGGCTGTCGTCGAGATCGGCGATGGTGCGCGCAACGCGCAGGATGCGATGCATCGAGCGTGCGGACAGCTGCAGGTGTTCGATGGCGCGCTCCAGCAGCACCTGATCGTCGTGTTGCAGGCGGCAATGGCGGTCGGTGTCGGCCTGGTCCAGTTGCGCATTGGGCAGCGCACCGCGTGCAAGCTGTCGCTGTCGCGCGGCGACCACGCGGGCACGCACGCTGGCGCTGTCTTCACCGAGGTTGCCGCTGCGCAGCGCCTGCGGAGGGAGGCGCGGCACTTCGACATGCAGATCGATACGGTCCAGCAACGGGCCGGAGATGCGGCTGCGGTAGCGACGGATGCTGTCGCTGCTGCAGCGGCAGCGCCCGCTGCCATCGCCTGCCCAGCCGCACGGGCAGGGATTCATGGCGGCGACCAATTGAAAGCGCGCCGGGAAATCCACGCTGCGTGCCGCGCGCGCGATCGTGACCACGCCCGACTCCAAGGGCTCGCGCAACACTTCCAGGGTTTGCCGTTGCCACTCGGGCAATTCGTCCAGGAACAGCACGCCGTTGTGAGACAGCGAGATCTCGCCGGGGCGCGGGTGCGTGCCGCCGCCGACCAGGGCCACTGCGCTGGCGGTGTGGTGCGGGGCGCGGTAGGGGCGTTGCCGCCAGCGGGCCAGATCCAGCCCACGGCCGCTGATCGAGGTGATCGCAGCGGTTTCCAGTGCTTCTGCTTCGCTGGCTTCGGGCAATAGACCGGGCAGGCGCGAGGCCAGCAGGGTCTTGCCGCAGCCAGGGCTGCCGACCAGCAACAGGTGGTGCCCACCGGCAGCGGCGATCTCCAGCGCGCGGCGGGCGTGCGGTTGCCCGCGCACGTCGGCCATGTCGGGCAGGGCGCGGGCGCCGAGCGCCTGCACTGCCAGCTCGGCGGCGGGCGCTTTCTGGCTGCCGTTGAGCGTGGCGCAGACATCCAGCAGGGTACGCGCGGTGAAGGCTTCGACGTGTCCAGCGATGGCCGCTTCGGCACCGTTGGCGAGCGGGACGATCAGCCGTCGCCCGGCCTGCGCGGCCGCCAGCGCCGCGGGCAGCACGCCGTCGACGCCGCGCAGCTCGCCGGTCAGCGCAAGCTCGCCGAGGAATTCGTAATCGGCCAGGGCCTGGCGGTCGATTTGCCCGCTGGCAGCCAGGATACCGAGGGCGATCGGCAGATCGAACCGGCCGCCTTCTTTCGGTAAATCGGCCGGTGCCAGGTTGATGGTGATGCGCCGGGCGGGAAATTCGAACTGTGCGCACAGCAGGGCGGCACGCACGCGTTCGCGCGATTCGCGCACTGCCGCTTCGGGCAGGCCCACGATCTGGGTGGAAGGAAGACCGCCGGAGAGATGCACTTCCACCCGAACCTCAGGCGCATGCACTCCCACGCGGGCACGGCTGTGCACCAGCGCCAGACTCATGGTGGTGGCCTTCGCTCAGGGGATGGTGGGCGGTGCAGCGGGTGGCGTGCCGGGCGCGCGCGCCTCCAGTGCGGCGACGGTCTGCTCCAGCGCGTCGAGTTTTTCGCGGGTGCGCAGCAAGACCGCGCGCTGCACGTCGAACTCTTCGCGGGTGACCAGGTCCAGCTTGCCCAGGCCGGCCTGCAGCGCGCCCTTGAAGGTGCTTTGCAGTTCTTCGCGCGATTGGCGCAGGCCCGGCGGCACCAGGTCGCTGAGGCGGCGGGCGAGGTCGTCGAGCTGGTTGAAATCGATCATGGTGTTCTCCGCAGGTCCGTAGGAAGCCTAGTGCAGGCCGGGACACGCGGGACATCGGCAAGGCAGTCGGCAGGCGGTAAGGATAGTCCCATTCGGCTGTCGTCCGCGGTGATGGCGGCGCGCGGTTGGATGAGTGTTGCGCCCGTCCACGGTATGCTGCGCGGCCGTCATGCCCTGGGACCTGCACCGATGAAAATGATCATGGCCATCGTCAAACCGTTCAAGCTCGACGATGTGCGCGAAGCGCTCGCCGGCTGCGGGGTGGCGGGCATCACGGTGACCGAGGTCAAAGGCTTCGGCCGGCAGAAAGGCCATACCGAGCTCTATCGCGGCGCCGAATACGTAGTCGATTTCCTGCCCAAGGTGAAGATCGAAGTGGCGGTGACCGACGACCAGGCCGAGCGTGTGGTCGAGGCGATCGTCGCGGCGGCCGGTACCGGCAAGATCGGCGACGGCAAGGTGTTCGTGTACGACCTGGGCACGGTGGTACGCATCCGTACCGGCGAGCTGGATAGCGACGCGCTGTAGGTTCGCAACGCGGCGCCCGCTGCTTGCCGGATGCGCGGTGGGTGGTGAGGGGTTTGCTGCCCTCTGCCGGCGCAACGACGATGCCCGGGCCACGTATTGCTGAGCCAGCACCGCAGCTAGTGGCGCTGGATCAGGCGCATTGCAGGCATTGCACGGCTCACAGGAACCCGACCGCCCAAGCCCTGCGGCGCGCCACGTGCGCTGACTGCGTCGGCTGTGGCGCGCATCACCGCGGCTGATGCACGGCTGGGTGCATCCGCGCCAGGCCGCTCTCAGGCGCAAACGCCCCACTTTCCATACCATTTCAATACCGCCATGTATCGCTGCCGCACCTTTCTGGATTGCGATCCAGAAACAGGCTGAAGTCACCGCGCGGCAGCCTAGCGCTGGCCAGGATGGAAATCCCGGCCGCGCTTGTCGCCGCCGCCCGACTTGCCTACTCTAGGGCGTAATACCATTCCAATACCGGAGTTCGAGATGAAGCCACGCAACAGTACGCCGGGCGTGCGCCTGCTTTCGGTATTGGTAGCGTTGGGCCTGGCTGCTCCGGCGTTGGCACAGGCCGTGACCGAACCGGTCACCCAGCCGGCGATCTATCCGACGCCGGTCTCGATCACGCTGGATGGCGCAACCGTGACCTTGGGCCGCTCGGTGGTGCTGGTGGTCGCCCCTGGCGCGGACAAGGCCACGGTGGCGCTGGTGCGCCGCATTCTCGACAGCGCCGGCGTCACCAAGATTGCGACCGCCACACGCCTGCCTGCCGCGCTGGACCGCCCGCACATCGTGCTCGGCACCGGCGATGCGGCAGTGGTGCGCGATGCGCTGACGCGCAGCAAGGCGACCCAGGACACCCATAAGGAAGGCTACACGTTGGCCAGCGTTGCGCTCGATCGCGGCAGCCTGATCACGCTGGCCGGCCACGACGACGATGGCCTGTTCCATGCGGCGCAGACGCTGCGGCAGCTGGTCGAGCGGCCGGCCATCCCGACGCTGACGATCCAGGACTACCCGGCCATGCCGATCCGCGGCACCATCGAAGGCTTCTACGGCGCGCCGTGGTCGATGAGCGATCGCAGCAAGCACATCGATTTCCTCGCCCGTACCAAGGCCAACACCTTCATCTATAGCCCCAAGGACGACCCTTACGCGCGCGATCGCTGGCGCGAGCCGTACCCGAGGGCGACCTTGAAGGCGCTTGGCCAGCTGGCCGCTACCGCCAAGCGCAATCACGTCGATTTCGTCTATGCGATTTCGCCTGGCCCCACCGTGTGCTTCTCCGATCCGGCCGATGCCAAGGCCTTGTTGCGCAAGTTCGATGCGTTCCGCGCGCTGGGCGTGCGCAGCTTCTACGTGGCGCTGGACGATATCGAATACACCAAGTGGAATTGCGAACGCGACAAGACCACCTTTGGCGAGTCCGGCGCGCAGGCGGCCGGTATCGCGCAGTCGCATCTGCTCAATCTGGTGCAGGCCGATCTGGTGGCGCGCCACGATGCGGCCGCTGAACTCATCATGGTGCCGACCGAGTACTACGACGCCAAAGAGAGCCCGTACAAGGAAGCCTTGCGCAAGCATCTTGACCCGAAGATCGTGGTGCAGTGGACCGGCACCGATGTGGTGCCGCCGGCTATTTCCATTCCCGATGCGCGCGCGGCCACCAAGGCGTTCGGTCGCAAGACGCTGTTGTGGGACAACTACCCGGTCAACGATTTCGAAACGTCGGCCGGGCGCCTGCTGATGGCGCCGTATGCGCGGCGCGAGGCGGGTCTGTCGGCCGAGTTGTCGGGCATCGTCTCCAACCCGATGAACCAGGAAGCGCCCAGCCGCGTCGCGGTGATGGGTGTGACCGCGTTCGCCTGGAACGACAAAGACTACGACGCGCAACGCACCTGGCATGCGGCGGCGCGCGATCTGGCCGGCGGCGATGCGCGCGTGGCTGCGGCCTTGCTGACCTTCTTCGACACCCAGCATCTGGCGCCAACCTTTGGCAGCCAGCCGTGGCAGGAACAGGCTCCACGCTTGAAGGCCGTGCTCGATCATGTGCGTGAGGCAATCGCGCTTGGCGATGCGGCAACGCGCACGGAGGCGATTGCCGAACTGGCACGCGCTGCCGACGAACTGGCTGCGGCACCGCAGATCATCCGCGACGGCGTCGCCGACAAGGGCTTCGCCGAGCAATCGCGTCCCTGGCTGGAGGCAATGGAGGATTGGGGCCAGGCCCTGCAGAAGACGGCAGCCGGGCTGGATGCGGCAAATCGCGGCCACACGCAGGCGCCGGCCTTGTTTGCCGAGGCGGCTGCGATCGCCGCCGTCGCAAGCCAGATCCCAACGATTCCCGGCGCCACGCGCTTCGGCGGCCCGGTCAAGCTCGCTGACGGCGTGCTCGACCGCTTCATCGCGCAAGCGTCGCGCTTGATCGCCTATCGCGTGCCGGCGGTTGCCGACTCGGCAGCAGCAAAGTGATGGGGGAGTGCAATAACACAGCGACGCGCATCGGGAATTGCTCGCGTCGCTGTGCCTGCAAATGCGGGAGCGCCATTGCCACTGCATCGCAGCACCCGGCATGGCGCGCTGGAAGGACGTCTGTGCTGCAGATCAAACCGAAGACATCAGCGCAGTAGCTGGGCGTAACGGTGTGCCCAGCCGCCGTGAGCCAGCAGCGCTGATCACGCCTTGCCTTTCAAACGCCGATATAGCCGCTTCCAGCCGCTGCGAATCGCATGCACCCAGCGCGGTTCGGCACTGCGGGCCGATTCGTCGGCAGTCGGTGCGATGCCGGCAAGGCGCTGGCGCATTTTCTGAAAATTGGCCACGTCGCTGCGCTGCAGCTGACGCGCCAGCGTGCCGCGCCGCAGCCAGCGCGGAAATCGCCACGCGGAGGTGAAATCGATCAGCACCGGCACGCCGGCACTGACCACCACATTGGTGCCGTGCAGATCGTTATGGGTGATGCCGAACGCATGCAGCCTGCGCAGCGCCTGCTGCAATTGCTGGAAGACCTCCTGGCCCACGACGGTGCTGGCGCTGAGCGTGTCGCCTGGAATGAATTCCATGCCCAGCGCCAGCCCGCCCAGCGTGCCGAGCAAGGCCGGTGCATGCCGCCAACCCTGCAACTGCCGCAGCATCCTGGCCTCGTGGCGCACCATGAGCCGGGCGATCGGCGACAACAGCGTGCGGCGATAGCGGCCGTAGTCCTTGACCACTGCCGGTTGCCCGTTCACATGGGTGCGGTAGACGTCCGGCTCGAGCAGCCGGGTGCCTTGCTTGAGCAGAACGGGAGTGACGAGGTGCAGGCTGGACACGTCCAGCGGCTGGTAGTGCATGGCAGTTCTCCAGACCTTGGCGGCGCGGAGCTGTCACGCGTTGCGCAGGTTCACGGTGATCGCGAGGATCGGTCTGCCCAATTTTAGAACTTGTGAGTATGGAAATTATATTTATTTAACAAATGAAATGTTCCGGGAGTGGAACGGCTTTTGGAATCAGGTGTTTGGCGGACCCCATCAGGATCGGCATGTGCCAGCGAATGCATGCAAACCTGCCACCCCAGGCCATGGTGTCGTCCCGCCAGCGTTGCGTCCTGCTTCAAGATAGGCGCTGTCAGCGCAACCCGGCGTGTGGTGGCGGTCACGCCGCTTCTTGACAGCGATTGAGACTCCAGACACTGTGCCGGCTGCGGTCAGGGGGCTGCAGCACGCGTTAACACGGGCACGCTCTTTGAGCATCGCCTGCATCGATGTCGTACGACATCCGGTGATGCCGGGTGCGCCTCCGAATGCGACCGCAACTGCGCCACTTCCAGACGCCGTCAGGTGCCACCTGCGTGCGCAAGGATGCGGAAACGATGGAGTACGACTCATTGGGGATGCAATGAAAAGGACCGCAACAGTGCTGTTGGCTTGCACGGCGTTCGGCGTCACGGCTCAGGCCTCGGCGCAGTCGTTGTCGCGCGGCTGGGACAGCTACCGTCAACAGCAAAAGCAGCAGACCGGCACCCAGCGCGCCACCGCGCCTGCAGCGCCATCCTCGCGCCCGGCGCAAGCGGGCGTTGGCGGAGCGCCGGCCGCTGTCGGTGGAAGCGGCAGCCAACCTGGTGCGTCCGGCGGGTTCACTACGGTGACCGAGCAGACTGAGGCGGTGGCAGTTCAGCCTGCCGCTGCTTACCCTGCAGCGCCTGTCTCCGCAGCGCGCTACACACGGGTGGAGGAATCGCGCATTGAAAGGGGCGCGTTCATCGGCGTGCAGCGTGGTCGAGGTGAGGTTTTCAGTGGCTATAAGCAAGACATGCTTGGCCTCAGCGCCGGCTATCGCTGGCGTGCTGGCTCGGTCACGTTGATCGGACTTGAGGGATCGATTGGACGCCTGGAACGCGGCGATACAACCGACGATGTCTTTATCCCCGCAGTGAAATTTGGCGGCATCGGGGGTACGGCACGTTTCAATTTTGGTGACACTCCGCTGTTCGCGGTAGTCCGCCTCGGCTCATGGTATGCCGAGGTCGCAGACATGAGCGACGAAATCTTTGGTGGTTACGCAAGCCTCGGCCTGGGCGTCGATATCGGCAAGCATGCGAGCGTGAGCGCGATGTACACCAACTACGTCTACGCCAATGACTACTACGACTATGCCCAAGACACCACCATCAACCGTGCAGAGGTACTGAACGCAGTAGTGGAAGTCCGCTTTTAACTAGCGATGGTCGAAGGGCGGGCAGCAGCGCTCGCCCTTCTGGGTCACGCGGCATGCAGCGCGATGCCGCGGACGGCAATCCATTTGAAGCTGCACCGCAAACGGTCATCGGCATTGCACAGCCATCCATGCGGCTTGCTGTAGTGTCTTGGTCAACGCACTGATTCAGCCATGGGCGAGGGCAGATGGACGCATTGGCGCAGTTTTTGACGGACGAGCAGGACCCGACGGCAGTGGGCAGGATCCTGCCCAAGGTCACCGAGTTGCTGACTCGCGACGAGCAGGTCGAGTACATCGCCGTGCAGAAGAAGATGGTGATGAACCTGTCACCTGACGCGGTGGTGCTGACCAACCGCAGGTTCATCGTGGTCTACCCGAAACTGTTCGGCATGACGTTTCGCGATTTCCCCTGGCGCGAGGTGCTCGATGTGCACATGAGCGAACAGATGCTCGGGGCCACCATCATGTGCCGCACCACGCAGGGCGCGTACGCATCCATCGATAGCCTGCCAAAAAAGCAGGCGCGGCGCGTGTACGCCTATGCGCAGCAGGTGGAAGAATCCGCCTATGAAAAACGCCAGCAGCTGGAATTCGACAAGTTGCGCGCGTCGGCCGGTGGCGTGGTGGTGCATGCGCCTGGTGCGCACGGCGCAGCAGTGCCCTTGCAAGCCAGTGCCGTTCCTGCAATCGACGATCCGGTGCAGGTGCTGAGCAAGCTCAAGCAATTGCTGGATGCGGGGCTGATCACGCGGGACGAATTCGACGCCAAGAAGACAGAGGTGCTGGCGCGCTTATAGCGTGCGCAGGACATCCGCGCATCGGTCGGCTTCCACTACGTCGGCCCATGGATCGCAGTGACGCAGCAACTGACGCGTCCATCGCACGGCGGCGCTGTCGGTGGATCGCCGCGCCAGAAGGCTGCTGGCCGCGCACTGGCCTCACGCTCCAGCAGCGCCGCGCGACCACGGCAGCCTGATCGGTGCGAATGCATCAGCCCGCGCGCTGTAAGCACGCAGGCCATGTCACGCGAAAAAACCAGCAAACCGGCCGGGCTTATCGCCAAGCGGGCGCGGCCGGCTGCCGTAACCCGCCACGTCCATCCAAGCGCCACGATTCAACGAATGTCGTCTGCGCTTTTTGCCGGCGATGCTCGGCCAACCGCGATTACTCGCCCAGCGCCTTGGCCACGAACGGCGGGGCAACCAGCACGCCGGTGTGCAAGTGGGCGGTGTAGTACAAGGTGTCGAAGCCCTTGGCCTGCGCGTCCGCTTGGCGGAAGGCGAAATCGGCGTTGGCCTGCTTGCTGGCCATGGTCACGCTCCACCAGCCGGTGGGGTAGCACGGCTGCGGGAACGGCAGGGTCTTGAACGACTGGAAGCCGGCCTTGCCCATTTCGGTGCGCATTTCGTTGATCAGGTCCAGCAGCGCCAGCGGCGATTCGGACTGCTGCACCAGGATGCCGTCGTCCTTCAAGGCCTTGAAGCAGCTTTCGTAGAAGGCCTTGTTGAACAGGCCCTCGGCTGGGCCGACCGGGTCGGTGGAATCGACGATCACGATGTCCACGCTGCCGGCCGGGCAATTGGCCATATAGGCCACGCCGTCGTCGAACAGCAGTTCGGCGCGCGTGTCGTGGTTGGCATCGCACAGCTCGGGGAAATACTTCTCCGACATGCGGGTGACCTGCTCATCGATATCGCATTGGGTGGCGCTTTCCACGCCCGGGTGCTTGAGCACCTCGCGCAGCGTGCCGCAGTCGCCGCCGCCGATGATCACCACGCGCTTGGGCGCAGGGTGGGTGAACAGTGCCGGGTGGCTGATCATCTCGTGGTAGAAGAAATTGTCGCGGCTGGTGAGCATCACCGCGCCATCGATCAGCATCAGCTTGCCCCAATCGGTGGTCTGGTAGATCTCGATCTTCTGGAACGGGGACTGCACCTCGTCCAGCTTGCCGCTGACGCGGAAGCCGATCGCCGAGCCGGTCGGCTGGAAGTGTTCGATGTACCAGTTGTCGTTGGTGCTCATGCGGACGTCCTAATCGAAAAGAAGCGGGCAGTTCCTTCTCCCGGCGGGAGAAGGTGGCGCAAAGCGCCGGATGAGGGTCGGGTGCAGCCCCGTGCAGTCAAACTGCACGGCGGCTGACCCTTGCTCGGCCCCGCTCCAACCAGGAGCGGGGCGTGAAGTCGGCGCGGATTGTAACGGACCCTGCGCATGCCAGGCGTTACACTTCACGCCCTTTTTTATTCCAGCCGAGACAGCGAAATGAGCGATTGGTCCCTCGACCAAGCCCGCAAGACCTATTCGATCCCGCATTGGGCCGACGGGTATTTCGATGTGAACGCTGCCGGACACGTGGTGGTCACCCCGACCGCCGATGGCCCGGCGGTGTCGCTGCCCGAGGTGGTGGATGCCGCGCGCGCAGCCGGTGCCAAGCTGCCGCTACTGGTGCGCTTCCCGGACATCCTGGGCCAGCGCCTGGGCAAGCTGCAGGCAGCGTTTGCGCAGGCGCAGTCGGAGTGGGACTACGCCGGCGGCTATACGGCGGTGTATCCGATCAAGGTCAACCAGCATCGTGGCGTGGCCGGCACCCTGGCCGGTCACCACGGTGAGGGCTTCGGGCTGGAAGCGGGCAGCAAGCCCGAGCTGATGGCGGTGCTGGCGCTGTCGCGTCCGGGCGGGCTGATCGTGTGCAACGGCTACAAGGACCGCGAATACATCCGCCTGGCGCTGATCGGCCGCAAACTCGGCCTGCAGACCTTCATCGTCATCGAAAAGCCCTCCGAACTGACCCTGGTGCTGGAAGAAGCACGCGCGCTGGACGTCAAGCCCGGCCTGGGCGTGCGCATGCGCCTGGCCTCGCTGGGCGCGGGCAAGTGGCAGAACAGCGGTGGCGACAAGGCCAAGTTCGGTCTCTCGCCGCGCCAGGTGCTGGACCTGTGGAAGACGCTGCGCGACACCGAGTACGCCGACAGCCTGAACCTGCTGCATTTCCATATGGGCTCGCAGATTTCCAACGTGCGCGACATCGCCAACGGCATGCGCGAGGCCACGCGCTATTTCGTGGAGCTCTCGCGCCTGGGCGCAAAGATCAGCCATGTGGACGTGGGCGGCGGCCTGGGCATCGATTACGAAGGCACGCGCTCGCGCAGCTATTGCTCGATCAACTACGGCCTGCACTCGTACGCCAGCAACATCGTGCAGCCGTTAGCCAGCGCCTGCGAAGAGCATGGCCTGGCCCCGCCGCGCATCGTCACCGAGTGCGGGCGCGCAATGACGGCGCACCATGCGGTGCTGATCGCCAACGTGTCGGAAGTGGAGCAGGCGCCGGAAGGCCGCGTGCCGGATGCGCACGACGATGAGCCGGCCGCGATCCGCCATCTGCGCGAGATCCATGACGAGCTCGATGTGCGCCCGGCGGTGGAGCTGTTCCAGGAAGCCCAGCATTTCCATGCCGAAGGTTTGAGCGCGTATGCGCTGGGCCAGATCGACCTGCCGCAGCGCGCGCGCATCGACGATCTGTTCTACGCCATCGCACATGGCGTGCGCGCACGCCTGAGCTTCGATGAAAAGAGCCATCGCCCGGTGCTGGATGAGCTCAACGAGCGGCTGGTGGACAAGTACTTCGTCAACTTCAGCGTGTTCGAATCGATCCCGGACGTGTGGGCGATCGATCAGGTGTTCCCGATCGTGCCGATCGAGCGCTTGAACGAAGCGCCGCAGCGGCGCGGCATCATCGCCGACATGACCTGCGATTCCGACGGCATGGTCAAGACCTATGTCGAGAACGAAAGCCTGGACAGCTCGCTGCCGCTGCATGGTTTGAATGCCGGCGAGAGCTATCGCATCGGTTTCTTCCTGGTGGGCGCCTACCAGGAAATCCTGGGTGATATCCATAACCTATTCGGCGATACCGATGCGGTGGAAGTCGTGGTGAATCGCGATGGCTATCGCATCGCACAGCAGCGCCGCGGCGATACCACCGACGTGATGCTGGACTACGTGGGCTATCAGCTGGACACGCTGCGTGCCACCTATGCCGAGCGCATTGCTGCCGCAAATCTGTCGCCCGAGCGGGCGCAGGAACTCGGCGCTGCGTTGGAAGCGGGGCTGACCGGCTACACCTATCTGTCCGACGAGCCGCTGGGCTGATCCGCAGTACGCTGCGGCTGGGCCGCAGCGCTGGCTGTGCGCGACATGGCCCATCTTGCACGCGCTCGTGCCGCGAGCGCCGCTTGCAGCAGCAGGGACATCACCGACATGGACGCTGCAGGTTCTGCAACGCGTCGATGCGCCATCGCGCCGACGTCGGGTGCGATCTCGCACTTCAAGTCGACCTGCTTCGTCGCATCGAGCAAGAGCGCCTGCGCTTACCTTGCGCGACGCCGTCGATCGGTTCGACTCACGCTTTTCGCGCGTTTGTGCTGCATGCCGATGACAATCAGGCGACCATCGCGTGATCGTGCGCTTGTCGAGGCAGACGCGTTGAACGCGTCTTTTTTCTCCTGAAGTGATTTGCCGAATACCCTAATTCCGGCAACGCTGATTTGGAATTGGTCTTATTCAATGCGGCTTTTTATCTGCCGTGGTGCGCGCATATTCGCCTTGAAGCCCATGCGTATCGTCGGCCATGCCCTACGCCGGATGCGGCGCGGAAATTGATCGGATGTATGCATGCAGAACACTAGTTCAAATCACACTTCAGTGAAAAAATTTTAGGTATCACGCGATTTCCGTGATTTTTTGCACGGTTTCGGCCCCGCGCGAATTGTTAGTGTTCGTTTAACTTGTCGGGATACAAGTGCTTCAACGAGTCACCCGCACACCGTTGTTCGATTGTGCGATTCGCTGTGCTGTGCGTCTTCATCATGCGTTTCCATCGCGTATTACCGGCAATTGTCGGTGGTCGGCGGTGTTTCTTACCCCTCGTTTTCTTAGGCCAGGTGCTGATTCGGCGTCCATCGACCGTATGACGGTTGAGGGGTGTCGACGGACTGCGCGCCACACCAGAAGGATGCACGCAATGCACGCTGACGCCTCTCCCGTTTTTCCCCTGACCAAGGCGCAACGTGGCCTTTGGGTGGCCAACAAGTTGCATACCGACAACACCTTGATGTTGGCCGAAGTATTGGAAATGTTCGGCCCGCTCAATCCCCAGGTGCTGATCCGCGCCAGCATGCAGCTGACGCACGAGTTCGATACGCTGCGCCTGTGTATCGTCGAGCGCGAGGGCGTGCCTTCGCAGGTGGTCTTGCCCGCGTACAACGGCACGATTCCATACTTCGACGTCAGCTCAGATCCTGCTCCGCGTAATGCCGCCGAACATTGGATCGACGAAGAAATCCGCAAGCCGGAAGACCTGCAGAACGGGCCGCTATGGCATTGCGCGGTGTTCCGTCTTGGCGAGGATCATCATTTGTGGGTGCAATGCGTGAGTCATCTGGTGATGGACGGCTATTGCGCGTCGATCATGATGCAGCGCATGGCCGTGCTCTATAACGCCTACCTGGCCGACGTGGAGCCTGCGCCTGCGCAGTACGGCAGTGCACTGTCGCTGCTCGAAATGGAACAGCACTATCGCAACTCCGATCGGTTCCAGCGCGATCGCGAGTACTGGATGCAGCAGTTGGCCGATCTGCCGCCGCCGGCGACGCTGGCGCGGCCGGGCAATCAGCTGTCCACCGGGTTGTTGCGCGGCACCGGGCAGTTCTCGCCGCAGCAGGTGGTGCGTCTGCGCGCGCTGGGCAAGGAGTACGGCGCCAGCCTGCCGCAGATGCTGATTTCGCTGATTGCCGCGTACTACTACCGCTGCACCGGTGCCGAGGATCTGGTGCTGGCGATGCCGGTGACCGGCCGCATCAATGCGCGCTACCGGCAAACCGCAGGCCTGGTGGCCAACGTGATTTCGCTGCGCCTGAAGATGGACCCGCAGCAGCCCATCCATACCTTGTTCGCGCAGGTGTCGTCGGTGGTTCGGCATGCATTGCGCCATCAGCAATATCGCTTCGAGGACGTGCGCCGCGATCTGGGCATGTTCGGGATGGAGCAGAAGTTCGCACGCCTGGCGGTGAACATCGAGGCCTTCGACTACACCTTGCGCTTCGGCGAGGCGTACGCGGTGCCGCATAACCTTTCCAACGGCCCGGCCGACGACCTCACCATCTTCTGCTACGAACGCGGCGATGGGGCAGCGCTGCGTTTCGATCTGGATGCCAACCCGGCGCTGTACGACAGCGAGGAGCTGGCCGAACACTGCCGTCGTCTGACCCATCTGGCCGACGCGGTATTGGCCGATCCGGAATGCGCGCTGGGCCAGGTCGATGTGCTCGGCGATAGCGAGCGCCGGCGTTTGCTGCATACCTGGAACAACACCGCAGCGCCGCTGCCGGAACCGGCCACGCTGTTGCACGGCATGCTGCAACGCGCCGAGTTGATGCCTGCGGCCGTGGTTGCGCAATACGATAACCGCACGCTCGACTACGCCACGCTGTGCGAGCTTGCCTCGCGCATCGCTGCGCAATGGGTGGCCGATGGCGTGCGCCCTGGCGATGTGGTCGCGGTGGCGTTGCCGCGCAGCGAACAATTGCTGGTGGCGTTGCTGGCGGTGATGTGGAGCGGGGCGGCGTATCTGCCGCTGGATCCGGAGAGCCCGGCCGCACGCAACCGCCAGATGCTCAACGATTCCGGTGCCATTGGCCTGGTCTGCGAGCCAGCGCTGTGCGAGCGCTATCTGCTCGGTGGCATGGTCTGGCTGGATCCGCGCCCGGCCGTGTTGCCGGAGGCAATCGCACCGCTGGCGACGCCCGACGGCACCGCGTACGTGCTGTACACCTCCGGCTCCACCGGTGCGCCCAAGGGCGTGGAGATCAGCCATCGCAACCTGTTCAATTTCCTGCATGCGATGGAGCACGAGCTGGCATTGCGCCCGCGCGACCGTGTGCTGGCCGTCACCACCATCACCTTCGATATCGCCGGGCTGGAGTTGTACCTGCCGTTGCTGGTGGGGGCGCGCGTGGTCATTGCACCGGCCGGTATCAGCCACGACCCGCGCCGCCTGTCGCGGTTGATCGCCGACGAACACATCAGCGTGGTGCAGGCCACGCCATCGCTGTGGCGCATCCTGCTGGCCAATGAGGATCTGGTGCTGGATCGCATCCATGCGTTGATCGGCGGCGAGGCGTTGGTGCCGGAACTGGCCACCCAACTGCTCAGCCGGGTGGGGCGCCTGACCCAGTTGTACGGGCCTACCGAAACCACGATCTGGTCGACCATCATGCCGTTGCAGTTGACCGATGCCGCCGCACCGCCGATCGGCAGGCCGCTGCTCAATACGCGCGTCTATGTGCTGGATGCGCAGCGGCAACCGCTGCCGACCGGTGCGATCGGCGAGCTGTATATCGGTGGCGCAGGCGTGGCCAAGGGCTATCGCGGCAAGCGCCAGCTGACCAGCGAGCGCTTCATGCGCGACCCGTTCGCCGACGACGGCAGCAGCATGTACCGCACCGGCGACCGCGTGCGTCAACGCAGCGATGGCCTGCTGGAATTCATCGGGCGCGCCGATGCGCAGCTGAAGATCCGCGGACATCGAGTGGAGCCGGCCGAAATCGAAAGCGCACTGCTGTTGCATTCGCAGGTGGCGCAGGCGGTGGTGGTGGGCCACGGCGATGGCGAGCATGCCTTGCAACTGCTGGCCTATGTGGTGGGCAAGCACGGCAATGCGCCGTCGATCGAGTTGTTGCGCGCGCATCTGCAGCAGCGCCTGCCGGCATCGATGATTCCTACCCTGTGGGTGCCGCTGGAGGCGTTGCCGCTGACCCCCAACGGCAAGCTGGACCGGCGTGCGTTGCCGGCGCCTGGCGCATTGCCGCAACGCGCGCACCTGGCGCCGCGCGATGCGCTCGAACGCTAGCTGGCAACGATGCTGCAGGAGGTGCTGGGCATCGAAGTGGTGGGCGTGGACGACAATTTCTTCGAGCTTGGCGGCGATTCGCTGCGTGCGGCGGAAATGGCCGCGCGTTTCCCGCAGATGTTCGGGGTGGAACTGCCGCTGGGCACGTTGTTCCATGCGCCGACGATCGCCGGCCTGGCCGAGGTGATCAAGCGCAGCGCACACACGCCCAACGACCCGTTGAGCGTGCTGCTGCCGCTGCGTGCAGGCACCGCCGGCAGCACGCCGTTGTTCTGCATCCATCCGGTCATCGGTCTGGGCTGGTCGTATCTCACCTTGCTGGGTCAGCTGGATCCGCAGTGGCCGGTGTATGCGCTGCAATCGCCGGGCTTGAGCGACCCGCAGCACCGTCCGGAGAGCATCGAGGCGATCGCGCGCGATTACCTGGCGCGTCTGCGCAGCGTGCAGCCGAGGGGGCCGTACCGTCTGCTGGGCTGGTCGCTGGGCGGTTTGATCGCGCACGCCATCACCGCCGAATTGCATGCACTGGGCGAAGAGGTCGAGGTGTTGGCCATGCTCGACAGTTACCCGCATCTGGAACAGGCCGCAGCGTTGTCGGAATCGGAGAACGTGCGCGCCTCGGTGCACGCGTTGGCCTTGCATCTGGCGCCGGGCCAGTCGATGCCGACCACGGTCGCCGAGCTGGCGAGCCTGTTGTGCGATCACTACGGGCTGAACGAATTGCCTGCGGTGCGCCAGTTGCTGGAGCAACGTCCCACCTTGCTGGACGATCTGGGCGCCCTCACCCAGCATCACCTGCAGCTGGCGCGGCGTCATCGGCCCAGGCAGCTGGACCAGGATGTGGTCTTTGTCGAAGCGAGCGTGCGCATGAGCTCCGGCGGCGACGATGCGCTGTGGGTGGATTACCGTCCCCAGGCGTGGCACCCGTACGTGCGCAACCTGCAGCTGCACGTTCTGGACAGCGACCACCATTCAATGCTCTCGCCGACGCATGCGGCCACGCTCAGCACCTTGCTGCACGCGGCCACCGCAGAGGCCACCCGGGCTGTGCGGCCGGTGGGACAGGCCGGCCGTGGCGCGGTCGCCGGCGACGGAGTGACCGAATATGCCTGAGTCCAGCGCCGATCCGTCACGCCAGCGCCCGGTGGTGATCGCCACCCTTGGCACGCATGGGGACGTGCGCCCGATCATTGCGCTGGCCCTTGGCCTGCAGCGGCGCGGTTATCCGGCGCGGGTGCTGACCAGTTCCAACTTCGAGTCGTTGATCCGTGCGCACGGCCTGGAATTCTTCCCGCTCAGCGGCGATCTCCAGCAACTGTTGCACGACCATCCGGACGTTGCCGAGATGCGCGGTGCCCCTGGCATCTTGCGCAAGAAGTTGCTGGAGTGGGCGCGCGATTGGCCCGCGCAGGGCCGCGCGGCGTGTGCCGATGCCGGCTTGATCCTGGGCGTGGGCAGTGCCAGTTTCCTCGTCCATAGCCTGGGCGAGGCGTATGGCGTGCCGGTGGCGTTTGCGCAGTTGCAGCCGCTCACCGAGTCGCGCCACCTGCCGTTGATGCTGATGCCCAACCTGCGTCTGCCGGGACGTGTCAACGTGGCATTGCATCGCCTGATGCGCTTTGTCGGCTGGCAGCTGATGCGGCCGGCCTTCAACGATATCGTGCGTCCGGCGTTGGGGCTGCCGGGATATCCGTGGAGCGGTCCGGATCGCAGCGCACTACGCGTGATCTACGGCTATAGCGCGCACGTGTGTCCGCGCCCGCCGGACTGGCCGGAGAGCGCGCAGGTGTGCGGCTTCTGGCAGCTGCCGCCGTCGCAGTGGCAACCGCCGGCCGCGCTGCAGGCGTTTTTGCAGGCCGGGCCGCCGCCGCTGTATATCGGCTTCGGCAGCATGACCAGTAGCGCGGTCGTGCAGCTCACTGCCACGGTCAAGGCAGCGGTGCGACTGACCGGGCAGCGCGCGTTGCTGGCCAGCGGCTGGGGCGGTCTGGGGGCCGGGGACGCCGCTGTCGCCGATGATGCCGAGCGCTTCTTCCATCTGGAACAGGCACCGCACGATTGGCTGTTCCCGCGCGTGGCGGTGGCCGTGCATCACGGTGGCGCCGGCACCAGCGGTGCCGCGTTGGCGGCGGGCATTCCCTCGGTGGTGCTGCCCTTTGGCTACGACCAGTCGTTCTGGGCCCATTGCCTGGCCCAGCGCGGCGTTGCGCCGCCAGCGCTGGCGCGTGCCGGGCTGCAGCCCGAAGCCCTGGCCGCTGCCATCCGGCAGGCGGGCACGCCGGCCATGCGTGCGGCTGCGCGCGCACTCGGTCAACGGATCGGCCAGGAAGACGGCGTCCGCAATGCGGTCGATCAGCTGGAAGCCTGGCAATTGCTTGAACCCGCGGCAGTGACGCCTGCGGCGGCCGTACGGACCACACAGCACGCCATCGCATAAGCATGGCGATGCTGCGCATCCGCCGCAGCGCTGATGCGCGCACTGCGGCGCGGTGGAGCAGTGCGTGGTTGGTGGCGACGCCCTGCGCGCTGCCGGCATGCGGCACAATCGGGCTCCCTCGGTTGATCTGGCCCGCATGCGCTATCCCGCTTTGGACCTGTTGCGTGGCATCGCCATCGTCTGGGTGATGCTGTTCCATTCGTTCGTGGTCGGCGGGTTGGGTCCGGACTGGGAATGGCTGTCGCGCTACGGCTGGATGGGGGTAGACCTGTTCTTCGTACTGAGCGGCTTTTTGATCGGCACCCAGGTGCTGACCCCGCTGTCGCGCGGCAAGCCACTGGACTTCGCCGATTTCTACCTGCGCCGCGCATTCCGCATCCTGCCGGCGTTTTTGGTGGTGTTGGCGATCTACATGGCATGGCCGGGTTTTCGCGAATCGCCCGGGCTGGCGCCATGGTGGATGTTCCTCACCTTCACCTTGAATCTGTTCGTCGATTACGCCGAGCAGGCGGCGTTCTCGCACGCATGGTCGCTCTGTGTGGAAGAGCATTTCTATCTGGTGTTTCCGTTGCTGGCCACGTTGTTGTTGCGGCGTCCATCGGCGGCACGCGTGGTCGCGGTGTGCGTGGCGGTGGTGGTCGCCGGCATCGCGTTGCGCACTAGCGTGTGGCTGCACAACACGGCGCTGGATCAGATCGGCAGCGGCCAGCAGCGCAACTGGTTTGTCGAAGATCTCTATTACCCCACCTGGAACCGGCTGGACGGTTTGCTGGCCGGTGTCGTGCTGGCAATGACGAAGGTCTTCCGCCCCCGCACATGGCAATGGCTGCAGCAGCGCGGCAACACCTGGGCGCTGGCCGGTGTGGCCATGCTGGCACTGGCGATGTGGTTGTTCCGCGAGCGCACCGGTTTGATCGGCAACGCGGTGGGCTGGCCGGTGCTTTCGCTGGGGCTGGCCTTGCTGGTATTGGCAGGCACCGCGACCGACAGCGCACTGGGCCGGCTACGCGTGCCGGGTGCCGCCTGGTTGGCCGCCATTTCCTACAGCGTGTATCTGACCCACAAGGCGATGTTCCATGTGACCCAGGGCTGGCTCGGCGCCACGCTGGACGGCCGTGGTGTCCTGGCCTTTGCAGTGTATGGCGTGGTGGCGCTGGCGGCGGGTGCGCTGCTGCATTACGTGGTGGAACGTCCGTTCCTGCAGCTGCGCGGCGCGTTGCTGCGGCGGCGCGCAGCCGTGCGCCGCGATGCCGAACGTGCGTGATGCGATGGTTGCGGAGAACGGCGAGCGTGCACGGGTGGCGGCGTGGCGGCCGCCGCTGCAGCACCTGGTGTCAGGCAACCGGTCTGCGCAGTTGCTGCGACCATGCAGCGCTGATGTAACGAAAAGCCGCGCAATGCGCGGCTTTTCGATGCTTCGTTCGATGCTCGGTAGGGCTTGCGCGGCGCAGCGGGGGGTGCGGCTGGCGCGCTGCACGCCCACCGCCTAAGCCCTTGCTTCGATGCACGCCTCACTGCGCGTCGCGGGCCACCTGGAACCCCGCAAAAGACTGCGTCACCGGCATGATTTCCAGGCGGTTGATGTTCAAATGCGCCGGCAGGCTGGCGACATAGAAGATCTGTTCGGCGATGTCTTCGGCCGTCATCGGGGTGGCGCCACGGTACAGCGTGTCGGACGCGGCCTGGTTGCCGCCGGTGCGCACCAGGGTGAATTCGGTCTCGGCCATGCCCGGTTCGATCGAGGTCACGCGCACGCCGGTGCCGTGCAGGTCAGAGCGCAGGCCCAGCGAAAACTGCTGCACGAAGGCCTTGGTACCGCCGTAGACGTTGCCGCCGGTGTATGGGTAGGTTGCCGCCACCGAGGCGATGTTGATGATGGCGCCGCGGCGCGCAATCAACGCCGGCAGCAGGCGGTGGGTGAGCGTCACCAGCGCGGTGACATTGGTGTCGATCATCTGCTGCCACTGCGTCAGGTCGGCCTGCTGCGCCGGCGCGGTGCCCAGCGCCAGACCGGCGTTGTTGACCAGTACGTCGATGTCGGCGAAGGCCGGCGGCAGCGCGTCGATCGCGTCCGACAAGGCGTGTGCATCGCGCATGTCGAACGCGGCGGTGTGGACCTGCCCGGCCGGCAGTTCAGCGGCCAGCGCCTGCAGGCGTTCGGCGCGCCGGCCGGTGGCGATGACCTTCCAGCCGGCTGCAGTGAAGCGGCGCACGGCGGCGCTGCCGAATCCGGAGGTGGCACCAGTGATCAGGACGGTCTTGGACATGGGGAACTCCAGGGGGACAGGGGGGCGGGAACCAGATTCAGTGAGCAGGCCGCGGCTTCGCCGTTGCCGCATGCCGCGCACGCAGCCGCTCTTCGGTCAGGGTCTGGCGTGCGACGACCTGGCCACGCCGCAGCTGCAGCACCACGTACGGGGCCGGTGCGTGCGCAGCGCTCGTCGCGGTGGCGGGCAGCGCGACGAGCAATTCGCCATCCACCCAGACGGCGGGCACGGGCGCTGCCTGGCCGGGGAACAGCACATCCAGCGGCAGCGTGGGCGGCGCGTCGTTACAGGCGCCCAGGACCACGCGGTCGAGCACCAGCTGTTGCCCGTCCAGGCGCCAGTGGGCGCGGTAGCCGCGCCAGTTGGCGCTGCAGCTGCCCAGCGCGCTGCCTGCGTGCGCCACAAAACGCTTCCAGGTGGCTGGGTCGTCCAGTGGGCCGGACAAGGGTTCGGCCAGCAGCGTCGCCTGCTGGCCGTCGATCTGGATCAGGTCGGGAAGTTGAGCGGTGGCCTGCGCCGGGCCGGCCCACGCCAGCACGCCCAGCAACACGCCAGCGATACGTCGCAACACGGGCGTTTACTGCGCCTTGATCGCGATGGCGGACAGGCCACTGCCGGTGAGCTTCTGCTTGGCCTCGGCAAGCTCGCTGGCACTGCCATAGGGCCCCATGCGCACGCGGTAGACCGTCTTGCCGCTGATGTCGGCCGATTCCACGCGGGCGGCCAGGCCCATCATCGCCAGCTTGGCCTTGGTGGATTCGGCATCGCCGGAGGCGCCGAACGAGCCGGCCTGCAGGATGTAGCGGGTGTTGTCGGCGACCGCCGGCGCTGCAGCCGCGGGCGCTGTTGCAGCGGCGGCGGTTGCGGCGGGCTTGGGCGCGGCAGCGGCCGGTGTGGTGAGTGCGGCGGTGCTGGCCGGAGCCGGCGTGGCGGCCGGGCGTGCCGGTGCGGTTTCCGGCAGCGGCTTGGGTGCGCTGGCGGCGGTTTCCTTCAACGGCGTCGGGACGCTGGCCGCCGGTGTGGCGGCTGCCACGCTGGCGCCGGGTGCGGGGGGCACGGGTTTGCCTTCCAGCGCCGCACGCGCACGCGCGGCCTCTTCGGCGCGTGCGCTGGCCGCCAGTTCGGCATCGGACATCTGCACTTCCTTGCCGGGCAGCAAGGTATAGAAGTCGTACTGGGTCTGCGCATCGCCGGGTTTGGCCTGCGGCTTGGGCGGCTGCGCGCTGGGCTTGGGCAGTTCGGCCGGCGTGTCCACGTCGGCATCGGCCACCGGCTCGGGCTGCGCATCCGGATTGGCACGCGGGCCCACGCGCAGGAAACCGTCGCCGTCCTTCTTGAACAGGTTGGGTGCGGCCAGGAAGATCACTGCCGCAATCGCGGCGCCAGCCACCAGCCACACCCAACCGGGGGTGCCATTGCTGGTGTTGCGCCGGGCCTGACTCTTACCGCGTCGTGCTGCCATCTACCACTTCTCCGAATCGTGTCGTTGCGGGCCCGCTGGCCCGGCTTGCTGTGGCAATGCGCGCCGCTGCGCTGATTGCCCGGTGAGCGCCATCGGCGCCCGAGGTGGCAGGCCGGCGCCTGCCGCAGTGCCACGCGCTGCGCCGCTGCTTGCGCCGGCACCCGGGAGCTGCCGCCTTTCTACATCTTTTCCGGAGCGCTGACGCCGAGCAGTTCCAGGCCATTGGCCAGCACCTGTTGGGTGGCGACCGCCAGGGTGAGCTTGGCGTCGCGCTCGGCGGCATCGTCCACCAGCACCTTGCTGTTGTGATACCACGTGTGGAAGGCGTGCGCCAATTCACGCAGGTATTGCGCGATCTGGTACGGCTCCAGCGCCTGGCCGGCGATTTCCACCACTTCCGGGTAACGCGACAGCTCCAGCATCACCGCCAGCGAGTGTTCGTCGTCCAGGCATGCGAGCTCGGCCAGGCCGTGGGCCTGGTCGTACTTGTAGCCCTTTTCCTGCGCCTGGCGCAGCACGCTGCACACCCGCGCATGCGCGTACTGCACGTAGAACACGGGGTTGTCGTTGCTTTGCGCGCGCGCCAGGTCGATATCGAAGGTCAGCTGCGAATCGGGCTTGCGCGCGATCAGGAACCAGCGCACCGCATCGGCGCTGGTTTCTTCGATCAGGTCGCGCAGGGTGACGTAGCTGCCGGCGCGCTTGGACAGCTTCACTTCCTCGCCGCCGCGCATCACCGTGACCATCTGGTGCAGCACGTATTCCGGCCAGCCTTGCGGGATGCCCAGTTCCATCGCCTGCAGGCCGGCGCGCACGCGCGTCAGCGAGCCGTGGTGGTCGGCGCCCAGTTCGGTGATGGCGCGCTCGTAGCCGCGTTGCCACTTGGTCAGGTGATAGGCCACGTCCGGCACGAAGTAGGTGTAGGTGCCGTCGGACTTGCGCATGACGCGGTCCTTGTCGTCGCCGAAGTCGGTGGACTTCAGCCACAGCGCGCCGCCTTCTTCGTAGGTATGGCCGGAGGCGATCAGCTTCTGCACCGCTTCTTCGACCTTGCCGTCCTTGTACAGCGAGCTTTCCAGGAAGTAGATGTCGAAATCGACCCGGAACGCGGCCAGGTCGTGGTTTTGCTCGTTACGCAGGTACGCCACCGCGAAGCGACGGATCGATTCGAGATCGGCTGGGTCCTTGGTGCCGGTGACCAGATGGCCTTCCAGGTCGACGGTGTCGCCGGCCAGGTAGGCACTGGCCACATCGGCGATGTAGTCGCCGCGGTAGCCGTTTTCCGGCCAGCCGTCGCTGTCGGGGGTGAGCCCCTGCGCGCGTGCCTGGACCGACAGCGCCAGGTTCTCGATCTGCACGCCGGCATCGTTGTAGTAGAACTCGCGCTTGACGTTCCAGCCGTTGGCGTCGAGCACGCGCGCCAGGCTGTCGCCGATCGCCGCGGCGCGGCCGTGGCCGACATGCAGCGGGCCGGTCGGGTTGGCCGAGACGTATTCCACGCCCACCGAACGGCCGTTGCCGGCCAGCCCGCGGCCGTAGTCGTGGCCTTGCTTGATCACATGCGCCACTTCGCGCTGATACGCGGTGGGGGCCAGATGGAAATTGATGAAGCCCGGACCGGCGATATCCACCTTGGCTACGTCGTCGCTGGCCGGCAGCGCGGCAACCAGCGCCTGCGCCAGTGCGCGCGGATTGCTGCGCGCAGCCTTGGCCAGCAGCATCGCGGCATTGGTGGCGAAGTCGCCGTGCTCGCGGGTCTTGGGTCGCTCGACCACAAAATCCGGCGGCAGGGTGTCGGCGGGCAGGGTGCCATTGGCGCGCAAGGCTTCAATGCCTTGGCCGATCAGTGCGCGGAGTAGGGCTTTCACGTGGGATCTGCTTGGAACCAAACCAGCGATTTTACCCGACCGCGCGGCGCAGGGTCCGACCGATGGTTCAGGTCAGCGCACCACTGCTCATTCCAGCCAGCCGCGCTCGGCGAACGACACCGGTCGACCATCGCCGATGACGAAATGGTCCAGCAGGCGGATATCCACCAGCTCCAGGCTGTCCAGCAGCCGCTTGGTGACCGCGCGGTCGGCCTCGGAGGGCTCCGGATTACCCGACGGGTGGTTATGCCCGACGATCACCGCCGCGGCGTTGTGCAGCAGCGCCCGCCGGACCACTTCGCGCGGGTGGATGTCGGCCCCGTCGATGGTGCCGGTGAACAGTTCCTCGAAGGCGATGGCGCGGTGGCGGTTGTCCAGGAACAGCGCGGCGAACACTTCATAGGCCCGCGCGCGCAGCCGCTGCGAGAAATAGCGGCCCACGCTGGGCGGGTCGCTGAGCGCCTCGCCGCGCTCCAGCGCGCTCATCAGGTGCCGCTGGGCCAGCTCCATCGCGGCGGCAAGCTTGCAGGCCGAGGCCGGGCCCAGCCCGGGCAGGCGCGCCAGCGTCTTGGCCGGGCGGTCCAGCAACAGACGCAGCGGGCCGTGCCGGTGCAGCAGATCGCGCGCGGTCTGCACCGCATCCTGGCCGCGCAGGCCGGAGCCGACGAAGATCGCCAGCAGCTCGGCATCGGACAAGGCGGTGGCCCCGCGCGCCAGAAGTTTCTCGCGCGGGCGTTCGTGGGTGGGCCAGTCGTGTATGTGCATATGGCGAGATTGCCGGTGCTCATCGCCGACGCCCATCAGGCCAAGCGGAGGCATCGGCTAATCTAGTTGTCCTTGTAACCGTAGGACGACCCCGACGTGATCGGCTCCACTCAGGCCCGCCCCCTGGACGGACAGCGTTTGCTGCTGTGCGTCGGCGGAGGCATCGCCGCTTACAAATCGCTCGAACTGGTCCGTCGCCTGCGCGACGCCGGTGCGCAGGTGCAGGTCGCCATGACCGGCGGTGCGCAACAATTCGTCACCCCGCTGAGCTTCCAGGCATTGTCCGGGCAGCCCACCCGCACCACGCTGTGGGACAGCGCCGCCGAGCAGGCGATGGGCCACATCGAACTTGCGCGCTGGGCCGACCGGGTGATCGTTGCCCCGGCGACCGCCGACCTGCTGGCGCGTCTGGCGCATGGTCTGGCCGACGATCTGGTCACCACGCTGTGCCTGGCCACGACCGCGCCGCTGACCGTGGCGCCGGCCATGAACCACCGCATGTGGCTGCATCCGGCCACCCAGGCCAACATCGCCACCCTGCGTGCGCGGGGGGTGGCGGTGGTGGGCCCTGACGACGGCCCGCTGGCCGAGGGCGAATCCGGCCCCGGCCGGCTGGCCGAACCGGCCGCGATCCTTGCGGCGCTGGCCGGCGGCGCGGCGGTCGCCAGCGCAGCCCCGGAGGGCACCAAGAGCGTTGCCGCGCCCGTGTTCATCCCCAGCAGCACCCAGCTGGAAGGCCTGCGCATCGTGATCAGCGCCGGCCCCACCTTCGAGGACCTGGACCCGGTGCGCTACGTCGGCAACCGCAGCAGCGGCAAGATGGGCTACGCCCTGGCCGCCGCCGCTGCCAGGCAGGGTGCCTATGTGGTGCTGGTCAGCGGGCCGGTGCATCAGACCACCCCGGAGGGCGTGCAGCGCATCGACGTGCGCTCGGCCGCGCAGATGCGCGACGCGGTGCTGGGTGCATTCCCGGCCGACATCTACATCGGCGCTGCCGCCGTGGCCGACTACACCCCCAAGCGGGTGGTGTCGCAGAAGATCAAGAAGACTGGCGAAACGTTGACCCTGGAGCTGGTACGCACCCCGGACATCCTGTCCGAGGTCGCCGCGCAGACCGGGGCGCTGAAACTGGTGGTCGGTTTTGCTGCCGAAACGCACGATGTGGAGCATTACGCCCGTGGCAAGCTGGCGGCCAAGCGGCTGGACCTGATCATCGCCAACCAGGTGGGGATCGAAGGCGGCGGATTCGAAAGCGACAACAACGCAGCCACGGCCTATTGGCAGGGCGGCGAGCGTGTGTTCCCCAGCAGCAGCAAGACCGAGTTGGCAGACCAACTGCTGGCCCTGATCGCGGAGAGATTGCAGGCATGAGCCCCCCAACCCAGTCCTTGCAGGTGAAGTTGCTCGACCCGCGCTTCGGCGATCTGTGGCCGCTGCCGGCCTACGCCACCGAATCCAGCGCCGGCATGGACCTGCGCGCCGCGCTGGAGGCGCCGATGACGCTGCAGCCGGGCGATGCGGCGCTGATCCCCAGCGGTATCGCGATCCATCTGGCCGACCCGCAGCTGTGCGCGGTGATCCTGCCGCGCTCGGGGTTGGGCCATCGCCACGGCATCGTGCTCGGCAACGGCACCGGTTTGATCGATGCCGATTACCAGGGGCCGCTGCTGATCAGCACCTGGAATCGCGGCCGCGAGGCCTTCACCATCGAGCCGGGCGACCGCATCGCGCAGCTGGTGATCCTGCCGATCGTGCGTATGGGCTTGCAAGTGGTGGATACTTTCGTCGACAGCGCGCGGGGAGCGGGTGGATTCGGCCACACCGGCGTGCGCTGACAGGGGAAATTACATGAGCAAGGCGAACGAGCGCAGGCAGGGGATGTCCAGCGTGCGTACGAGTGGTCCGGTGTTGGGAGGCATATTGCTGCTGCTGGCTGCCTGGTTCGGCTGGAACAGTTATGCGCAATGGCGCCAGGACGCGGTGGCGCAAGGGCTGGAGCAGGCGCGCGACCGCGCGGTGCAGGACGTGGGCCAGGCCATGGCCACCCAGGCCAGCCAGCTCGACGCGGTGCTCAAGCAGCCGCCGGTCATCGCTGCGTTGGCCGGTGGCGACGCGCTGGCGGCCGCATCGGCCATCCGCGAGCGCTTCAAGGGCGCCGAGGATGTGCAGGTGCTGCCTGGCGACCTTGCCGCGGCCTATGCCAACCCCAAGGATTTCGGTTACGCGCGTCTGAGCCTGCTCGAATCGGCGCAGGTGGCCGACCGGGCGCAGGTCCGGGTGGTACGCGAGGCCAAACAAGTCCGCCTGGGCGTGGCTGCCGCGGTGCGCCTTGGCGGGCAGCCGGCGGTGGCGTATGCGCGGTTGCCGTTACTGCGCCTGACCGGCCCGCTGGATGCAATCGCGGCACCGGACAGCGCCTACCTGGCCGTGCGCCAGGGCAGCTACAACGTGGCCCAGCAGGGCGATATGGCACTGGCCGATGCGGCCGAAACGCTGGCCAGGCCGCTTGGGACCAGCGGCTTGCGCGTGGCTGCGGCGGTGCCGCAAGGCGACAGCGGCCCACTGGGCCTGGGCGCCGTCGGTTGCGCCATCGTGGCGGCATTGCTGCTGATCATTGCGGTACTGCTGGTGCTGGCCAGCCGGGGTCAGGTGGCCTTGCCACGGCGCCGGGTTGCCGACCAATCCGGCGCCGATGAACCCACCTTCAGTCAGAGCCTGCAGCACGACGCCAGCGTTGCCAGCGAGGCACGCGCGCTGGACGCCGAGGCACCGCCGGCACCGCCAGCGCTGGTGCCGGCGGTGCAGGTCGCCACCGAGATGTTCCGTGCCTACGACATCCGCGGCGTGGTCGGTAAGGACCTCAACCCCGGCGTTGCCGCCTTGGTCGGCCAGGCCATCGGCAGCGTGATGCAGGCACAGGGACTGCGCGATGTGGTGGTCGGTCGCGACGGCCGGCTGTCCGGGCCGGAGCTGAGCAACGGCCTGATCGAAGGCCTGCGCCGCGCCGGCTGCAACGTCACCGACATCGGCCTGGCACCGACGCCGGTGGTGTACTTCGGCGCCTACGAGCTGCGTGCCGGCAGCTGCGTGGCGGTCACCGGCAGCCACAATCCGCCGGACTACAACGGTTTCAAGATCGTGATCGGCGGCGAGACCTTGTCCGGCGCCGCCATCGCCGAACTGCACCAGCGCATCAACGAAGGTCGCCTGCATACCGCCGCCACGCCTGGCGAACTGGAACAGCGCGACATCAGCGATGCCTACATCCAGCGTATCGCCGACGACGTCCAGCTCGATCGCCCGATCAAGGTGGTGGTGGACGCCGGCAACGGCGTGGCCGGTGAGATCGCACCGCGCCTGCTGGAAGCGATCGGCGCCGAAGTGGTGCCGTTGTACTGCGACATCGATGGCACCTTCCCCAACCATCACCCTGATCCGAGCGAGCCGCACAACCTCAACGATCTGGTGAAGATGGTGCAGCGTTTCGATGCGGATATCGGCGTGGCGTTCGATGGCGATGCCGATCGCCTGGGCGTGGTGACCAAGGAAGGCGCGATGGTGTTCCCCGACCGCCTGCTGATGCTGTTCGCTGCCGATGTCCTGCAGCGCAATCCTGGCGCATTGGTCATCTACGACGTGAAGTGCACCGGCAAGCTGTCCGACTACGTGTTGCGCAACGGCGGTAGTCCGCTGATGTGGAAGACCGGGCATTCGCTGATCAAGTCCAAGATGCGCGAGACCGATGCCGAACTGGCCGGCGAGATGAGCGGCCACTTCTTCTTCAAGGAGCGCTGGTACGGCTTTGACGACGGCATCTACGCCGCCGCACGCCTGCTGGAAATCCTGGCCCAGCGCGAGGAAACCCCGTCCGACGTGCTGGACGCCCTGCCCGAGAGCGTCTCCACGCCGGAGATCAAGGTGCCGGTGGAAGGCGATGCGCATGCGCTGGTGGCGCGCTTTGTCGCGCGTGCGCAGACCGGCGAAGAATCGCCGTTCGAATCGGCGCGGCTGTCGACCATCGACGGGCTGCGCGCGGACTTCATCGACGGCTGGGGGCTGGTACGCGCCTCCAATACAACGCCGATCCTGGTGCTGCGGTTCGAAGCCGACAGCGAGGCCGCATTGCAGCGGATTCGCACGCTGTTCCGCAACGAACTGCAGACGTTGTTGCCGGAGCATCCATTGGCGTTTTGATCGCCGGATGCGCGGACCGTCCGCTGCGTTGCCTGGGCAGGGGCAGCGCAGCTGGGCCGGCGGGCGACGCGGCGGGCCGTTATCCGGCTCGCTTCGGTGTACGCGATCAACCGTGTGTTGCGCCTGTTCCGGTTGGCTCGGCACGATCGCAGTGCGTGGTGATCGACGCGGCGTCGTGACCGTCCGTCAATAGCCAGACTGCGTCCCAGTACGGATACTCGCCCACCTGCTCGGCCAGGCCCGCCCGCAGGGGCAATGCGACCAGCGTGCGCGCGAACTGTCGATGATCGCTTTGCTGCGGGAGCGCCGAGACCTGCATCTGCGGCTGCCACACCGTTCCACCACGCCCGCGTGCGCGATTGACTGCATCGGCGGTCCTCAGTCGCGCCGTCTCCGCCAATTGCAGCAACACCGCCTTGCTCGGTGCCTGCAGCAACCCGCACCACGCCTCAGGCAACAGCACCCAGCACAGCAACTGCGCACCTTGCCAATGGCGTGGCAGCGCCAGGCTGGCCGCCGCGGCGCGAGCGCAGCGCCAATCGGCGAATAGCGGCACGCGCTGATGCGTGGGCAGCCGCAGATGCCAATACGTGGCTTCAAGCGTCGGCGTGGACAGGAGGCGATGACGGAGCGCAGTGGACATGGTCACAGGTTGCCCGCGGCGCGAGAGCGGCAACATCGGCGGGCAGTCCATCATCGCGTCGGCCGCGCGCGCAATGGCGTGTCCGAAAAGCGGGCATCAGCGGTCAGCGCTATCGCCACGCCTCCGGCAAGCTGCGCTGCATGGGGTGGATGCCGCAGGTGGCGTCAAGGCGCGTAGGCGCACATCAATCACGCTGCATCGCACCCCAAAACCTTGTCAGTGAGATGCAGTGCAGCCGTATCGCTTGCGTACGCTGAGGCATCGCCAACCACGATGGATCACCGAACATCGGATGCAGCAACGCGCTTTGCAGCGCACCGGGATCATCTCAACCCGCCACGGCTCACCAACGGCGTTCGATCACCAGCAACCATCCGGACCAGGCAATGCGAATCCCGAATCCCGAATCCCCGCCTCAATGACCGGCCCGGTCGCGTTTCCACCCGCGATGCTTCACATCCAGATACAGGCTGTAAAACGCGGTAAACGCCGGGAACAGGTTCTGCAGCACACCGACCGAATCCTGCTTGGCCGAAAACACGAAATAGCTCAGCGTCATCAGGCTGCCGACCACGCTCATGTACCAGAACAGGCGCGGAATCACCGGCTTGCCGGCGCGCTTGGAGGCAACGAACTGCACCAGCCAGCGGCCACCGAACATCAGTGCGCCGACATAGCCGATCAGCTTCCACCCGGTCACATGGATGCCGGTCCAGTACAGCCAGGTCAGTTGTTGGTCGAGCAAGGACGGGTCCATCAGCGTTCCTGCACCACGGTGCGCTTGCTGCGGGTGATCAGCCAGGCCACGCCGCGCAGGTCGCGGATGCCGACCAGGGCGCGATTGAGATTGTTGTACTTGGACACGCCGGCGGTGCGGTGGCGGTGGTTGACCGGCACGCTCACCGTGCGCCAGCCGGCGCGCTGCATCAACGCCGGCAAATAGCGATGCATGTGGTCGAAGTACGGCAGGTCCAGGAACGCCTCGCGCTCGAACAACTTGATGCCGCAGCCGGTGTCGGGCGTGTTGTCGCGGAGCATGCGCGAGCGGATCGCGTTGGCCCATTTGCTGGCCCAGCGCTTGGAGCCGGAATCCTGGCGGTTGACCCGCCAGCCGGCGAACAGCTTCACCTGCGGCTCGGCCTGGCTGCGCGCGATGAGCAGCTTTGGGATGTCGGCCGGGTCGTTCTGGCCGTCGCCATCGAGCGTGGCGATCCAGCTGGCGCGCGCGGCCTTCACCCCGCTGCGCACCGCCGTGCTCTGGCCGCTCTGGGTCACATGATGCAGCACGCGCAGTTCCGGCGTGGTGCTCTTCAGGTCTTGCAGCACCGCGAGCGTGTCGTCACGCGAATGGTCATCGACATACACGATTTCGAAGGCCACCACGCCGCGCAGGGCGCGGACGATTTCGCCCACCAGCGTGGCGACGTTATCGCGCTCGTTGAATACCGGGACGACGACGGACAGCTGAGGTTGGCTCATGGATGCGGGGTAGCCGGATGAAGGCTGAGCGAAAAAGATCGGGCATTGTGCCCTGACTCTCTGAGTCAGGCATGAAGCATGCACGCGTTATGCGCATTGGACCGGTTGAAGCAGCCTGTAGCGTACGGTGGGGAGGTGGCAAGGCTGCGAAGGCGTGGGCCAGCGGGCCGATCACGCGCCCTCTTCCGGTGCATCAGCTGGCACACATCGCCATGCATTGCGTGGCTGCCATGCGGTCGTACGCCCGGGCGGCTGCTGGAAGGTAGGCCCTGCATCTGGCTCGCATGGCAGCCTCCGCGCTCCGTGCGCCCATCGACGCCTTCGCACCTCCCCCCGTAAATCCCGCCAAGCGCTAGGTGCGCTCGCCGAAATACTGCCGGCACCACTCCACGACCTGCGGCAAACCACGCTCGACCGGGGTCGCCGGATCGAACCCGAAGGCCGCCTGCGCACGCTGCGTATCGGCCATGGTGCGGATCATGTCGCCCGGCTGCATCGGCCGGTAGACCTTCTCGGCTGCACGGCCGGCGGCCTGCGCAATCACGTCGATGAAGGTCTCCAGCTCCACCGGCGTGTGGTTGCCCAGGTTGAACACCCGGTGCGGCACCGGCGCGGTGCTGGGCGTGTCCAGCGCGCCCAGCACACCGGCCACGATATCGTCGACGAAAGTGAAATCGCGCTGCATCTTGCCGTGGTTGAACACCTCGATCGGCCGCCCCGCCAGCACCGCACGGCTGAAGATCAGCGGCGCCATGTCCGGCCGGCCCCACGGCCCGTACACCGTGAAAAAGCGTAGCCCGGTCGCGCGCAGGCCATACAGCTGCGCATAGGTGTAGCCCATCAATTCGTTGGCGGCCTTGGTTGCCGCATACAACGAACGCGGTTGGTCCACGCGCTGGTCTTCGGAAAACGGCGGGGTGGCCGAATCGCCGTAGACCGAACTGCTCGAGGCATACACCAGGTGCTGCACGCCGCGGTGCCGGCACAGCTCGAGCATGTTGACGAAGCCAACCAGGTTGCTGTCCACGTAGGCGTGGGGGTTTTCCAGCGAATACCGCACGCCCGCCTGCGCAGCCAGATGCACCACGCGGGTCGGCTGGATCTCATCGAACAATGCGGCCAGACCCTCGCGATCGGTCAGGTCCAGCGTGCGGATATCGATGCCGGGGCACAGCGCCGCCACCCGGTCGTGCTTGAGCTGCGGGTCGTAGTAGCTGTTGTAGTTGTCCAGCCCCACCACCGTCTCGCCGCGGGCCGCCAGCGCGCGGCAGGTATAGGCACCGATGAAACCGGCAGCGCCGGTGACGAGAATGGTCATGGCTGTGATCCTGGGAAATGCGGAAACAAAAGGCTGGCGCTCCGGATGCGCATGCGCGGCGCATTGCAGGCGCCGCTGCGAGCGGGTTCGGCATCTCTATGCTGCCAACGCGCCTGCCGTGCGCGGCGTGCCAGGCGCGATTTGCCGCGGTCGCAGCGCATGCGGCGCTCGAAACAAAGGCTGCAGCGCGCCACGCGTCTTCGTTCACCGCAGCGCGAGCGGCGCTTCGCTGGCAAGCTTGGCCTTGCGCTCGGCGCTGAACTTCCACCACGGCTGCGCCGCCTCGCCGTCCATGAAGCGCACGATCGACAGGAACACATCGATTACGCAGGGGTCGTGCAGCACGCCGGTGCGCAGGCACAGCTGTGCGTGCATGTCGTAGGCATCGCGACCGCGCAGCTGCGCAGGCACGCGGATGCCGATCAGGCGCAGGTCCTTTTCGCAGGCCGGCCCGACGTTGGGCAGGTCGGTCAGCTGCAGCAGGTGCTGGCGGTCCACCTTGGCGGGATTCATGGCCGACGAAGATCCTGTTGGATGTGCAAGCGATCAGCTGCGCTGCATGCGCAGGCGTTCGAGCACGCCGTCCAGCGTGTCCAGATCGGTGTAATGGATCACCAGCTTGCCCTTGCCGCCGCGGCCATGATTGAACACCACCTTGGTGCCCAGCGACTCGGACAGTTCGGTTTCCAGCGAGGCGATATCGGCCTGTGGGGCCACCGGCGCCGGCTTGCCCTTGCGCAGCGAGCCGGGCACCTTGCCGGCGGCAAACTGCTGCGCGCGGTGTTCGACCTCGCGCACCGACCAGCCCTGGTCGGCCGCTTCCTGCGCCAGCTTGCTGGCCAGCTCCGGCGCCAGGGTGAGCAGCGCGCGCGCGTGGCCCATTTCCAGCCGGCGGGTTTCCAGCAACACGCGAATGGCCACCGGCAATTCCAGCAACCGCAGCAGATTGGAGACCGACGCACGCGAGCGTCCCACCGCGCCGGCGGCCTCGGCATGGGTCAGCGAAAATTCGTCGATCAGCCGCTGCAACGCCTGCGCTTCTTCCAGCGGGTTGAGGTCTTCGCGCTGGATGTTTTCGATCAGCGCCATCGCGATGACGGTGCGGTCGTCCAGCTCGCGCACCACCACCGGCACTTCGGTCAGCCCAGCCAGCTGCGAAGCGCGCCAGCGGCGTTCGCCGGCCACGATCTCGAACTGCCCCGGCGCCAGCTCGCGCGCCACGATGGGCTGGATCACGCCTTGCGCCTTGATCGACTCGGCCAGCTCGGCCAGCTTGACCTCGTCCATCTCCCGGCGCGGCTGATACTTGCCCGGCTGCAGCTGGGTCACCGCCAAGGTGCGCAGGGTATCGCCGGGCTGCAAGGCCTGTTCGTCGGCACCGGCCGGTGCGGCGGCGGCGGCCGCGCCCTTGGGCCCCAGCAGCGCTTCCAGGCCACGGCCCAGGCCACGCTTCTTTGCCAGCGGCGGCTTGCTCATCAGACGGTCTCCACGGGCCGGACGGCCTTGTTGCGGTCGTTCTGGCGGCGCACGATCTCACCGGCCAGGCCCAGGTAGGCCACCCCGCCGCGCGAGGTGCGGTCGTAACCGACGATGCTCTGGCCATGGCTGGGCGCCTCGGCCAGGCGCACGTTGCGCGGCACGATGGTGCGAAACACCTTGTCGCCGAAATGCTCGGTCAGCTCGGCCGATACCGCATTGGCCAGGTTGTTGCGGATGTCGAACATGGTGCGCAGCACGCCTTCGATTTCCAGCGTCGGGTTGAGGTTGGCGCGCAACGCTTCGATGGTTTCCAGCAGCGCGGTCAGCCCTTCCAGCGCGTAGTACTCGCACTGCATCGGCACGATGATCGAATCGGCCGCGGTCAGCGCATTGAGCGTGAGCAGCGACAATGCCGGCGGGCAATCGATCAGGATGAAGTCGTACTCGTCGCGGATCGGCGCCAGGGCGCGCTTGAGCCGCTGTTCGCGTTCGCCCTGGTCCATCAGCTGGATCTCGGCAGCGGTCAGGTCGATGTTGCCTGGCAGCAGGTCGAAGCCTTCCGGCGCGGCCACCCGGATCTGCGCGGCGGTGTTTTCGCCCAGCAACAGGTCGCAGGTGGAGGCGGCCACATCGCGCTTGTCGATGCCGCTGCCCATGGTGGCGTTGCCCTGCGAGTCCAGATCCACCAGCAACACACGCTTGGGCGCGCGCGCCAGGCCGGCCGCCAGATTGACCGCGGTCGTGGTCTTGCCGACGCCGCCTTTCTGGTTGGCAATGGCGATGATCCGGGCCATGCGGGAGAGCCTCGTGGGCAAAGAGTAAGACCGGCCATTATGCGGGCAGGGCGTCGGATCGGGAAATGCCGCCCGCGGCGGTGCGCCGCACGGCCGGGATGACGCAGCGCCGGTCAGCCGGCGGGCGGGGCGCCGGCGGGTGGCTCCTTCATGGCCCGGTAGCGCTGCAGGATGTCGGCGATCTCGCCATCCAGCGCCACCCGTTGCTGCTCGAAGCTGATCTGCAGACGCAACTGCGCCATCAGATCGCGATGGCGCTGCTGGATGTCGCCGGCCAGCTTGTCAGCCACTGCCTGGCCGGCCAGCTCGCGGTCGCCGGCGCTGCGCAGCAGGCTGGCCAACCCCTCGCGCAGGCTGGTCACGTTGAAGCGCGCGGTATGGATGTTGTTGTCCACGATGGCGATGCGCTCCTTGAACACCCGGCGCAGGTCGTCCTCGCTCTGATAGGACATCAGCATCGCCTGGTCGGTGCGCTGGCGCATCTGCTCGGCGGCCAGATCGGCCTGGCGTTGCTGCTCGCTGGCCGCAGCGGCAGCGCGCTCGTCGCTGCTCATGGCGCGCTGCACCTCGGCGCTGCGCATCCCGCTCTTGACGTTGAATTCGTCGCGCGCCTGGTTCACCGCCTCCGGGGGCAGCGTATCGCTGCACACGCGGGCGCCGTTCTGGTTCCAGCAATACAGCTTCTTGCCGGCCGGCTTGTCTTGCGCGCCGGCTGGCGCCGCCATGATCAAGGTCGCAGCGACAGCCGCCGCAACGGCGAACAATGCCGAACGTGTGTGTATTGGCATCATCGCAGCCCCCTGTCGCCTGCCGTCAGCCTGTGGTGTCGGTCCCGTAGCGGCCACGATAGGCCAGCAGCGGTTCCTGGAAGCCCACAAGGTCGGCGTTTCCTGCCGCAAAAGCAAGCAGGTCGCCCAGGTTGGCCACCGCGATCACCGGGATGCCGGCCTCGGCCGCCACCGCCTGGGCGGCGGAACGGCGGTCCTGATCGGACGCGATCTCCTGCCGGTCCAGCGCCACCACGATCCCCGACGGCATGCCGCCGGCGGCACGGATGATGGCCAGCGCCTCGCGGATCGCGGTGCCGGCGGTGATCACGTCATCGACGATCAATACCTTACGGCCGGCCAGCGGCGCGCCGATCAGGGTGCCGCCTTCGCCATGGTCCTTGGCTTCCTTGCGGTTGAACGCCAGCGGCAGGTCGCGTCCGCGCCCCGCGTAGGCGCAGGCCAGCGCGGTTGCCAACGGAATGCCCTTGTAGGCCGGCCCGAACAACAGGTCGAAGTCCAGCCCGGCCGCATCGATCGCATCGGCATAGCACTGCGCCAACTGCGCGGTCTTGGCTCCCGAATCGAAGCGCCCGGCATTGAAGAAGTACGGGCTGAGCCGCCCGGACTTGAGCGTGAACTCGCCAAAGCGCAGGGCATCGGCGTCCAGGGCTAGCTGCAGGAAACGGGTGCGGTGGTCGGTCATTGGACGGGAATGGGGAATGGGGAGTCGGGAATGGTAAACGCATCATGCGCCGGCAGCCTTCCGCATGCGCCTGGGGTAGGCTTTACGATTCCCTATTCCCGTTTCCCATTCCCGGCCTATGCGCATCATCAGTTTCAACGCCAACGGCCTGCGCTCGGCCGCCAGCAAGGGTTTCTTCGCGTGGTTCGCCGCCCAGGACGCCGACGTGCTGTGCGTGCAGGAAACCAAGGCCCAGGAGCATCAACTGGCCGGGCCAGACTTCCTGCCCACCGGCTACAAGGCCTGGTTTCGCGACGCCAGCACCAAGAAGGGCTATAGCGGCGTGGCGATCTACAGCCGGCACGAGCCCGACGAGGTGCGCACCGCGCTGGGCTGGCCGGAGTTCGACGAAGAGGGGCGCTATATCGAAGCGCGCTTCGGCAACCTCAGCGTGGTGTCCTTCTACATCCCCTCCGGTTCCTCGGGCGAGTTGCGCCAGGACTACAAGTTCCAGGTGATGCAATGGCTACGGCCGATCCTGGAGCAGTGGCTGGCCAGTGGCCGCCAGTACGTGCTGTGCGGCGACTGGAACATCGTGCGCACGGCGCTGGACATCAAGAACTGGAAATCCAACCAGAAGAACTCCGGCTGCCTGCCGCCCGAGCGCGATTGGCTCAACGGCCTGTGCGCCGACGCGCCAGAAGACGCCAACCCCGCCGAAGGCCGCGGCTGGGTCGACAGCTACCGCGTACTGCATCCGCAGGGCCAGGACTACACCTGGTGGAGCAACCGTGGCGCGGCGCGCGCCAACAATGTCGGTTGGCGCATCGACTACCAACTGGTCACCCCCGGCCTGCGCGACACCTTGAAGGCCTGCTCGATCTACCGCGAAGAGCGCTTCTCCGACCACGCGCCGTACATCGTGGATTACGCGCAGTGAGGCAGGCCAAGGCTATGGTTTCGGTCATAGCGCGCCGGCATGTTGCAGAACGGGGCCAAGACTTCGCCGGCAACATCGCCATCCGGCGGCAGCTCGGCCACTGCAGCACGCGCGGCGGCTCTCATTGGCCCTTACGCAGTCGGCCGATGCCTTTCGCAACCTTCTGCTTCGGCACGGGAGTGCGTCGTTACGGTCCTGCACAGACCGCTCAAGACAGGACGCGTGACGCCATGACGGCCCTCCGCGGCGGGCTGCATGCAGCGGTGCCGTGGGCCGCGCCGGCCACGACCACTGGCGTTCGTGCTCGCCGGAGTGACGCATGACCACGTCTGCACCGGGCTATAAGGGCTGGCGTGGTATCCAGCGCGCCTTCGCCACGCCATCGGCGGCGACCATGGCACTGCTGGGCTTCGGCAGCGGCTTGCCGTTCCTGCTGATCGCCTCGCAGACCTTGTCGACCCGCTTGCGCGATGTGGGGCTGGACCTGGGCAGCATCGGCTTGATCAGCCTGGCCAGCTTCTTCTATCTGCTCAAGTTCCTGTGGGCGCCGCTGATCGACCGCTATGCGTTTCCGCTCACCGCGTTTCTGGGGCGCCGTCGCTCCTGGCTGCTGGTGGCGCAGATCGGCGTCACCATCGGCCTGTTCGCGCTGGCATTTTCGCGCCCGGACCTGAGCGTTACGGGGTTGGTCGGCTGGGTGTTGTTCGCCTCGTTCTGGGGCGCGACCCAGGACTCGGTGGTGGATGCCTACCGCATCGAAATCGCTCCGGATGCCGCGCAGGCCGCGTTGGCGGCGACCTACACGCTGGGCTACCGCATCGGCCTGATCCTGGGCGGTGCCGGTGCGTTGTACATGGCCCAATACCTCGGCTGGACGTGGGCGTACGTCGGCATGGCCGCACTGATGCTGGTGCCGATCGTCACCACCTTGCTATGCCGCGAGCCCGACCGGCCCGAGGCGACGGTCGTGCGCCGCGTGGACGTCGCCGGTGCGTTCTGGCAACCGATTTCCAGCTTCTTTTCCAGCAATGGGCTGGCGCTGGGCATCGTGCTGCTGCTGTTCGTGGGCCTGTACAAGTTTCCCGACCAGGTGATCGGCGTCATGGCCGGTCCGTTCTATCTGGATTCGGGCTTCACCAAGGCCGATATCGCCACCGTCTCCAAACTGTTCGGCGTCTGGATGGGCATTGTCGGCGCCTTCGCTGGCGGCGCGGCAATTGCCGCGTTCGGGTTCCGGCGCATGTTGCTGGTGGCCGCGCTGGGGGTGGCCTTGTCCAACCTGGCGTTCCTGCTGATGGCGCACAACCCCGGCAAGCTGTGGGCGTTCTATGCCGCGCTCAGTGCCGATAATCTCTTCCAGGGGTTCGCCGCCACGGTGCTGGTGGCTTTCATGTCCTCGCTGACCGACCGCAACTTCACCGCAACCCAGTATGCGTTGCTGGTCTCGCTGGCCAACCTGCCGGGCAAGTTTGCCGGTGGCGTGTCCGGGTTCGTCGTCCAGGCGACCTCCTACAGCACCTTCTTCATCCTCAGCGCCCTGACCGTCATTCCCACGTTAATGCTGCTGGCCTGGCTATGGCCGCGGCTATTGGCGCACGACAGGCGGCCGGATTGAAACGTCCGCCAAGGTTGCCGATGATGCGCGCGGAGCAGCGCATTGCACGAGGCAGGGCATGACCGATCTGGTATTGCGTGACATCGACCCGGTGCTGGTGGACCGTATTCGCCGCATTTCCGTCGCACGGGGCTGGACCCAGCACCAGACCGTCATGCATCTGCTCGAACAAGGCCTGTTCGCCAGCGAATACGAAGTCACCGGCGGCCTGCAGCACCCGGAGGTCGATGCCCTGGCCGAGGCGATTGCCGCGCTCAAGGCGCTGCCGGCGGGAAATAATCCCTAGCGCTGCCGCAGCTTCATCCCGGCCAGCACAGGCCCACGGGCTCACGCCGGATAGATCGCCCCCAACAGCCGAGGCCCGGCCGCCCCGGTCACCGCGGGCAGGTTGGCCGCGCGTCCGGCCAGCAGCTCGGCTGCCAGCCAGGCAAAGCCCATCGCTTCCAGGTAATCCGGGTCCAGTCCGTATCGCGCGCTGGATTCCACCACCATGCCCGGCAGCCGCGCCGCCAGTCGCGCCAACAGCACCGGGTTGCGCACGCCGCCGCCGCAGACCAGGACCCGTCGCGTGGTTGGCTGCAGCCGCAACAAGGCATCGGCCACGCTGGCAGCGGTGAGTTCGAGCAAGGTCGCCTGCACATCGGCAGCATCCAACCGCGCGCTGCCCATCGCCTGCACGGCCCAGTCCAGATGGAATTGCTCGCGGCCGGTACTCTTGGGCGGCGGCAATGCAAACCACGGATCGGCCAACAGCGCCTGCAGCAAAACCGCATCCACGCGCCCACTGGCGGCAAACGCACCCTCGGCATCGAACGGCGTGCCGTGATGGCGTTGGCACCAGCTGTCCAGCAACGCGTTGGCCGGGCCGGTATCGAATCCCAGCACCGCGCCATCGCGCGGAATCAAGGTCAGGTTGCCGATGCCGCCCAGATTGAGCACCGCGCGGTCTTCATCGCCTGCGCCCAGCATGGCCAGATGGAAGGCCGGCATCAGTGGCGCGCCCTGGCCACCGGCGGCCACATCGCGGCGGCGGAAATCGGCCACCGTGGTAATGCCGGTGTGCTCTGCAATCCGGCTGGCATCGCCGATCTGCCAGGTGAACGCTGGATTGGCGTTGGGCCGGTGGCGGATGGTCTGCCCATGCGAGCCGATCGCACGAATCTGCCGGCGCTCCACGCCACTGTCGCCGATCAATCGATTGGCCGCCGCCGCGAATGCCAGCCCCACCTGCGCGTCCAGCTGGCCCAGCGCATCGATGGCCACCGTCTCGGCGCCCTGGCCGAGCGCCACCAAGGTCTCGCGCAGTTGCGGCTCCCACGCCACCGTCGTCCCGGCCACCAATTCGCAGCGGCGGTGGGTGGCATCAGCAAAGCGCACCAGCGCGGCATCGATGCCATCGGCGCTGGTTCCCGACATCAGGCCCAGATACAAGGGGGAGTCAACGTGTTCCAAGACAGACATGCCGAAGCCAGAAAGACACGGCCGGCCAGCTTGTGCAGCCGGGCCGGGTCCGTCAACCGGTCTTACCCCGGTGGCAGCCGTGCAGTGGGCGCGTCATCGTCGGGCCACGTGCTGCAATCGCTGCCGCGAGAATGACCCACGCCTCGAGATTCCCCGCCCACTTCAGGCATCGTCAAGGTCTGCAGTCGCCTCAGAAGCTGTCGGTCGACAGCCAAGACCAGGTGCCGCATGGGGACATCGCAGCGTTCAACACCTGCAGTGCGCCGCAACCCGTAGCTGTACGGCAACTACCAGGCGACACGGCTGGAGGCAGCGCCGAACCTGCCCGCCACCACCTGCGCAGCCGCAACGCAGCTGACGCAGTGACCAGCCGCAGGCCTTAACTGCGCGACTTGCCCTTGGCCGGCTTGCCGGCGTCGGCGTAGATCAGCTTCTCCATGCCCTCGATACGGGCCATGGCCGGCGCCGTCTGCGCGCGGAACGCCGCCAGTTCGGCGCCCTGCAGCGGCTCCGGCGGCGGCATCGTCACCGACATCGGGTTGCGCTGCTGCCCGCCCACGCGGAATTCGTAATGCAGATGCGGGCCGGTCGCCAGGCCGGTCATGCCGACATAGCCGATCACCGTGCCCTGGTTGATGCGTTGCCCGGCCTTGATCTTGCCAAAGCGCGACATGTGCCCGTACAGCGTGCTGTAGTTCTTGCCGTGATCCAGGATCACCACGTTGCCGTAACCGCGCTGGGTCCCGACAAACACCACCCGTGCATCGCCGGCTGCCATGATCGGCGTGCCCGAGGCGGCCGCATAGTCCACACCCTTGTGCATGCGCATGGTGCCCAGCACCGGATGCTTGCGCGCACCGAAGGTGGAGCTGATCCGGCTATAGGCCACCGGCATGCGGATGAAGCTCTTCTTGAGCGGGCGGCCAGTGATGTCGAAGTACTCGGCCGGTTTGCCGGCGCGCTCGAAGCGGAACCCCGTATAGGTCTTGCCGCCGGTGGTGAACGTCGCCGCCAGGATGTCGCCGGTGCTGATCCGCTCGCCTTCGCGCCAGGTTTCATCCATGACCACGCTGAACCGGTCGCCGGGCTGCAGATCCTTGTCGAAGTCGATGTCGTACTTGAAGATCTCGTCGGTCATGATCGCCACCGCCGCCGGCGACAGTCCGGATTTGCCGGCCGAGGCATACAACGAACTGCTGATCTCTCCGCTGGCCACTACCGTGCGCGTGGTCGTCGCCCGCTCGGTCACGTTCTCGCGCACGGCGTCGCCCAGCAGGCGCAGTTCCACCCGATGACTGTCGTCGCGATCAAAACGCAGTGCGCGCAGCTGCCCCGGCGTCGGCATGTCGAAGGCGATCTCGGTACCCGGACGCAGCTTGGTCAGCGCGTCCTTGGTCCCCGGGTGCGCCAATACCTGGTACATGACCGTGGTCGGGATCCCCAGCTCGCTGAACAAGGTACTCAGGGTCTGGCCCGGCTTGACCTGCAGAATTTCCCAATCGGTGCTCGGTGCCAGCTGCTTGCGGCTGGGAATCAGCGGCGGCAATGGCAATGCCAGCGTGGAATGGCTGGAAAGCGGTGCGTCGATGGCGTTGGAAAAACCCGGCACGATCGTGGCGACCAGCGCACCGATGGTGGCGAACAGGCTGGCGTGAATCCAGTGACGGCGTGTCCAGCGGTCATTGAATGCCGCCGGCAGATGCGCCTTGAGCTTGCGATGCAGTGCAGTGTCGTGGAGGACGTGGAGGCGTTCGTGAAAGCGCCGCTTGCGTGCACGGCCCTGCTCTGAGTTCTGCATCGTTCAAATTCCTCGCTGGCTCGAAGTGCGAGCCCAATCGCCGGTACCATAGACAGCCTGTAACAGCGCGTCAAACCATTGAGCCTGTTCATTATTTTCACTTGGCGCGGAATTAACCCGCGTTTAACATCATTCACGTTTTTGACGGCAAGCGCCGCTGGAGTCTGTGGTTGGCCACTATCGAAGAATCCCTCGCACTCATCGGCCGTGGTGCCGAAGAGGTCCTCAAGCTCGATCAGCTGCAGGCGCGGCTCGCCACCGGTAAGCCGCTGCGGGTGAAGGCCGGCTTCGATCCCACCGCGCCGGATCTGCATCTGGGCCATACCGTGCTGCTCAACAAGATGCGGCAGTTCCAGCAGCTTGGCCATCAGGTGATCTTCCTGATTGGCGACTTCACCGGAATGATCGGCGACCCGAGCGGCAAGAACGCCACCCGCAAGCCGCTCAGCCGCGAGGATGTGCTGGCCAACGCACGGACCTACGAAGAGCAGGTCTTCAAGATCCTGGACCGCGAACGCACCGAGGTGCGCTTCAACTCCGAATGGTTCGGCCAGATGAGCGCGGCCGACATGATCAAGCTCTCTGCCCAGCACACCGTCGCGCGCATGCTCGAACGCGACGATTTCGCCAAGCGCTTCGGCAGCCAGCAGCCGATCGCCATCCACGAATTCCTCTACCCGTTGGTGCAAGGCTACGATTCGGTCGCCCTGAAGGCGGACGTCGAGCTGGGCGGCACCGATCAGAAGTTCAACCTGTTGATGGGGCGCGGCTTGCAGGAGCATTACGGTCAGGCGCCGCAAATCGTGCTGACCATGCCGCTGCTGGAAGGCCTGGACGGCGTAGCCAAGATGTCCAAGTCGTTGGGCAACTACATCGGCATCAACGAGCCGGCCATCGACATCGTCACCAAGACGATGAAGATCGGCGACGAGCTGACCTGGCGCTGGATCGACTTGCTGTCCTTCGATATCAGCCTGGCCGAAGCGGCGCGCCTGAAAGAGCAGGTCGCTGCGGGAGAGCTGCATCCGCGCGAGGTCAAATTGCGCCTGGCACGCGAGCTGGCCACCCGGTTTCACGATGCCGCAACCGCAGAGCAGGCCATTGCCGGCTGGCACGCGGTGGTAACGGGGCAGGGCGACACCAGCCTGCTATCGCTGCAGGAAGTGGTGGTTCCCGATGAGGGCCTGCGCCTTGCCGGGCTCCTGACTGCCGCCGGCCTGACGCCCAGCAACTCCGAAGCCACCCGCAAGCTCAAGGAACGCGCGGTCAGGATCGACGGCGAAGTAGTGGAGGATCCCAGCCGCGTCTTTACGCACGGCTTCGAAGGGGTCATCCAGGTAGGCAAGCGTAATTTTGCCCGCGTATTGCTCGTCACTGCCTAAAGCGCACCAAGGTTGCCGCAGGGCGGCAATCTCGGTGATCTCACGCGTCTTACACGTTGGATAGAAGTGACAGTCCCAATGCCCTCAAAGCTTTTCTGCTGGCGTGACTGGGCATAGCGCAAGTTTTGGCAACTTCGTGAAAAATTTTTCACAAAACGCTTCCCAAATCGGATCGGTGGGCATATAGTTCGCCTCCCCCGACGCAACGGCCTCCGCAAACGCGGAACCAGAGCGAAAGGGCTCGAAAACGCCTTGAAATAAGGTGTTGACGAAACGAAAAAGCCGGCTATGATGGGCGGCTCGCTACACGGAAAAGACGCTACGGCAGATTGAGGTGCAGCGGCGGCAACTTCCTCTTCACGAGGGGTTGACGAGGATGAAAAGCCTGCTAATATGGCCGGCTCGCTTCGCAGAAAACCTTCGGGTTCAAGCGAAGCAGCGTCAACCGCCTCGAAATGAGGTGTTGACGGCAAGAAAAAGTCCGCTATAATGGGCGGCTCGCTTCGACGGAAACGACGAAGCTGACGGGAACGGCGCTGAGGCCACTTCCCATGTTCTTTGACAGTGTGCGCAGGTAATTTGTGCGGACGCCTGCAGGAAGGATGATTGTCCATCTTGCAGACGTTTAATCAAGCAACATATTAATTGCTTTGCAAGCGATAAGTTGCCAGTGGTTGGACTTCTGCAGCTAAAGTATTTGCCTTCGGGCATGTA